>NZ_JBQEOF010000001.1:263794-536323 GCF_052044995.1 Roseateles sp. 22389
CGCTGGGCGGGCTGACGGCGGCCGTGCTGGCCGCCCACCTCTGGCTGCTGAGCGGCGCCCGCGAGCTCCACGAGCGCTGGATGCCGGACACGCCGGAGCCGGACCGGATCGAAGCGGTCTTCGTCCAGGAACTGAAACCGGCCGCGCCGCCGCCGCCGGCCACCCCCGAGAAGGCCGGCCCGCCGGGCACGCCGCGGCGGATCGTCCCCTCCATCCCCTCGCTGGGCGAGGGCCCGGCGCCGCTGCCGCCCGATCCCGTCGCCAGCGAGCCGCCGCCGGAGCTGCAGGCCCTGGCGATGCCGCCGGCCCTGGCGGTGTCCGATGCCGTCGGCGAATGGACGCCCGGCATCGAGTGGCCGCTGTCGACCGAGCTCGACTACCGGCTGACCGGCGACTACCGCGGCGCGGTCCACGGCGACGCGCGCGTGCAATGGCTGCGGGACGGCTCGCATTACCAGGTCCATCTCGAGGCCTGGATCGGCCCGAGGATCGCGCCGCTGATGTCGCGCCGGCTGAGCAGCGACGGCGAGATCACGCCGCTGGGCCTGCTGCCGCGGCGCTTCGACGAGGTCACCGGCGGACTGGCCGGCGGCAACCGGCAACTGACGCTGCGCTTCGAGGACGGCGGCGTGCGCATGGCCGACGGCCGCCGCGAACCGATGCCCGACGGCACGCAGGACGCGGCCAGCCAGTTCGTGCAGTTCACCTGGCTGTTCCTCACCGGCCGGCAGGCGGCGCAGGGCGACCTGTTGATCCAGCAGTCGCTGGCGCTGCCGCGCAATCTCCACCTGTGGCGTTACCGGGTGACCGGCCTGGAGGAGGTCGCGACGCCGCTGGGGCCGATCCCGGCCTGGCATGTGGACTCGGACATGGACGACACCCGCGGCGACATGCAGGCCGAGTTCTGGCTGGCGCCGTCGCTGCAGTACCTGCCGGTGCGGGTGCGACTCTGGCAGAACCGCGCGAAGGACCCGCGCACGCACATCGACCTGGTGCTGAAGGCGCCGCCGAAGCAGGCCTTGGCTCCCGCGACGGCCGCGCCCGCCGCCAGCGCCGCGGTGGAGGCGGCGTCCACGGCGGGTCGGTGAAGGCGCGCTCCCGGACCAGCGCCCTATAGTTGCCGCCATTCCAAGTTGAAGGAGACCTCCATGATTCAAGCCCTGACCGGCGTCGCGTTCGAGAACATTCTGGTCGAGGTGGCCGGCACCGGCGACCGCAAGACCGGCGTGATCCGGCTGCATCGCCCCAAGCAGCTGAACGCGTTGAGCGATCCGCTGATGGACGAGCTGGGCCGCGCGCTGCTGGCCTTCGACGCGGACGACGGCATCGGCTGCATCGTGTTGACCGGCAGCGAGCGCGCCTTCGCCGCGGGTGCGGACATCCCGACGATGGCGCCGCACACCTTCATGTCGGCGTTCAAGAGCGGGCTGATCTCTAAGAACTGGGAGACCATCCTGCAGGTGCGCAAGCCGGTGATCGGCGCGGTGGCGGGCTTCGCGCTGGGCGGCGGCTGCGAGCTGGCGATGATGTGCGACTTCATCATCGCGGCGGACACGGCGCGCTTCGGCCAGCCGGAGATCAAGCTGGGCATCCTCCCGGGCGCCGGCGGCACGCAGCGCCTGCCGCGCGCCGTCAGCAAGAGCAAGGCGATGGACATGCTGCTGACCGCGCGGATGATGGACGCGGCCGAGGCGGAGCGCGCCGGGCTGGTGTCGCGCGTCGTGCCCGCCGAGCAGCTGATGGCCGAGGCGCTGACGGCGGCGGAGACGATCAACGGCTTCAGCGGGCCGTCGACGATGCTGATCAAGGAGCTGGTGAACCTGGCCTACCAGGGGGGGCTGAAGGAAGGCGTCGCCATCGAGCGCCGCCACTTCCATGCGCTGTTCGGCAGCGACGACCAGCGCGAAGGCATGGAAGCCTTCCTGGCGAAGCGGGCGCCGGTGTTCAAGCACAGCTGAAGGGGAAGGGCTTGCACAGGCTGCTGGCCCTCACCCCTTCCCTCTCCCGCAAGCGGGAGAGGGGGCCATGCCGGTAGCGGTGCGCTTCTTCCGCCAGCGGCCGTGGAGGGTCCGCCTCATTGCGGACCCCGATTGAAACAATCCTTGATCCCGATCGGTGTACGGTTCGCACACCAGCGCAGGATTGTTGACGATCCTTGAATGGATCTTTCCAGAATACCTAGTGTTTCCCCTGAGGGTCGGCGCCTAGAGTTCAGCCCATGGACGACGCGGAGTGCGGAGTCCGGTGCAACGAACCGAGAGGAACCGCCATGAACACGCTGACCAAGACCGCCCTGATCGCCGCCGCTTTCCTGAGCGCCAGCGCCACCTTCGCCGCCGAGCCGGTGGAAAAGACCCGTGCCGAAGTCATCGCCGAACTGCAAGCCGCCCGCGATTCCGGCGAAGTCGCCGCGCTGAGCGCCGAGCAAGCGGGCGTCGGTGCCCTGAACAACGGCATCAATGCCCCGACGGCCACCCAACTGGCCGCCAAGGCCTCCGCCCAGAAGACTGCCGCCAAGAAGGGCGCGTCGAACGAAGGCAACGCCGCCAAGTAAGGCAGGCCGCTTCCCCCTCGACACTGCCGGGCGCACCGGCCGGCCAGGGGGAGGCCAAAGCAGAAAGGGACACCTCTCGGTGTCCCTTTCTGCTTTGGTGCCTTCTTTTCTTACTCCCTCTCCCGCTTGCGGGAGAGGGCAGGGGTGAGGGCCAGCAGCCGTCCGCCTTCGCTCAACCCTCGCGCCGCAGCGCCGGGAACAGGATCACGTCGCGGATCGACGGGCTGTCGGTGATCAGCATCATCAGCCGGTCGATGCCGATGCCGCAGCCGCCGGTGGGGGGCATGCCGTACTCCAGCGCGCGGATGAAGTCCGCATCGAAGAACATCGCCTCCTCATCGCCCGCGTCCTTGTTGGCAACCTGCGCCTGGAAGCGCGCAGCCTGGTCCTCGGCGTCGTTCAACTCGGAGAAGCCGTTGGCGTATTCGCGGCCGGTGATGAACAGCTCGAAGCGCTCGGTGATCGTCGGGTCCGCGTCCGACGCGCGCGCCAGCGGTGAGACCTCGACCGGGTAGTCGACGATGAAGGTCGGCTCCCAGAGCTTTTCCTCGACCGCCGCCTCGAACATCCCGAACTGCAGCGCCGACAGGCCCCAATGCGCCGGCGCTTCCTCGCCCAGCGCCTTCAGCCTGGCGCGCAGCACCTCGGCGTCATCGGCCTCGGCCTCGCTCACGCCGGCGTGCACGATCAGCGACTGACGCACCGACAGCCGCGCGAACGGCTTCTCCAGATCCACCGGCTTGCCCGCGTAGCTCACCACCGCGCTGCCGGTCGCGGCGCGCGCCGCGTGACGGATCACTTCCTCGGTGAAGCTCATGACCTCCTGGTGGGTCCAGTAGGCCGCGTAGAACTCCATCATCGTGAACTCGGGGTTGTGCCGGACGCTGATCCCCTCGTTGCGGAAATTGCGGTTGATCTCGAACACGCGCTCGAACCCGCCCACCACCAGGCGCTTCAGGTAGAGCTCCGGCGCGATGCGCAGGTACATCTCCTGGTCCAGCGCGTTGTGATGCGTGATGAAGGGCTTGGCGTTCGCGCCGCCCGGGATCGGGTGCAGCATCGGCGTCTCGACCTCCAGGAAGCCGTTCTCCACCATGTACGAGCGGATCGACGACACCGCCTTGGAGCGCGCCACGAAGCGCTCGCGCGCCTTGCCGTCGGAGATCAGGTCGGCGTAGCGCTGGCGGTATTTCTGCTCCTGGTCGGCCATGCCGTGGAACTTGTCCGGCAGCGGGCGCAGCGACTTGGTCAGCAGCCGCAGCGTCGTGACCTTGACCGACAGTTCGCCGGTGCGGGTGCGGAAGAGCGTGCCTTCGGCGCCCAGGATGTCGCCCAGGTCGAAGTGCTTGAAGTCGTTGTAGACCTCCTCGCCCAGCGCGTCCTTCGAGAGGAACAGCTGGATCGCGCCGGTGGCGTCCTGCAGCGTGGCGAAGCTGGCCTTGCCCATGATGCGCTTGAGCATCATGCGGCCGGCCACCGTCACGGCGACCGCCTGGGGCTCGAGCTCCTCGTTGGGGAGCTCGCCGTACTGCGCCTGCAGCGGCTGGGCGCGGTGCTGGGGCTTGAAATCGTTGGGGAAGGCCGCGACGCCCTTGGCCTGCGCCTTCTCGCGGATGGCGGCGAGTTTCTCGCGGCGTTCGGCGATCAGCTTGTTGTCGTCTTGCGCGGGCGCCGCTTGGTCGGCGCCGGTGTGGGGGGCTTGGGGCTGGCTCATCGTGGACCTGGAAAAAGCTGGGCGCGATTTTAGGCTCTTAAAATCGCGCGCCATGCCTCAGTTCCCCATCCTGGACCGCCCGGTCCGTGTCGCCCTCGTCGGTTGCGGCCGCATCTCGAAGAACCACGTCGAGGCGCTGACCCGCCACGCGGGTCGCGCCGAACTGGTCGCCGTCTGCGACACCCGCCCCGAGGCCGTCCAGGCCGCGCTGACCCAGACCGGCCTGCCGCCGGAGCGCGGTTTCGCCTCGCTGGACGCGCTGCTGGCCGGCTCGGACGCCGACCTGATCGTGCTGTCCACGCCCAGCGGCCTGCACGCGCAGCAGGCCGTCGCCTGCGCCCAGGCCGGCCGCCACGTGCTCAGCGAGAAGCCGATGGCGACCAAGTTCGAGGAAGGCCAGGCCATGGTCCGCGCCTGCCGCGACGCCGGCGTGAAGCTCTTCGTCGTCAAGCAGAACCGCCTCAACGCGACGGTGCAGCTGGTCAAGCAGGCGCTGGACCAGGGCCGCTTCGGCCGCATTTTCATGAGCACGGTCAACGTGTTCTGGACCCGCCCGCAGAGCTACTACGACGCCGCCCGCTGGCGCGGCCGCTGGGACATGGACGGCGGCGCCTTCATGAACCAGGCCAGCCACTACGTGGACCTGCTGGACTGGCTGGTCGGCCCGGTCGACAACGTGCATGCCTACACGGCCACGCTGGACCGCGACATCGAGGCCGAGGACACCGGCGTGCTGGCGCTGCGCCTGCGTCACGGCGGCCTGGCCAGCATCAACGTGACGATGCTGACCTACCCGCAGAACCTGGAAGGCTCGATCACCATCCTGGGCGAGAAGGGCACGGTCAAGATCGGCGGTACGGCGGTCAACAAGATCGAGCACTGGGCCTTCGACACGCCCCACCCCGACGACGAGCGGGTGAAGAACGCCAGCTACGAGACCCCCAGCGTCTACGGCTTCGGCCACGCGGCCTACTACGACAACGTCATCCAGACGCTGCGCGGCGAGGCGCAGGCGCAGGTCGACGGCTACGAGGGCCTGCGCTCGCTGGAGCTGCTGATCGCCGCCTACCGCAGCGCGCGCGACGGCCAGCGCGTCGGCCTGCCGCTGGTGTTCTGACATGGGCTGGTGGAAGCACGACAGCGCCATCGTCGACGACGGCGCGCAGCTCGGCGACGGCACCAAGGTCTGGCACTTCAGCCATGTCTGCGCCGGCGCGCGCATCGGCGAGGGCTGCTCGCTGGGGCAGGGCGTCTATGTCGGCAACGACGTGGCCATCGGCCGCAACGTGAAGATCCAGAACAACGTGTCGGTCTATGACGCGGTGACGCTGGAGGACGACGTCTTCTGCGGTCCGTCCATGGTCTTCACCAATGTCTACAACCCGCGCTCGGCGGTGCCGCGCAAGAACGAATACCGCCACACGCTGGTGAAGCGCGGCGCGACGCTCGGCGCCAACTGCACCATCGTCTGCGGTGCGACGATCGGCGAGTACGCCTTCATCGGTGCCGGCGCGGTCGTCAAGGGCGACGTGACGCCGTATGCGCTGATGGTCGGCGTGCCGGCGCGCCAGATCGGCTGGATGAGCCGCCATGGCGAGAAGCTGGACCTGCCCGTCGACGGCCAGGGCCACGCGGCCTGCCCGGCCAGCGGCGAACGCTACGAACTCACCGGCCGGACGCTGCGCCTGCTGGACGCCACGGAGCCCCAGGCATGAGCCTTCCCTTCATCGACCTCAAGGCGCAGTACGCCGCCCTGAAGACCACCATCGACGCGCGCATCCAGCGTGTGCTCGACCACGGCCAGTACATCATGGGCCCCGAGGTCCAGGAGCTGGAGACCGCGCTGGCCGCCTACGCCGGCACGCGCCACTGCATCACCGTGGCCAGCGGCACCGAGGCGCTGCTGATCGCGCTGATGACGCTGGACCTGCAGCCCGGCGACGAAGTCATCACCACGCCGTTCACCTTCGCCGCGACGGCCGAGACCATCGTGCTGCTGGGCGGCGTGCCGGTGTTCGTCGACATCGAGCCCGACAGCTGCAACCTGGACGCCGCGCTGATCGAGGCCGCCCTCACGCCGCGCACGAAGGCGATCATGCCGGTCAGCCTGTACGGCCAGGTGTGCGACATGGACGCGATCAACGCGATCGCGGCGCGGCACGGGAACATCCCGGTCATCGAGGACGCGGCCCAGAGCTTCGGCGCGACGTACAAGGGCCGCAGGAGCTGCGGCCTCTCGACCTGGGGCGCGACCAGCTTCTTCCCGAGCAAGCCGCTGGGCTGCTACGGCGACGGCGGCGCGCTGTTCACCGACGACGACGCGCTGGCGCAGGCCGCGCGCGAGATCCGCGTCCACGGCCAGAGCCAGCGCTACACGCACACGCGGGTGGGCGTCGGCGGGCGCATGGACACGCTGCAGTGCGCGGTGGTGCTGGGCAAGCTGGAACGCTTCGACTGGGAGATCGCGCGGCGCCTGGCCATCGGCGAGCGCTACCAGCAGTTGATCGGCGAGCTGCCGCTGCAGCGCCTGGCCGTGCGCGAGGACCGCGACTGCGTCTGGGCGCAGTTCACCGTGCAGGTGGACGAGCGCGAGGCGGTGGTCCAGGCGCTCAAGCAGGCCGGCATCCCGACCGCGATCCACTATCCCAAGCCGCTGCACCGCCAGCCCGCCTACGAGCAGCGCTGCCGCATCGCGACGCCGCTGACGCATGCGGAGGCCGCGGCGCGGCGCGTGATGAGCCTGCCGATGAGCGCCGACCTCACCGAGGCGCAGCAGGACGAGGTCGTCGCCGCGCTGCGCGTCGCGCTGGCCTGAGCGCCGCGCGCGCCCGGGCCGTTGCCGATCTCCTCCCTTCCGATCAACCCCTGGACAAGGCCACCAACGCGATGCTGCTGGGCTACACGCTGGATGCGGTGCGCGCGCGGATCCGCGCGCGCGTCGCGGCGTGCCTGGGGCTGCGCGTCGGCACCCGCGCCCAGATCCATCCCGGCGCGCGGGTGCGTTGCGGCGCGGGCAGCGCGCTCGGCGCGGGATCCATCCTGTACCGCGACGTCCAGCTGCTGGCCAGCGGCTCCGGCGGCTTCCGCATCGGCGTGCGCAGCCACATCGCGCCGGGCGGCTACCTGCTGATCGGCCAGCAGCGGCTCACCATCGGCGACGACGTCGCCATCGGCCCCGGCCTGATGCTCTTCTGCGAGTCCAACGCGGTCACCGCCACCGGCCTCTTCCGCGAGCACTACCAGCGCGCCGACATCCGCATCGGCAGCAACGTGTTCCTCGGCGCCCGCGTGACGGTGCTGCCGGGCAGCGTGATCGAGGACGGCGCGGTGGTCGCGGCGCACGCCGTGGTGCGCGGCCACCTCCCCGGCGGCTGGGTCTACGGCGGCGTGCCGGCCCGGCCGCTCCACCGGGTCGACGGCGCGCGTCCGCCGTCGTCGTCCTCATGAAGGGTCATGTCGCCGGCGCACTGCGCTGGCGCGACCTGCCCGTGGCGCTGTGGCACTGGCTGCGGCGCGGCACCGCCAGCCTCGAGGACTTCCGCGCCGCCTTCGCGCGCAGCCTGGGCCTGGACCCGGCGGTCGACGGCGAGGTGCGCCTGTTCGGCAGCGGCCGCGCGGCGCTGCACGCGTTCACCGCGTCGCTGGACCTGCCGCCCGGCTCGGAAGTGCTGCTGCCGGGCTACACCTGCGTGGTCGTGCCCAACGTCTTCATGCACCTGGGGCTGTCGGTCCGCTACGTCGACATCGCGCGCGACGACTTCAACCCCACGCCCGATGCGATCTCCGACGCCATCAGCGACGAGACGCGGCTGGTCGTGGTGCCGCACAACTTCGGCCTGGTCACCGAGGGCCTGGACGAGCTGCGCATCCAGCACCCCGACGTCGTCTTCGTCGAGGATGCCGCCCACGCCTGGGGCAGCACCGACGCGGTGGGCCGCCCCGTCGGCACGCTGGGCCATGCGGCCTTCTTCAGCTTCGAGTACTCCAAGCCGCTGACCACCGGCATCGGCGGCGCGCTGGTCATCCATCACCCGCCGTCGCGGGAGCGCTTCGCGGCGCGCCTGCCGGCGCTGCGGGCGCCGTCGACCGGCACCGTCCTGCGGCAGCTGCTGACGCTGGGCTGGCACCGCTTGACGATGAGCCTGCCGCGCCCGGTGCTGAGCGCGCTGACCGCGCTGCTGCGCGCGCCATCGCGGATGCTGGGCGTGGTGGCGAAGACGCCGGACAGCGAGGTCGCCGGCGACACGCAGCCCGACTACCGCGCCGGCCTGCACCCGCTGAGCGCTGCGATCGGATGGACGCAGGCGCGTCGCTTCGACGCGATCCATGCGCTGCGCCGCGCGCAGGCCGCCGACTTCGACGCGCTGCTGACGAATCTGCCGGGCTGGGAATGGCCGGTGCGCGCGCCCGGCGCCGTGCTGCTGCGCTACCCGCTGCTGCTGCCCGATGCGGCGTCCCGCGACGCCGCCGTGGTGGCGCTCGAGGCGGCGGGCATCGTCGGCGGCACCTGGTTCGACGACGTCGTCCATCCGCGCGGCAGCCGTCGCTTCGGCTACACGGCGGGCGACTGCCCGCAGGGCGAGCGCGCGGCCCGCACCGTGCTCAACCTGCCGCTGGGCCTGCATGCGCGGCTGAGCGCCTCGCAGCGGGCCGCGGTGCGTGCGATCGCGGAGCGTCACGGAGGCCAGCTCCGATGACCGTCCGCCGCCGCTTCGCCCAGCTCGCCGGCGCGTCCATGCTGACGCAGGCGATCCCGATGCTGATCGCGCCGCTGCTGACGCGCTGGTACGGCGCCGAGGCGCTCGGGCATTGGGCGCTGTTCGTCGCGCTGGCCGCCAACCTCGCCACCATCGCCAACGCGCGCTACGAGTTCGCGATCGTCATGCCGCGCCGCGACGGCGAGGCCGCGCTGGTGCTGCAGCTGGCGCTGTGGATCGCCCTGGCCATGGGCCTGCTGACGGCCGCCGGTGCCGGCCTCTGGCACCTGCTGATGGCCCAGCATGCGCGGCTGGGCGGCCGCTGGGTGTCGCTCGCGCAGCTGGATCCGTGGCTGCTGATGCTGGCGCCGGTGGTCGCGCTGGCCGGCATGCAGCAGGCGCTGAGCCTGTGGAACAACCGCCAGGCCCGCATCGACGTGATCGCGCAGGCGCGCGTGCTGCAGCAGGGCGTGATGGCCGCGGCCCAGGCGCTGGCGGCGCTGGGCGGCTTCGCCGGCGTGGCGGCGCTGGTGCTGTCGCAGAGCCTGGCCGCGCTGCTGGCGCCGCTGTGGCTGCTGCATCGCGGCGCGCGCTGGCGCCGCGCCACGCGGCTGGACCAGGCCGGCAAGTCCTGGCATTGGCGCCACCTGCGCCGGCTGGCTTGGCGCTACAAGCAGTTCCCGCTGCTCAACAGCCCGCATGCCTTCGTCAACGCGGCGCAGGAGACGCTGGTGCTGGCGATGATCGCCGCCTGGGCCGATGCCGCCACGGCCGGCTACTACGCGCTGATGGTGCGTCTCGTGAAGGCGCCGGCGACGCTGGTCGGCGGCGCGCTGTCCGAGGCGCTGCTGGGCGAGCTCGCCCGCGACTGGCAACGTGGCGTCGACCTGCGTCCGCGCCTGCTGCGCGGCATCCGGCTGCTGGCGATGGTCGCGCTGCCCGGCATGGCGGTGCTGATCGCCGTCGGCCCGGCGCTGTTCGGCTGGCTGCTGGGCCAGGACTGGACCACCGCGGGCGAGTACGGCCGCTGGATCGCGCCCTACGTCGCCGCGCATTTCATCGCCGCGCCGCTGACCGTGACGCCGATGGTCACCGGACGTCAGCGCGGCGCGCTGGCCTTCAGCCTGGTCGGCAACGCGCTGTACGTGCTGCCGGTCGCGCTGGTGCTGAGTGCCGGCGGCGCGCTGACGACGGCGCTCGGCGCCATCGCGGTGCTGCTGCCGATCTATTTCGCGATCTACCTGGCGTGGCTGGTGCGCGGCTCGGCGCCGCGGCCCGTCGCCCATGGAGTGCCTGCATGAGATTGGTCCTGATCGGGGACGGCGAGAGTCCCCACCTGCTGAAATGGGCGCGCGCGCTGTCGCAGCGCCGCGAGATCGAGCTCTGGGCCGCGTCCACCCGCGGCTTCGCGCCCGAGTTCCATTTCCTGATTCCCGAGGACCGCCGCCTCGCGCTGAACACCGACCCCGCGCATGGCGGCGGCAACATCGCGGTGCTCAAGCAGCTGCCGGCGCTGGGGGCGTGGCTCAAGAAGGTCGATGCCGACTGGCTGCATGCGCATTACCTGACCTCGCACGGCACGCTGGCCTGGGCCGCGCGCCGCGGCTGGAAGCTGCGCGCGCGGATCGCGGGCTCGGCCTGGGGCAGCGACATCCTGGTCGCGCCCGGCCAGGGCTGGGCCTACCGCTGGCTGACGACGCAGGTGCTCAAGGCCTGCGCGGTGACGACCTCCGATTCCGAATTCATGAGCGCCCGCATGCGCGAGCTGGGCGCGGCCGAGGTGATGACCTTCCCCTTCGGCCTGGAGCAGCTGCCCAAGCAGAACGTGCGCAAGCAGCCCTGGCTGTTCTACGCCAACCGCGGCCTGGAGCCGATCTACCGCCCGCACCGCGTGATCGAGGTCTTCGCCGCGATCGCGGCGAAGCAGCCCGAGGCGCGCCTGGTCGTCGCCAACGACGGCTCGCTGCGCGGCGCGCTGGAGGAGCAGGTGCGCGCGCTGGGCCTGGCGGAGCGGGTCGAGTTCACCGGGCGGCTGGACGCCACCTCGCAAGGCCGCCGCTATGCGCCGGCGCGCTGGTTCCTGAGCCTGCCGGAGAGCGATTCGGTGTCGGTGTCGGTGCTGGAGGCGATGGCGCACGAGTGCCTGCCGCTGCTCTCCGACCTGCCGGCCAACCACGAACTGCTGGGCACCGCCGGCAGTCTGGCGCTGGGGCAGCCCGACACGCTGCTCGGCCGCCATGGCCTGATCCTGAAGGACGACGAGGACCTGGGCGCGCTGCCCGACCGCCTGCGGATGCTGGTCGGCGAGGCCGACGTGGCAGGCCAGGCGGTCGACGCCGACCGCCTGGGCGCGGCCAACCGCGCCTGGGTGGCGGCGCATGCGATGTTCGGTCCCGCCGTCGCCCGCTTCGTCGACCGCCTGCAACGCGCCTGAGGCGCCTGACCCGCGAGAGCCTTTCCCCGACGTCCCCATGAAGCTGCTGCTGATCAACCACTACGCCGGCTCGCCGAAACACGGCATGGAGTTCCGCCCGTTCTACCTGGCCCGCGAATGGGTCCGGGCCGGGCACCAGGCGCTGATCCTGGGCGCGTCCTACTCGCACGTGCGCACGACCCAGCCCGAGCCCGGCATGGCCGCGATGAGCGGCGTGAACTACCTCTTCTACGACACGCCCGAGTACCAGGGCAACGGCATGGGCCGGGTCAAGAACATCTGGTCCTTCTGCCGGCAGGTCTGGAAGGACGCCGACATCCTGGCGCGCGAATTCGCGCCGGACGTGGTCATCGCCTCCAGCACCTACCCGATGGACGTGTGGGTGGCGCGCCGCGTGGCCAAGCTCGCCAAGGCCAAGCTGGTCTACGAGGTCCATGACCTGTGGCCGCTGTCGCCGATCGAGCTGTCGGGCATGTCGAAGTGGCATCCGTTCGCGATGCTCTGCCAGAAGGCGGAGAACGACGCCTACCGCGATGCCGACGTCGTTGTCTCGATGCTGCCCAAGGTCCACGCGCACATGGCCGCGCACGGGCTCGACCTGAAGAAGCTGCACATCGTGCCCAACGGCATCACGCTGGACGAGTGGTCCGAGCACGGCGAGCCGCTCGAGCCCGCGATCCAGGCGCACCTGGACGCCGAGCGCGCGGCCGGTCGCACCGTCGTCGGTTACGCCGGCTCGATGGGCGAGCCCAACGCGCTGGACGTGCTGCTGGACGCGGCGAAGCTGCTGAAGGAGCGCGCCGATCCGGCTGCGAAGGCGCTGAGCGTCGTGCTGGTCGGCGGCGGTCATCTGCGCGAGCACCTCGAGGCGCGCGTGCGCGACGAGGCGATCGGGAACGTCGCGATGTTCCCCGCGATCCCCAAGGCGCAGATCCCGTCGCTGCTGAAGGGGTTCGACATCGCCTACATCGGCTGGCAGCGCACGCCGATCTACCGCTTCGGCATCGCGCCCAACAAGCTGATGGACTACCTGATGGCGCAGCGGCCGGTGCTGCACTCGGTGGAGGCCGGCAACGATCCGGTGGCCGAGGCCGGCGCCGGGCTGACGGTGCCGCCGCAGGATCCGAAGGCCGTCGCCGACGGCCTGCTGACGCTGGCCGCGGTGCCGGCCGGGGAGCGCGCCGAGATGGGGCGCCGCGGTCGCGAGTTCGTGCTGGCGAATCACACCTACCCAGTGCTGGCGCAGCGCTTCATCGACGCGGTGTCCTGACCTGCCGCGAGGACCTTTGCCATGACCCAGGACCGAGAACTCGAGGCCATCGCCCAGCGCTACGCCCGCCGCGACCAGCGGCTGGCCGGCCTGGAGCGCTACAGCCTGCTGCGTCCCGAGGTCTGGCAGATGCTGCACGAGCGCCAGGCGGCGATGCTGCGGCTGCTGGCGGCGCACCGCGCGGCGATGCCCGAGGCCGACGCGCCGGTGAGCGGCTGGCGGATGACCGAGGTGGGCTGCGGCGCGGGCGGCAACCTGATGGACATGCTGCGGCTGGGCCTGCTGCCGCAGCACCTGACCGGCATCGAGCTGCTGCCCGAGCGCCTGGAGGCGGCCCGCGCCGCGCTGCCGCAGCAGGTGCGGCTGCTGGCGGGCGATGCGTCGCAGGCCGAGGTCGAGCCCGGCAGCCAGGACCTGGTGCTGCAGTCGACGGTGTTCTCGTCCATCCTGGACGATGCGCTGCAGCGGCGCCTGGCGCAGGCCATGTGGCGCTGGCTGCGGCCGGGCGGGGCGGTGCTCTGGTACGACTTCATCGTCGACAATCCGCGCAATCCCGACGTCCGGGGCGTGCCGCTCAAGCGCGTGCGCGCGCTGTTCCCCGAGGGCCGGACGACGGTGCGCCGCGTCACGCTGGCTCCCCCGATCGCGCGCGCCGCCTGCCGGCTGCACCCCGGCGCCTACCGCGTCCTCAACACGATGCCCTTCCTGCGCAGCCACGTGCTGGCGCTGATCACCAAGACACCATGAGCCAGAACCCCGACCAGAAGCTCCCCTTCCTGCCGTTCGCGCTGCCCGAGCTGGGCGACGAGGAAATCGCGGAAGTCGTCGACACGCTCAGGAGCGGCTGGATCACGACCGGCCCCAAGGCCAAGCGCTTCGAGCAGGCCTTCGCCGAGTTCCTCAACGAACCGCAGATCGAGTGCATCGCCGTCAACTCGGCGACGGCGGGGCTGCACCTGGCGCTCGAGGCGCTGGGCATCGGGCCCGGCGACGAGGTCATCACCACCACGCACACCTTCACCGCCACCGCCGAGGTGGTGCGCTACATGGGCGCGGACGTGAAGCTGGTGGACATCGATCCGAAGACGATGAACATCGCGCTCGACCAGATCGAGGCCGCGATCACGCCGCGCACCAAGGCGATCATCCCGGTCCACTACGCCGGCCTGGCGGTGGACATGCTGACGCTGCTGGACATCGCGCGCCGGCACGGGCTGAAGGTCGTCGAGGACGCGGCGCACGCGCTGCCCACGACGCTGGAGAAGGAGTTGATCGGCACGATGGGCAGCAATGCGACGGTGTTCAGCTTCTACGCCAACAAGACGATGACCACGGGTGAGGGCGGCATGCTGGTGACCCGCGACGCGGAGCTGGCCAAGCGCGCCCGCGTGATGCGGCTGCACGGCATCAACCGCGACGCCTTCGACCGCTTCACCGCCAAGGTGCCGAGCTGGTACTACGAGATCGTCGCGCCCGGCTTCAAGTACAACCTGACCGACATCGCCGCGGCGATGGGCCTGCACCAGCTCAAGCGGCTGCCGGCCTTCCAGCGGCGCCGCGAGCAGATCGCCGCGCGCTACTTCGAGGCGCTGGCCGACCTGCCGCTGATCCTGCCGCCGCAGGCGCCGGAGGGCGACGTCCACAGCTGGCACCTGTACGTGCTGCGCCTGACCGAGGACGCGCCGATCGGCCGCGACGAATTCATCGAGCGCCTGTTCGAGCAGGGCATCGGCTGCAGCGTGCATTACGTGCCGCTGCACCAGCACCCGTACTGGAAGGAGCGCTACGGCCTGACGCCGGAGATGTTCCCCGAGTCGCAGAAGGCCTACGAGCGCACGGTGACGATCCCGCTGTACACGGCGATGACCGACGACCAGGTCGAGCGCGTGATCGCCGCGGTGCGCCGCGCGCTGGGCGTCTGAACGGGCCGGACGGGACACGGAGCGGGGACGGCCGATGGCCAAGCGACTCTTCGACATCGTCTGCGCCGGCATCGGCCTGCTGCTGCTGAGCCCGCTGCTGCTGGCGGTGGCGGTATGGGTCAAGCTGGACTCGCCGGGGCCGGTGATGTTCCGGCAGGAGCGGGTGGGGCGCTTCGGCGCGAGCTTCCGCATCCACAAGTTCCGCACGATGCGCGTGGACGCGCCACGGCTGGGCCCGCAGATCACCATCGGCGACGACGCGCGCATCACCCGCAGCGGACGCTGGCTGCGCGCGAGCAAGGTCGACGAGCTGCCGCAGCTGTGGGACGTGCTGCGCGGCGCGATGAGCCTGGTCGGACCGCGGCCCGAGGTGCCGCGCTACGTGGCGCTGTATCCGGCGGAGCTGCGCGAGCTGGTGCTGTCGGTGCGGCCGGGGATCACCGATCCGGCCTCGCTGAGCTTCCGCAACGAGAGCGAGCTGCTGGCGCGGGCGGAGGATCCGGAGCGCGAGTATGTCGAGGTGGTCATGCCGATGAAGCTGAGCCTGGCGGCGGACTACGTGCGCAACGCCAGTCTGGGCGGCGACATCCGGTTGATCCTGGCGACGCTGGGCGCGATCAAGGCCTGAGCACCGGGCACCGAGCACGGAACAAGAGAACACGATGAACTGGTTGTCCCTCGATGCCTTCCTGACGCGCATCCGGCCCTACCGCGAGGCGCTGGCGCTGGCGCTCGACATGGTGGCGGTGGCGCTGGCCTGGCAGGCGACCTATCTGTTCCGGCTGGGCTTCGAGCGCTGGTTCGAAGCCAGGCCGGGTTACGACCACTGGGTGATGCTGGGCATCGTCGCGCTGTACGGGGTGCTGCTGCGGCTGTTCCACGTGCCCAAGGGCATGTGGCGCTTCAGCGGCTTCGGCGAGGTCAAGCGGCTGGCGGCGGTGTGCATCACCGCCGGCCTGGTGGCGGCGGTGGCGGTGCTGATGGCGCAGCTGACCAAGGTGCCGCGGGCGGTGCTGGCGCTGCATCCGGTGTTCACGCTGATGGCGCTGGCGACGATGCGCATGGGCTACCGCATGCTCTACGAGCACATGCGCAGCCGCATCAGCGGCAGTGCGCTGGAGCAGCGCCGGGCGCTGGTGATGGGCGCGGGGGACGCGGGCCGGCTGCTGGTGGCGGGCATCCAGCACCAGCAGGGCTGGGTGGTGGTGGGCTACCTGGACGATGCGGCGGAGAAGCGCGGCGCGCGCGTGGCCGGCGTGCCGGTGATCGGCACGCTGGAGGACGCGGGGCGGCTGGCGGAGATGCATGGCATCACGCATGTGATCGTGGCGATGCCGGCGGCGACGACGGCGCAGCGGCGGCGCGCGCTGGACCTGGCGGGCAAGACGGGGCTGGCGGTGCTGACGGTGCCGAGCAGCCAGGAGTTGCTGGCGGGCCGCGCGGTGAACCAGGTGCGGGACATCGAGCCCGAGGACCTGCTGGGCCGCGAGCCGGTGCAGCTCGACGAGGGCGGCATCAGCGAGTGCATCGGCGGCAAGACGGTGCTGATCACCGGGGCGGGCGGGTCGATCGGCTCGGAGCTGTGCCGGCAGGTGGCGCGGTATGGGCCGTCGCGGATCGTGCTGTATGAGTTGAGCGAGTTCGCGCTGTACCGGATCGAGCAGGAGTTGTCGGAGAAGTTCCCGCATATCCCGCTGGTACGGCTGATCGGGGATGTGAAGGACCTGGAGCACCTGCGGTTCACGTTCGGGAAGTACCGGCCTCAGATCGTGTTCCATGCGGCGGCTTACAAGCATGTGCCATTGATGGAGGAGGAGAACGCGTGGGCCGCGCTGAGGAACAACACGCTGGGGACGTATCACGCGTGCACGGCGGCGGCTGAATCAGGGGCCGAGCGCTTCGTGCTGATCTCGACGGACAAGGCGGTGAATCCGACGAATGTGATGGGGGCGACGAAGCGGGCGGCGGAACTCGTCATCAGTCACATGGCGGGGCAGGGGCATGCGACGAAGTTCATGGCGGTGAGGTTCGGGAACGTGCTCGGGTCCAGCGGGAGCGTGATTCCGAAGTTCAAGGAGCAGATCGCCAAGGGCGGGCCGGTGACGGTGACGCATCCGGAGATCACGCGGTACTTCATGACGATTCCGGAAGCGGCGCGGCTGGTGGTTCAAGCCGGCGCCATCGGGGAGTCGGGGCAGGTGTTCGTGCTCGATATGGGGGAGCCGGTGAAGATCGTGGATCTGGCGAAGACGATGATTCGGATGAGCGGGAAGGACCCCAACGAGGTCCGGATCCAGTTCTCGGGCTTACGGCCGGGCGAGAAACTGTATGAAGAGCTGATCGCGGATGCCGATCTGACGATCCGGACACAGATTCCCCGGCTGTTGATCGCCAAGCTGACGGATGCTGCCGGCGGCGGTCTGCTGATGGACTGGTTAAACGCCGTGGTGGCCGGCGCGGCGCCCGCTTGGCAGTCGGAAGCCACGCGTTCGTGGTTGCGGCGCGTCGTACCCGAATATGTCAGGAGCAGCGATCTCCGGCCCGGTGCGCGCGAAGGGCGGTCCACATCGTCGAGCGCGTAGAATCGCGCGCCGGTCGTCGACCTCGGCGCCCACTGCTCGGTCGTGGCGTTCGTCGATGCTGCGCCGGACTCCTTGATCGTCGATTCATCCCCATTCAGGATCACCGTGGTCGGACTTCAGCCTTCATCCTCGACTTCCGGCGCTGGCGACAGTTTGTCGCCCGCCCAGACCGTTTCCCTGCTGCAACTTGGCTCCATCCTGTGGCGTCGATGGAGGCTGATCGTTGGCGTGTCGCTGGCTGCCGGCATGATGACTCTGGGAGCGACCTATCTGGTCAAGCCGACGTTCACCGCTGTGACCACCTTCCTGAGCCCGCAGCAGCAAGGCTCGGCCAACTCGGCCCTGGCCTCGTTTGGCGGACTGGTTGGACTAGCGGGCCTGACGCCAATCAAGACGCCGGCCGACCAATATGTGTCGCTGATGCGCAGCAACACGGTCATGGACCAGATCATCGACCGCTTCAAGCTCATCGAGCTCTACGACGTGCCTTTCCGCGTCGACGCGCGGCGCCGGCTCGATGGCAGCGTGCGCATGAACGTGGGCAAGAAGGACAACCTGATTGCAGTGGAAGTGGACGACACCGACCCCGCGCGAGCTGCCGACATCGCGAATGCCTTCGTCGAGGCGCTGAAGGAGATGTCCAAGGGGTTGGCTCTGACAGAAGCGCAGCAACGACGCGTGTTCTTCGAGGAGCAACTGACCGAGACGCGTCAGCGCCTCGTGCAGGCCCAGGCCCGGTTGCAGGCGTCCGGCTTCAATGCCGGGGCCATCAAGGCCGAGCCCAGGACCGCTGCGGAGTCCTTCGCCCGGCTCAAGGCCGAGGTCGACGCCACCGAGGTGCGACTTGCCGCGCTGCGACAGAGCCGTTCCGACACGTCGCCCGAGGTCCAGGCACTGCGTGTCCAATTGGGAGCCTTGCAGAGCCAACTGCGCTCGGCCGAGGCCTCCGGGCCTCAGGACACCGGGACGGATTACATAAGCGCCTACCGGGACTTCAAGTACCAGGAGACGCTGCAGGAGCTTTTCGCGAAGCAATTTGAGGCTGCGAAGCTTGACGAGAGCCGCGATGCAACGCTCTTCCAGGTCATCGACAAGGCCACGGCGCCGGAGCGCAAGAGCAAGCCCAAGCGAGCGATGCTAGCCGTGCTAGGAACCGTCGCCGCAGGATTCCTGATGTGTGTGTTCGTCCTCATTGCCGGCTTACGCCGGGATGTGGCGTCGATCTGATCGCTGCCCGGTCTCCCTGGACCCGAGAATCTTCTGCGTCTGATGCGAATCCTGATCACCACGTCGACCTTTCCGCCCCAGTCGGGAGGGGTGGCCGAAGTTGCCGCGCGGCAGGTGGCGGCACTGCGGGGCATGGGACATGAGGTCAAAGTGCTGTCCGGCGGAGATCCGCAAGCGACGGACGCGGAGGAAGGCGTCCAGCGGCTGCCCATACGGCCTGGTCGTTTCCCTTGTTATGCGGCCGGCGATGCGCTAGGCATCCACGATCCCGCACGGCGTGCGGTCTATCTGGATGCCGTGCGCGCGGCGCGCGCGGACGTCATCGTCAGTCATTGTTGGCAAGCTTGGAATACCGATTGGCTGTTTGACGCCCAGCCCGCCATCGAGACCCCGATCGTGCTGTTCAGCCATGGCACGTCCGTGAATACGAAGAACGGACGAACCGGGCTGCTACGCTACGTGCGCTGGCGGTCCTATGCTTGGCGACGAATTCCGCGTTCGCTGCGCTCGGCATCGGCTTTCGTCGCGCTCGCCGATCATGCGGATTCGGACCGATTCCTGGATGTGTCCATTGCGCGGCGCATCGGTGTGCCGGTGCACGTGGTGGCGAACGGCAGTTCGGAGGATGTGCGTGCGGCGGCGGACGCTTCGCCGGGGCGAGAACGGCTGGTGCTCTGTGTCGGTCAGTACACTCCCGAGAAGAACTTCGCTGGCGTCCTCGACGCCTTTCTCCACGCGGGGCGCAAGGACTGGGCGATTGCATTCTGTGGTTCTAGCGCCAATGGCTATCTGGAACGCCTGCGGCAACGGGTGGCAGGCTCGCTCGAAGCGCAAGAAGGTCGCGTGGCGTTTCACGTAGGACTGGGTCGGCGCGAGTTGGCCGCGCTCTACGCGAAGGCGTCCATCTTCGCCTTCGCGTCGCGCACCGAATGCCAGCCGCTGGTAGTCCTCGACGCGATGGCTGCGGGGATGCCTTTTCTTTCGACTGACGTGGGATGCGTCAGGACTTTTCCCGGCGGCCTAACTGTGCCGGACAACAGCGTCTTCGAGACGGAGCTCGTGCGGCTCATGGCCGACGCCTCACTGCGAGAGCGTCTAGGCGACGAGGGCCGGGCAGCGGCGGAACGAACTTACAACTGGCGCGTCAGTGCCGCTCGGCTTGAGCAAATCCTGTCGCAGGTCGTGGCCAACGTTCAAAGGGCGGCCGGGGCAAACTCATGATGCGCAGGGGTCTGTTGAAGGACAGCTCGGTGACGATGCTGTTGCAATTGCTGCGCACGTTTGGCGGTCTGGCACTGCTGCCTCCGCTGATCTCCTCCCTCGGCAGCGATCGCTATGGCGTCGTCGCGCTGGGCATCAGCATCTGTACCTATGCCAGTTTGCTGGAAAGCGTGTTGACGCCGGTGCTTCGCAACGAACTCAACGTGGCGGTCGCCAACGGCGACGTGACCGCCGTCGGCAGACTCGCGACGGTAGCGCGGACGAGTGCGCTCGTGTTGCTGGTGCTCGCAAGCATGATCGCGGCGATGCTGATGGCGACCTCCTACCAGTTGCCTGAAGTGTCCTGGCCAATGGTGGCCGCGGTGTGTACGGCGGCGATTGCCCTCGGCGCCATGGGGAGCATCAGTGACTGCCTCCATTCGGCCGGTGACCGTCTTTGGCAGATTCGCGGCTTCGAGCTGTTCGCGACGGCCGGTGGCTTTACTCTGGCCTTCCTTACGCGGGACTTGCTGTCGCCCGTAGTGACCCTGCTGTGCATGTGTCTGCTACCGCAACTCGGGCGTGTCGTCGCCTGGGCCTTCCTTCGCCTGCCGGAGTCTCCCGAGGGCGCTCGCTTCCACCTGTCGACGACAGGCCGGTTCTTTCGCACGCATGGCCGCGATTCGATCAGCTTCACCAAACTGCAGTTGTTGCAATGCGCTCTGGGGACGTTTCCGGTGATCTTTCTCTCGTGGCGACTCTCCCTCACCGATACCACCATCTACACCTTGGTCGCGCGGGTCATGACCGCTCCGGCGAATTTCATCGTCGCCCTGATGCCGATTGCCTGGCCGCGCATCACCCGCTCGGTCAGTCAGGGGCAGGCGGCGGGCGTCGCGCGCGCACTGCCGGTGGGCAGCGGGCTGATTCTCGGGAGCTTGCTGCTCTGGTTTGGTGTGGTGTGGCTGCTTGACGAGCAGATCTTCGGTCTCCTTTCGCATGGCACGCTCGTGGTGCCTCCGATCAGCCTCATCCTGGGACTGAGCGCCTTCGTCGCTGCGAACACGGTGGTCGCGTGGATTAGCACCGTGCTCAATGCCGTAGGCGCTTTCGCGGATCAGGTTCGTCCCACCGGCACCAGTCTCATCGTCCTGCTGGTCATGGCTCCCCCCTTGCTGACCGCATTCGGAGCCTCCGGTCTGGCATGGTCGGCCTTTGTCGCCGTGGCGCTGTGCATCGGTTTGCCGACCTATTGGCGTGCACGGGTCCTGCTGCGCGAACGACGCGGCGCGGACACGGGAACTCCATGATCGACGTCAAGTTCAGGCCCACCTCCGGTGACTTCATGGTGACGCTGCCGCTACACCTCTATCTGTGGGCGAGCGCCTTCGGCGCGCTGACCCTACCGGGAAGCGGCCTGACTTATGCCAATGCGGCACTTCCGCTGCTGGCCGTCATTGCGCTATTCGCCAAGCCCAGCCTGGAGGAATGGATCCAATGTCTCCTGATCGGCGTCGCCATGACGGTCGACTTGGCGTTCAGGGAGTTCACCTATGGATGGGAGGGGGTGGGCTACTCAATCAACATCGGGAAGATCGCGCTCTTTATCTTGGTTGCCAGCCGCTTCGCCTCATTGCCTGATCGGACGAAGTGGTGGCTGGTGGTGTCCTTCGGACTCGCCGCGATCAGCTCCGAGGTATTCGCAGTCCTCAATCCGGAGTACCGCCTGGCGCTGTTCAACGCCGAGAGCATCGCCGAGGGGTTCGGATTTGACCTGTTTCGTCCGACGGGCTTAATTGGCGACCCCAACTACTTCGCGTTGCCCTTATCGATGATGGCAGTGGCTGCCTACCTGCTGGACCGTAAGGGGTTGCTGCTACTGGCCATCCTGTTCGTGATCGCGTCGGGTTCTCGTTCTGCCGCAATCGCTACCCTGTTGCCCATCTTTGTCCTGCAGATGAGCAGATCGTCGCATCGGCCGATGAAGATGGTGGCCGTAGCATTGATCTACTTTGGCGGTGCGTTGACCGTGGCGGCCGTCAACCAGATCTTGCGGGACAACACCGGTTCCGAATCCACCGAGGAGCGTCTGGGACTGCTGATCCAGGGGATTCAAAACATTGCGTCGCTGTCCTTCCTGGAGTCCACCTACGGTGAGCCGCTGGCACACGCGCTGGATGGTCAGTTGCTGGTCATTCACAACACATTCCTCCAAACCCTCAGCACGTCGCTGTTATTGGGCGGATTCTTCATCCTCAGGACTATCCGGGGGTTCCTCGCGGCCGACGCGCTTCCTCTCCTGCTGTGCCTAGTGATCGAGATGATGTTTTTGGACCTCAGCTCGCAATCCAGCTTCGTGTTGCTCTTCCTTCTGTTCACGGTCGCTGCGCGCCGCAGTCCGGCTGCGCCTCGTTTCATTCATGATCAAGCAATCGCAAGTCACCGTTAGGCTGTCCGGCGGGTTGGGCAACCAGATGTTCCAGTACGCATTTGGCCGGGCGGTCGCCTCCCTGCGCGAAAAGCCACTCGTCCTGTCAACATTCCAGTTGAGCCTGCAATCGGCGGGCGTGACGCCCCGCCCGTACGGGCTCGACGTTTTTAAGTTAGCGGGGAATGTCTCAACGTCGGCGGACGCCTTTTCGACGCGTTGGAGGCCGGTGATCAAGCGTTTACCCGCGCTCGCGGACCTATTGGGTGTTCATTACGAGCAGTCTGCCGACTTCTATCCGGAAGCCCTGACCGCGGCGGCCGACACCTTCGACGGCTACTGGCAGAGCCATCGCTACTTCGAGGCGGTTGCGCCACAAATCGCACGCGACTTCGTGTTGAAGGCGCCGGCTCATGGCGTTTTCGCCGACCTACTAGCGCAGGTGTCGCAGCCGCACTCCGTCATGCTCCACGTCCGGCGTGGCGACTATGTGTCGCTAGCGGCCGCATCCGCCCATCACGGCGCGCTCGGACTGGCGTATTACCGGTCCGCGATGGCCCGGCTGAAGATCGAGGTCCCTCACGCTCGGTGCTTCGTCTTCTCCGACGACATCCCATGGTGCCGGGAAGCCTTGGATTTTCTGCCGCCCGGATCGCAGTTCGTCGAGGCGGACCAGCACCGGACCGACGCCCAGGATCTCGTGCTGATGTCGCATTGTTCACACGCCATCATCGCCAACAGCTCGTTCAGCTGGTGGGCGGC
This sequence comes from Roseateles sp. 22389, assembly GCF_052044995.1. Classification (NCBI taxonomy): domain Bacteria; kingdom Pseudomonadati; phylum Pseudomonadota; class Betaproteobacteria; order Burkholderiales; family Sphaerotilaceae; genus Roseateles; species Roseateles sp. 22389. Next base: position 286,585 of record NZ_JBQEOF010000001.1, read on the forward strand.
CTGGCTCGGAGACCAGCGGAAGCCGTCGTCGTCCCGGATCGTCTGTGCGCCGAAGCGCTGGTTCGCGACCGGAAGCTCCGACCTCGCCAGTCGACTCCCCAAACATTGGATTCAGCTGTGAGCGTGACATTGCCCGCCGCGCCCACCGTGAGCTGGGTGCTGTGCACCAATCGACTGGATGCGCTCCTGGATCGCGCAATCGCCTCGTGTCTGGATCAGACCCTAAGTGACTTCGAACTGCTCATCGTCACCAATGGTCCGGATGCGGCGTCCATCGCTACGGAACTGAGGCGGCGACATGCGATGGACACCCGGGTGCGAGTGATCGTCTCGTCACTCCATCTCCTGAACTTCAATCTGTCCCTTGGGCTGCATGAGGCGCGTGGGCGCTACATCGCGAGGATGGACGCCGACGACATCAGCACACCCGACAGACTGGCATTGCAGGTCGATCATCTGATGCGGCATCCTCGCGTCGTCGCTGTCGGGAGCAACTTCCAGTGGGTGGATGCCACCGGACAGCGGCATCAGGAAGTGCGAATGCCGGTGACGGACGAGGCGATCCGGCGCCAGCTTTACTGGCGTAACCCGCTCTGTCATCCGTCCGTCATGTTCCGGCGCGAGGTCGTCGCGACCTTGGGGGGATACCTTGGTGGACGCAATGCGGAAGACTACGACCTCTGGGCTCGGCTGAGCCTGCAGCCCGAGTGCGAATTCGCCAACATCGATCGCACGCTGCTCTTCTACAACGTAGAGCCCACGGGGCCCGCACGCCGGTCCCGGGACGGCTATGCCAACATGGCGGCGGCCCAGTTGCGCAACTTCCTGATCTCAGGGCGACTTCTTTGGCTGGTCGCGGTGATCGTTTCGTGCGTCAAGCTGCTTCTCCGGACTCGACGTCATTGATTCTGGCGGAGCGCCTCCTCTTCGATATGCAAGACAAAAGAATTCGGATCCTTCTCTGCTGCAACACGTCCTTCGGCCTTGCCAATTTCAGGGCGGGCCTGATCACCTCTTTGCAGGCACACGGCTATCAGGTGATCGCGGTCGCTCCTCGTGACGAAAGGACCGACGCCTTGGTCGCCCTGGGCGTCGAGTACCACGAATGGCGCCTTTCGGCGCGCAGCGCCAATGTCTTTAGCGAATGGGCGTCGCTGCGAGATCTCGCGCGCATCTACCGCGCCAGCCGGCCGGACTTCTGTTTGCACTACACGGTGAAGCCGGTGATCTATGGCGCGATCGCGTGCTCACGACAGAAGATCCGCTTCGCCTCTGTTATCACAGGGCTGGGCTATGCGTTTCTCAACGAGGGGTTGGTGCCGCGCCTCATCCGCTGGTTCTATGCTCGCCTGCTCCGTCGGTCCGAGCGCAACTGGTTTCTGAATCGGGACGACCACGACCTCTTCGTGCGCAACGCGCTGGCGCCCTCCGAGTCCGCCAGCATCATGCCCGGCGAGGGTATCGACACGGATCACTTCGCACCGCGCGCAGAGCGCCGCCTGAACGGGGAAGGCAGTGTCGTCCGCTTCCTAGTGGTGTCGAGACTCCTGTTCGACAAAGGTTTGGTCGAGTTCGCCGAGGCTTGCAAGCTGCTTCGCGAGCGCGGCGTTGTATTCGAGGCGGCCGTCGTCGGGGGCGCCGGCTCGGAGAACCCGTCCGCCATTCCCAAGTCGCAGATCGACCGGTGGGTGGCTGAACGGCGATTCGACTATTTGGGATCGGTCACCGATGTGCGGCCCATGCTTGATGAAGCCGATTGTGTGGTGTTGCCCTCCTATCGCGAAGGACTACCGAGGGCGCTGCTCGAGGCGTCTTCCATGGAACTGCCCATCGTCGCGACGGACGTACCCGGCTGCCGCGACGTCGTCCGAAATGAAGAGACGGGCCTGCTGTGCGTGGCGAAGGATGCTCAGGCACTAGCCGATGCTATGGCGCGCATCTGCGCGATGACGCCGGAGCAACGGCGCAACATGGGGCGCCAGGGGCGTCGCCATGTCCGGTCGATCTTCGGCATGGAAGAAGTCAATCGAATCTACCTCGATTTCATCGAGGAAAGGGTGCCCGGCGGCTGATAACGGGTCACCCCGAGGCCATCACTCGTTGTAGTCGTAGGCCTGGAAGCCTGCCGACTTGACCAAGCTGTCGCGCTTGGCGGCTTGGTAGTCGGCCTCTACCATCTCGGCGACCAGTTCGCGCAGAGTCGTTTTCGGCGTCCAGCCGAGCTTCTCCTTGGCCTTGGTCGGATCGCCCAGCAGCGTCTCGACCTCCGTCGGACGGTAATAGCGCGGGTCGACCTTGACGATAACGTCGCCGACCTTGCAGAACGCGCGCTCCGAGTCGGCCACGCTAGCCACGGTGCCGATCTCCTGTTCGCCCTCGCCGGTGAAGGTGATGCCGACGCCCAGCTCATTGCAGGCGAACTCGACGAACTGGCGCACCGAGTACTGCACCCCGGTCGCGATGACGAAGTCCTCGGGCTTGTCCTGCTGCAGCATCATCCACTGCATCTCGACATAGTCCTTTGCATGACCCCAGTCGCGCAGGGCGCTCATGTTGCCCAGGTAGAGGCAGTCCTGCAGGCCCAGCGCGATGCGTGCGATCGCGCGCGTGATCTTGCGGGTGACGAAGGTCTCGCCGCGCAGCGGGCTCTCGTGGTTGAACAGTATGCCGTTGCAGGCGTACATTCCGTAAGCTTCGCGGTAGTTCACCGTTATCCAGTAGGCGTAGAGTTTTGCGACCGCGTACGGGCTGCGCGGATAGAAGGGCGTGGTCTCCTTCTGCGGGATCTCCTGCACCAGACCGTAGAGCTCCGACGTGCTGGCCTGGTAGAAGCGGGTCTTCTTCTCCAGGCCCAGGATGCGAATCGCCTCGAGGATGCGAAGCGTCCCGATGCCGTCGGCATTGGCCGTGTATTCCGGCGTCTCGAAACTGACCGCCACGTGGCTCATCGCCGCGAGGTTGTAGATCTCGTCCGGCCGCACCTGCTGGATGATGCGGATCAGGTTGGTGCTGTCCGTCAGGTCGCCGTAATGCAGTTTGAAGCGCTGGTTGTTGACGTGCGGGTCCTGGTACAGGTGATCAACGCGGTCGGTGTTGAACAGGCTGGCGCGGCGCTTGATACCGTGCACCTCATAGCCCTTGTCCAGCAGCAGTTCCGCCAAGTAAGCGCCGTCCTGGCCCGTGATGCCCGTGATCAGGGCGACTTTGCGTTGTGACATGGAGAGAAGATTTCTGGAAAAGGTGGATCAGGCGCGGAAAGGGGCGCTGTCGTAGGCGAGACGAATGCCATCGCGCAGGGAGGTACGGGCGCGCCAGCCGAGCGCGGCGAGCTTGCTGACGTCTAGCAGCTTGCGTGGTGTGCCGTCGGGCTTGGTGCTGTCGAAGACGATGCGGCCATCGAAGCCGACGACGGCCATGACGGTCTCGGCGAGTTCTCGGATGGTTACGTCCTCGCCGGTGCCGACGTTGAGCAGCGGGCCGGTGTAACCCTGTCGCATCAAGTGGACGCAGGCGTCCGCGAGGTCGTCGACATAAAGAAACTCTCGCCGCGGCGTGCCTGAGCCCCAGACGATGTACTCGGAATCGCCTCGCAGCTTCGCTTCATGGGCCTTGCGCAGCAGCGCCGGAAGCACATGGCTGTTGGCGAGGTCGTAGTTGTCGTTGGGACCGTAGAGATTGGTCGGCATCACGCTGATGTACTCGTGGCCGTACTGGCGGTTGTAGTTCTCGGCCAGCTTGATGCCGGCGATCTTGGCGATCGCGTACGGCTCGTTGGTCTGTTCCAGCGGACCGGTGAGGAGGTATTCCTCCTTGATTGGCTGCGCGCAATCGCGCGGATAGATGCAGCTCGAGCCAAGAAACATCAGGCGCCGCAAGCCGGCCAGATGCGCGGCGTGGATCAGGTTGGCCTCGATCATGAGGTTCTGATACAAGAAGTCTGCGCGGAACTGATTGTTGGCCTGGATGCCGCCGACCTTGGCAGCGGCGATGAACAGGTAGTCCGGCTTTTCTCGCGCCAGGAATTCCTGGACCGCAGGTTGATCCAGCAGATCGAGCTCGCTCCGGGTGCGGGTGATCACATTGACGTAACCTTCTGCGGCAAGGCGTCGCACGATCGCACTGCCCACCATGCCGCGATGGCCGGTGACGAAGATCTTGGCATTCGTATTCATACGTTTCTCTTGATTCGGCGCACCGCCTCAATTGCTTCGAATGGTCTTGAGTGCCGCCGCACCGATACCGAATTGATAAAGGATCTGCGTCCAGTCCTTGGCTTCCTGGATGAACGTCGTCTTGTTCATCTCCTCTGGCACGAAGACGGTGTCGCCAGGCAGTGCGGGGAGGCCGCTCAAGCTTGAGCCGAAGCCCAACCAACCGCTGCTGGACTGCCGCGCGCTTACGACTGTGCCGTTGGCGCGGATCACGAAGGAGCCGCTGGCGTCCGCCCCGCGGGTCGGACCGCCGGCCAGCTTCATGACGTCGTCGACGGACGCGCCGTTCTGCAGCAGGAAGCTGCCCGCGTTGAACACGCTACCGAATACGCCTACCGTTGTCGGACGGGCGGGGATCAGCAGGCGGTCGCCATCCTCGACGGTCAGGCTCGGCAACTGCCGAGCGTCCGGCTCGAGTTGCAAGACAACCCGACCGGTCGGCCGCACCGCTCGCAGGCGCTGCACCAGGCGCTCCGTCGCCGAGGCGCGCTGCGTGTTCGCCGCAGCCTCGTCAGCATTGGCTGCTCGCTGCGTACTGCTGTACTTGGTGAACTCCGTCTCCAGGTCCCGCAGCGCACGGTCGTAGTTCTCCTGCTGCGACTGCCGAACGCTCTCGCGCGAGAAGTCCGCGCCGAAGACATACGCCTGGGGTGTCAATCCGCCAGCCGCGGCGATCGCGTCCTGCAGGGTGCTCGTCGGCGGCAGCACGTATTCACCGGGGCGGGACACTTCGCCTTCCACCGTCACGCGCTTGTACTGCTTGGCCAGCGGCAGCGCCGTATTGACGCTGCTGAACACGCGGATCACGTCGCCATTGGACGCCGCGGCCTTCGCCTGCGCCGGCAGCGGCAGTTCCCGCACGCGGCGGTCGTTGCGTTCGCTCAACTGCTCGATCGAGATGCGCGAGCGGTCCGCCACCGCACTAAAGCCACCGGCCATCGCCAGCACGTCGTCGATCGTCTCGCCGGGCTTCAGCTCGACGATGCTCTGCTTGTTCACGCTGCCCAGCACCGCCACCTGCGGGCCGATCGGGCCGATGTGGATCACGTCCTCGGCCTGCAGCGCGCGGTCGCTGGCCTTGTCGCCCTTGAGCAGCAGGTCGTACGCATCGAAGTTGGCGACGACCAGGCCGTTGCGGCGCAGTTCGATCTGGCGGAAGCTGCCGGCCGCCGACGGGCCGCCAGCGCGGATCAGGCCGTTGACGATCGTCGCCAGGCTGCTGACCGTGTAGGCGCCCGGCTTCGCGGTGAAGCCGGTCACATAGATGCGGATCGTGCGCAGCTTGCCCAGCGAGGTGCTCACCTGGAAGTTCTTGAACACCTGCGCGATGCGGGCACGCACGACGTCGTTCAAGTCGCCGTAGCGCACGCCCGCAACCAGCACCGGGCCGACGCGCGGGATCGTGACGCGACCGGCTCGGTCGACGGTCAGGCGCAGGTCGGCGTCCACCGAGCCCCAGGCGGTGACCTGGATCTCGTCGCCGATCCCGATCAGGTAGTCCGAAGGCGCCTGGCGCGGGCCGTCGGTGTCCGAGCCCATGCGGGCATCGAGCATCAGGTCGGCACCCAGGCGCCGGACGATGTTGTCGGTGGAGATCGTCGTCGCCTTCCCGACAGCGCCAGTCTGCGTCTGGGTCACCGTGCCGATTTCAGCCAGGCCGGACTCGGAGCGGCGCAGCTGTTCCAGCGTGAGCGGATCCGTCAGGTCCAGGCCCAGCAGCTTGTTGACGTAGATCTCGAACTCGCCGGGCACGTACTTGGGCGCGCGCGGCATGGTCGATTGCGCCTGCTGCTGCTGCTGTTGCTGCTGCGTCGATGCGTCCTGCGTGCCGCGCGTCGTGGAGTTCAGCCGGACCGGGCCGCTGACATCGCTGCTGTTCTCGGACGAGGTCTGGCCACTTCCCATCGACTGCGCGAGGGCCGGTCCCGCCATCAGGCAGGCCATCAACAGCGCCAGCGCGGGCTTCTGGAAAGTCTGGAGGGATCGAGTCATCGTCGACACCGGCGAAGAGGCGCGTTGGGCGCGAAGTTCCATGCGTGATCTCGTCTCTGAAAGGGAGAGCCGCCCCGATGTGCCTTGTGGCAAGGGGTGTCGGGGCGGCCAGCGCGGCATTCTATGGCAGCGCTGTTGCGCCAAAACCGCCGAGGACCGGAAGCCGATCGTTACACTGCCGGCCATGTTGTATTTGCTCATCCCGTTTGCACTGGCGGCGGCGATCACGTTGTACGTCGTGCATTCGTCGACCGTGCACGGGCATCTGTCTGCCGATCATGACCTCTCCGGCCCCCAGAAGTTCCACGCCCGGCCCGTGCCGCGCATTGGTGGCGTCGGCATCTTCGTTGGTCTGGTCGGCATGGTGGCGCTTGCCTGGTTCCTCAAGCATCCCCAAGCCAAGACCGGCCTGCTGCTGCTCCTGGCCGGCCTGCCGGCCTTCGGCGCCGGGTTGATCGAGGACTTCACCAAGAAGGTTTCCCCGCGCGAGCGCCTGATCGCCACCGCGGTCTCCGCGGCCCTCGGGTGCTGGCTCCTCCAGGCGACCATCAACCGCACCGACATCCCCGGCCTGGACTTCATCGTCGGCACCACGGTGGGCGCGGTGCTGATCACCGTCTTCGTCGTCGCGGGCGTCGCCAACTCGGTCAACATCATCGACGGCTTCAACGGGCTGTCCTCGATGTGCGTCAGCCTGATGCTGCTGTCGCTGGCCTATGTCGCCTACCAGGTCGGCGATACCGAACTCGCCCTCTGGGCGCTGGCCGGCGTCGGCGCCATCCTCGGCTTCTTCGTCTGGAACTACCCCGCCGGCCTCATCTTCCTGGGCGACGGCGGCGCGTACTTCATGGGCTTCTACCTGGCGGAGATCGCCATCCTGCTGATCCATCGCCATCCGCAGGTCTCGCCGCTGTTCGCGCTGATGGTGTGCATCTATCCGGTGTTCGAGACGGTCTTCTCCATCTACCGTCGCCGCTTCCTGCGCAACACCAGCCCCGGCGATCCGGACGGCATCCATCTGCACTCGCTCATCTACCGTCGCCTGATGCGATGGGCGATTGGCGCACGCGACGCGCGCCTGATGACGCGCCGCAACTCGATGACCGCGCCCTACCTGTGGACGCTGTGCCTCTCGTCGCTGGCGCCGGCGCTGCTGTTCTGGGATTCCACCCCGGCGATCGCCGCCTGCATGGTGCTGTTCGGCGTCGCCTACGTCGCGCTGTACTGGCGCATCGTGCGTTTCCGCACCCCTAAGTGGATGGTGTTCCGCGGCGACCAGCGCAAGCTGACCGACCGCTCGGTGCCCTGATCCGGCAGGCCGATCCTGCACGCCGCGGCCCGCTTCATGCGGTGCTGCACGCGCCGGGATCGGTGGTTTCCCGGGGCTTTCGGGGGCTTGGAGGATAATCCGCGCCCATGACCGAATCCACCCCGACGCCAAGCCCCCGTTTCGACACGCTGCCGCTGGACCCCAAGCTGCTGCGTGCCGTGGCCGACCAGGGCTACGCGACGATGACGCCCATCCAGGCCAAGGCGATCCCGATCGTCCTGTCCGGCAAAGACGTGATGGGCGCCGCTCAGACCGGCACCGGCAAGACCGCCGCGTTCTCCATCCCGCTGCTGCAGCGCATGCTCAAGCACGAGAACGCCTCGATGTCGCCCGCCCGCCACCCGGTGCGCGCCCTCGTGCTGGCCCCGACCCGCGAGCTGGCCGACCAGGTCGCCAACAACGTCAAGGCCTACGCCAAGCACACCAACCTGCGCGTGGCCTGCGTCTTCGGCGGCATCGACATGAAGCCCCAGACGCTGCAGCTCAAGGCCGGCGTCGAGGTGCTGATCGCCACGCCGGGCCGCCTGCTGGACCACATCGAAGCCAAGAACGCGGTGCTCAACCATGTCGAGTACGTGGTGCTCGACGAGGCGGACCGCATGCTGGACATCGGCTTCCTGCCCGACCTGCAGCGCATCCTGAGCTACCTGCCCAAGACGCGCCAGACGCTGCTGTTCTCGGCGACCTTCTCGCCGGAGATCAAGAAGCTCGCGCAGAGCTACCTGCAGGAGCCGGAGTTGGTCGAGGTCGCGCGGCCGAACGCTACGGCGTCCACCGTCGAGCAGCGCTTCTTCAGCGTCGATGACGACGACAAGCGCGCCGCGGTCAAGCAGCTGCTGCGCCAGCGCGAGATCACGCAGTCGATCGTGTTCGTGAACTCCAAGCTGGGCGCCGCGCGCCTGGCCCGCGCCTTCGAGCGCGACGGCCTGAAGACTGCCGCGCTGCACGGCGACAAGTCGCAGGACGAGCGGCTGAAGTCGCTGGAGGCGTTCAAGCGTGGCGAGGTCGAGCTGCTGGTGGCCACCGACGTGGCCGCCCGCGGCCTGGACATCGCCGACCTGCCGGCCGTCTTCAACTTCGACGTGCCCTTCAACGCCGAGGACTACGTGCACCGCATCGGCCGCACCGGCCGCGCGGGCGCCTCGGGCCTGGCCTTCACGCTGGTCACCAAGGCGGACGCCCGCCTGGTCGGCGAGATCGAGAAGCTGATCAAGCGCAAGCTGGACCTGGAGCCGATCGAGCTCGAAGGCGAACGTCGCCGCTTCGATCGCGGCGACCGCGGCGAGCGGTCCGACCGGGGCGAGCGTGGCGGTGACCGCGGTGGCGATCGCGAAGACCGCGGCGAGCGCCGCGACTTCCGCCGCGAGCGCGAGGATCGCCGCGACGAGGCCTACGGCTCGCATGCCTCGGCGCCGCGCGCGCCGCAGCGCCAGGCCTACGATCCGCTGTTCGACAAGCCCTACGAAGTCAGCGAACGCGCCGAGGCGCCGTCCTGGGAGAAGGGGAGCGCGCACGCGCCGCGCAGTGGTCTGTCGGCCAACATCAAGCCGAAGAAGAAGGTGGCGGCGCTGTTCGGCGCCAAGAAGCCGCCGGTCACCGCGGACAGCGAGTCCTGAGCGGCGAACGGGTCCGGGCTCGAGCCCGAGGCCCATGGCTCTGAATGACGAAGGCCGGACCGCCGCGAGGCGTCCGGCCTTTGTTCATGGCGCCTTCGGTTAGCGCCTTCGGTCCGTGCGCTCGATCAGCGCGAGCCCAGGATAGAGAACACCGCCGGTACCTTGTCGGCCAGCGCCTTCGGCGCCTTGCGCCACTGCGCCACCGTGGCGGTGTGGGTCCAGGCGTCCTTCAGGCTGAGGCCGCAGCTCACCGACAGCGCGGTCGTCGGCTTCAGCGTCGCCAGCAGCGCCTGCAGCAACGCGCCGTTGCGATAGGGCGTCTCGATCATCAGCTGGGTCTGCTGGTCCCGGGCGGAGGCCGCTTCCAGCGACTTGATGCGGGTCGCGCGCTCCGCCGCGTCGACCGGCAGGTAACCGACGAAGGCGAAGCTCTGGCCGTTCAAGCCGCTGGCGGCCACCGCCATCAGCAGCGAGCTCGGTCCCGTCAGCGGGACGACCTCCACGCCAGCGGCGTGTGCCGTGGCGACCAGCCGTGCGCCGGGGTCCGCCACCGCGGGCATGCCGGCCTCGGAGATCAACCCCAGGTCGTGGCCGTCCAGCGCCGGTTGCAGCAGTGCTGCCCAGGCCTTGTCCTCGGCGGCCGCGCCCGCTGCAGCGCTCGCCGCCGGAGCGCGACCCTTTGGCGGACGAGGCAGTTCCTCGATCCGCTGCTCCTGCAGCGGCACCGCCAGCGCATGGATCGCGCCGACGCGCTTGAGGAAGGCGCGTGTGGTCTTGGCGTTCTCCGCCGCCCAGTGGGTGATGGCCGCCGCGCGGGCGAGCACCGCGTCGGGCAGCACTTCGCGGAGGTCGACCTCCTGGCCGTCCATGCCGAAATCGAGGGTATTGGGAACGAGGAAGAGGCGGCCGCGGGTCATCGGAAGTCTTTGCAATCAGGGGCGGGAAGCGAGGTGTTCAGGTCAGCAGGCCCAGTACGTCGAGCCCGCCCCGGCGGAGTAGTGCCGCGGTGCGGATCAGCGGCAGGCCGATCAGCGCGGTGGGGTCGTCGGAATCGATGGCCTCGAGCAGCGCGATGCCCAGCCCCTCGGCCTTGGCGCTGCCGGCGCAGTCATACGGTTGCTCGGCGCGGAGGTAGCGCTCGATGTCGGCGTCGCTCAGGTCGCGGAAGCGCACGCGCACCGCCGCCAGGTCCTCGCCGACGAAGCCCGTCGCCGCGCAGACCACCGCGATCGCTGTCTGGAACACGACGGTGCGGCCCCGCATCGCCTGCAACTGCTCGACCGCCCGCTCATGCGTGCCGGGCTTGCCGATCGGCCGGCCCGCCAGGTCCGCGACCTGGTCGGAGCCGATCACCAGCGCCTGCGGAAAGCGCGCGGCCACGGCCTGCGCCTTGGCCAGCGCCAGCCGGCGCGCGAGCGCCTCGGGCGATTCGCCGGCGCGAGGGGCTTCGTCGACCTCGGGCGCCGCGGTCTCGAAGGGCAGCCGCAGGCGCTCCAGCAGTTCGCGCCGGTAGCGGGAGGTGGAGCCCAGGATCAGCGGGCGGGGAAGGGCGGTCATGGGGCGGGATTCTCCCACCCGGGCAGAGCCGGCTCGTACACTTGCGCCCCATGAAACCGCGTTCGTTCGATCCCCTGAAGCTCGATGTCGAGGCCTTCGCCCGGGAGGGCGCCTCGCTCGAGGGCGAGTGGCCCGCCACCAGCCTCCCGCGCCTGGCTGAATCGGCCGCGCCCGAGTCCGATCCCGCCCACTGGCCCCCCGTTCGGTGGACCACCCGGGGGGAGACCCGCACGCCCAAGGGCGGCGAGCCGCAGATCTGGCTCGAGCTCGGCGCCGAGGCGCAGGTCGCGCTGACCTGCCAGCGTTGCCTGAAGCCGGTGCGCGAGGACCTGGCGGTGTCGCGCTGGTTCCGCTTCGTCAAGGACGAGGACATGGCCGCGGAACTGGACATGGACTCGGACGATGACGTGCTCGCGCTGGCGCGCCACCTCAACCTGCGCGAGCTGGTCGAGGACGAGCTGCTGCTGGAGCTGCCGGTGGTCCCGCGTCACGACGAGTGCCCGGAGCCGCTGCCGCACGCCAATGTCGAGGAGGACGAGGCGCCGGAAGAGGAGCGCCCGAACCCGTTCGCCGCGCTGGCCGCCCTCAAGAAGGGTGGCGGCAAGGCTTGAGGCGCGGGACGGGGCGGCTCCGCGCGACCTTGTGCTCGCGAAGCGGCGGCCGATCATGCGACGGGTTCACCGCCCGGATTGCCGCCCGGATGCCCGCTGTGCTATAGTTTCCGGCTTTCCCGGTTCGAAATGGCCGTCCATGTGGGCGGCCCGCCGGGACCGAGGCGTCGGTAGCGGAGCATCCTCGTGGGATCCGCGGCACAGCTCGAGTTCTCTCGAGAGCCCGAGCAAGCCTCGAACCACCGAAGCCAGCCGAAGCCTTTAGGAGAATCAATCATGGCCGTTCAGCAAAACAAGAAGTCCCCGTCGAAGCGTGGCATGCACCGCTCGCACAACGCCCTGGGCACCCCGGGCACCGCGATCGAGCCGACCACCGGTGAAGTGCATCTGCGCCACCACATCAGCCCCAACGGCTTCTATCGTGGCCGCAAGGTGCTGAAGACCAAGGCCGACGCCGCCTGATCGACGCGATCAGCCGGTCAGGAAGCCGCCGCAAGGCGCCTTCCGCCTGGTCCTCACGACAAGAAGAAAGCCCGGTTCAGCGCCTCGCGTTGCCGGGCTTTCGCATTTCCGTCGTCTTCTCACCTTCTTCGCGCGCCCCCGGAATGCCCGGGACGCGTGCGCCGGCTGGGGTCGGCTGTCGCGCACGCTTCTTGCGAGGTCGCTACAGTCGCAGCTTCGACCGGTGATTCTTCCCCTCAGGTTTCGATGACCGCACTTCCCGCCACCCGCTCATCGCCCTCCGCCGAGCCGCTCCGTCTGGCGGTGGATTGCATGGGCGGCGATCACGGCCCCGCCGTGACGCTCCCGGCCTGCCGGGCCTTCCTCGCCGCGCATCCGCAAGCGGAGCTGCTGCTGGTCGGCCTGCCCGAGGCGCTCCAGGAAGCGGCCGCCTGGCCGCGCGTGCGCATCGTCCCCGCCAGCGAGGTCGTCAGCATGGACGACCCGATCGAGGTCGCGCTGCGCCGCAAGAAGGATTCGTCGATGCGCGTGGCGCTCTCGCAGCTCAAGCCGGGCAAGGACGGTTCGCCCGCGCTCGCGCAGGCCTGCGTCTCGGCCGGCAATACCGGCGCGCTGATGGCGGTCGCCAAGTACCTGCTCAAGACGCTCGAAGGCATCGACCGGCCGGCCATCGCCACCGTCATGCCCAACCAGGTGGGCGGCTTCACCACCGTGCTGGACCTCGGGGCCAACGTCGACTGCGGTCCTGAGCACCTGCTGCAGTTCGCCGTCATGGGCAGCGCGCTGGTGTCGGCGGTGGACGGCAAGGAAAACCCGAGCGTCGGCCTGCTGAACATCGGCGAGGAAATGATCAAGGGCAACGAGACGATCAAGCGCGCCGGCGAACTGCTGCGCGAGGTCGCCGCCCATGACCAGCTCAACTTCCACGGCAATGTCGAGGGCAACGACATCTTCAAGGGCACGACCGACGTCGTCGTCTGCGACGGCTTCGTCGGCAATGTCGCGCTGAAGACGGCCGAAGGGCTGGCCAGCATGATCTCCAGCTTCATCAAGGCGGAGTTCACCCGGACCCCCTGGACCAAGCTCATCGCGCTGCTGGCGATGCCGGTGCTGCAGCGCTTCAAGAATCGCGTCGACCACCGCCGCTTCAACGGCGCGGCGCTGCTGGGCCTGCGCGGACTGGTCTTCAAGAGCCACGGCTCGGCCGATGCCTTCGCTTTCGAGCAGGCGTTGAACCGGGCGTATGATGCGGCCCGCAACCGGCTCCTAGACCGGGTTCACGATCGCATCGTCGCGACGCTGCAGGCGCTCCCCGCGCCGGCCAATGAGGAGGGCGTCGATGCTGGAGACCAGGCGGCCGCCGCCGCCCACGCTGCATGACCACTGCTTCCAAGCGCCATACCCGCATCCTCGGCACGGGCAGCTACCTGCCCGCCAACCGCGTCACCAACGCGGCCCTCGCGGAACGCCTCGCCCGCGACGGGATCGAGACCTCCCATGAATGGATCGTCGAGCGCACCGGCATCCACGCCCGTCACTTCGCCGACCCGCAGGTCACCGCCAGCGACCTCGCGCTGCCCGCGTCGCTCGCGGCGCTCGAAGCGGCCGGTGTCCGCGCCGATGAGATCGACCTCATCATCGTCGCCACGTCCACGCCGGACATGGTGTTCCCGTCCACCGCCTGCCTGCTGCAGCAGAAGCTCGGCATCCACGGCTGCGCCGCCTTCGACGTGCAGGCCGTGTGCTCCGGCTTCGTGTACGCGCTGACCGTCGCCGACGCGATGATCAAGAGCGGCGCCGCGACCAAGGCGCTGGTGGTCGGCGCGGAAGTGTTCTCGCGCATCCTCGACTTCAAGGACCGCACCACCTGCGTGCTGTTCGGCGACGGCGCCGGCGCCGTGGTCGTCGGCGCCAGCGACGAGCCCGGCATCCTCGCCAGCGAGCTCCATGCCGACGGCCGCCACGCCGACATCCTCTGCACCCCGGGCACCGTGTCCGGCGGCGAGGTGCTGGGTCACCCGCTGCTGAAGATGGACGGCCAGGCGGTGTTCAAGCTGGCCGTGGGCGTGCTCGAGAAGGTGGCCCGCTCGGTCCTGGACAAGGCCGGCCGCACCGACGCGGACATCGACTGGCTGATCCCCCATCAGGCCAACATCCGGATCATGCAGGGCACGGCCAAGAAGCTGAAGATGTCGCTGGACAAGCTGATCGCGACCGTCGACGAACACGGCAACACCTCCGCCGCTTCGATCCCGCTGGCTTTCGACGTCGCGGTGCGCGCAGGCAAGATCAAGCGCGGCGACACGGTGATGCTGGAAGGCGTCGGCGGTGGTTTCACCTGGGGCGCGGTGCTGCTGGATTACTGATGCCTGCTTGAAGCCGGCTCGTCCGGCCGTCCGGCGTGTCGCCTTGGACGCGACACCGGCCGCTCGGCGGTCGCGTCGTTGCGCGACGAGCGGTGGCCGATCCCCGCGCCGCTCCCTGTTGCCCCTCTGCTCCCTCTGATTCGTTAGCTTCGGACCCAACCGCCATGAGCAAGAACTTCGCATTCGTCTTCCCCGGCCAGGGCTCCCAATCGGTGGGCATGCTGGACGCCTGGGGCGATCACCCGGAAGTCGTCCGCACGCTGGCCGAGGCCTCCGCCGCGCTGGGCGAAGACATCGGCGCGCTGATCAAGAACGGTCCCAAGGAGCAGCTGGACCTGACGACTAACACGCAGCCGGTGATGTTGACCGCCGGCGTCGCCAACTACCGCGCCTGGATCGCCGAGACCGGCCTGGTGCCCGCAGCGGCCGCCGGCCACTCGCTGGGCGAGTACACGGCGCTGGTGGCCGCCGGCGCGCTGAGCCTGTCGGACGCGCTGCCGCTGGTGCGCTTCCGCGCGCAGGCGATGCAGGAAGCCGTGCCGGTCGGCACCGGCGCGATGTCCGCGATCCTGGGCCTGGACGCCGCCGTGGTGCGCGAGGTCTGCCAGCAGGTCGCGGCCGCATCGGGCGAGGTGGTCGAGGCGGTCAACTTCAACGACCCGAAGCAGACGGTGATCGCCGGCTCCAAGGCCGGCGTGGAGAAGGCCAACGAGGCGCTCAAGGCCGCGGGCGCCAAGCGCGCGCTGCCGCTGCCGGTGTCCGCGCCGTTCCACTCCAGCCTGATGAAGCCGGCCGCCGACCGCCTGCGCGAGAAGCTCGCCGCGGTGACCTTCCAGCCGGCCGCCTTCCCGGTGATCAACAACATCGACGTCGCCGTGACCGACGACGCCCAGGCGCTGCGCGACGCGCTCTTCCGCCAGGCCTTCGGCCCGGTGCGCTGGGTCGAGGTGGTGCAGGCGCTCAAGGCGCGCGGCCTGAGCACCGTCATCGAATGCGGCCCGGGCAAGGTGCTGGCCGGCATGGCCAAGCGCATCGATGCCGAACTGGCCAGCGCCACCGTGCTCGACCCGGCCTCGCTGGCCGAGGCCAAGGCCCTGCTGGCCTGAGGCCTGAGGCCCGAACTCCTTTTCCCCGAATCCTTTCCGAGGTTCCCCCCATGTCCGACAACAAGCAAGTGGCGCTGGTGACCGGCGCCAGCCGCGGCATCGGCCGCGCGATCGCGCTGACGCTGGCCCAGAAGGGCTTCGTCGTGATCGGCACCGCGACCAGCGAGTCCGGCGCGCAGGCCATCACCGAGGCGCTGGCGCCGCACGGCGGTCGCGGCGCGGTGCTCAACGTCAATGACGGCGCGGCCGTCGATGCGCTGATCGACGCGATCGTCAAGCAGGACGGCGGCATCCAGGTGCTGGTCAACAACGCCGGCATCACGAAGGACATGCTCGCCATGCGCCTCAAGGACGAGGACTGGGACGCCGTCCTGGACACCAACCTGAAGGCCGTCTTCCGCGCCAGCCGCGCGGTGATGCGGCCGATGATGAAGCAGCGCTACGGCCGCATCGTCAACATCACCTCGGTGGTGGGCGCCTCCGGCAATGCCGGCCAGGCCAACTACGCGGCCGCCAAGGCCGGCGTGGCGGGCATGACGCGTGCCCTCGCACGGGAACTGGGCAGCCGCTCGATCACGGTGAACTGCGTCGCCCCCGGCTTCATCGCCACCGACATGACGGACGTGCTGCCCGAGGCGCAGAAGACCGCGCTGCTGGCGCAGATTCCGGCGGGCCGCCTGGGCGATCCGGCCGAGATCGCGCATGCCGTCGCCTTCCTGGCGTCGCCCGAGGCGGGCTACATCACCGGCGTCGAGCTGCATGTCAACGGCGGCATGTACATGAATTGAGGTGGAAGCCGCCCCTCGCGGGCGGGCCACCCACCGGATTCACCCGGCCGGTGTGGGGCTGATAGAGTGCGAGCGCGCGCCGTATCCATCGAGGAAGGCGCGCCTCGGGAGGTCCGAACTAGGGGCGCCACTCTAAGGCCTTAGAATCCCGGGTTGTTCTAGCAAACCCCTCCTGGAGGAGTCATGAGCGATATCGAAGCACGTGTCAAGAAAATCATCGCCGAGCAACTCGGCGTGCCCGAAGCCGATGTGACCAATGAAAAGGCCTTCGTCGCCGATCTGGGCGCTGATTCTCTGGACACCGTGGAACTGGTGATGGCCCTCGAAGACGAGTTCGGCATCGAGATCCCGGACGAAGAGGCCGAGAAGATCACCACCGTTCAACTGGCGATCGACTACGCGGTCAAGCACCAGAAGGCGTAAGCAAGCAGCATGAGCCGTCGTCGCGTCGTCGTCACCGGTCTCGGCCTGATCTCGCCCGTGGGCAACACGGTCGAGCAGGGCTGGGCCAACATCGTGGCTGGCAAGTCCGGCATCGACACCATCACCCGTTTCGATGCCAGCCCCCTGGCCTGCCATTTCGCTGGCGAGGTCAAGGACTTCAAGGTGGATGACTACATCCCCGCGAAGGAAGCCCGGCACATGGACACGTTCATCCATTACGGGCTGGCGGCCTCGCTGCAGGCGATCCGCGACTCGGGTCTGCCCACCGGCGACGCGCTCAGCCCCGAACTGGCGGAACGCATCGGCGTGCTGGTCGGCTCGGGCATCGGCGGCCTGCCGATGATCGAGGAGACCCACGCGGAACTGACCAATCGCGGCCCGCGCCGCATCAGTCCGTTCTTCGTGCCGGCGTCGATCATCAACATGATCTCGGGCCACGTCTCGATCCAGTGCGGGTTCAAGGGCCCGAACCTGGCGATCGTGACGGCGTGCACGACGGGGCTGCACAGCATCGGCCAGGCCGGCCGCATGATCGAGGCGGGTGACGCCGACGTCATGGTCGCCGGCGGCTCGGAGTCGACGGTGTCGCCGCTGGGTGTCGGCGGTTTCGCCGCGGCCCGCGCGCTGTCCACCCGCAACGACGACCCGAAGACCGCGTCCCGTCCCTGGGACAAGGATCGCGACGGCTTCGTGCTGGGCGAGGGCGCCGGTGTGCTGGTGCTCGAGGAGTACGAGCACGCCAAGAAGCGCGGCGCGAAGATCTACGCGGAACTGGTGGGCTTCGGCATGAGCGCCGACGCGTACCACATGACCGCGCCCGACGTGGACGGCCCGACGCGCTCGATGCGCAACGCGCTGCGCAACGCGGGCCTGAACGCGGACCAGATCCAGTACATGAACGCGCACGGCACATCCACGCCGCTGGGCGACGCCAACGAAACCAACGCGATCAAACAGGCCTTCGGCGCGTATGCGAAGAATGGCCTGGTGGTGTCGTCGACGAAGTCGATGACCGGCCACCTGCTGGGCGGTGCGGGCGGCATCGAGTCCGTCTTCACCGTCAAGGCGCTCCACGACCAGGTCGCTCCGCCAACGATCAACATCTTCAACCAGGATCCCGAGTGCGACCTGGACTATTGCGCCAATGAGGCGCGGAAGATGCCGATCGAGTACGCCGCGAAGAACAACTTCGGCTTCGGCGGCACGAACGGCACGCTGATCTTCAAGCGGGTCTGATCCAGGCCCCTCGACACGGGCGGCGACCGATGACGCCGGACCGATCGACACCACGCCGGGCTGCTGCCCGGCGTTTTTCATTGCCGCGCGATGCGCGCTGGGAGCGCCTGCAGCGCGCCGTGCTGGCCGCAGGTAGCGCCGCAGCCGTGGCCGCCGTGCTGCGGCAGGCGGGTTTCTTCGCGCAGGCGTCAGACCTCGCGATGCTGCTCGGCCCCCTGGGCATTGCGCTCGCGGCTGCGGCACTACCGGTCCGTGAGCGCGCCCCGGACGTCCTGCGGTGGGACGGCGCGCAATGGTGGTGGCTGCGGGCGGGCGAGCCGCTTGCCGTCACGCCGGACGTCTTCATCGACATCGAACGGTGGATGCTGCTGCGGCTGAGCCCCGTTGTGGCGGCCGACGGCGCCCTCCGCCGAGGCCGGCAGCCGGTGCGCTGGATCGCCGCCTCGCGCGGCGCGCTCGGCGCCCAATGGACGCTGCTGCGGCTTCACCTGTTCCTCGCTCGAGGCTGACTCATGCCCGTTTCGAAATGCGGGCATGATGTGAGCCTTTCGACCCTGCATCGCCACCTGCGAGTGTTCATGCCCAACTCCGATCGTTCCCGCATCCCTTCACGTCTTGCCCTGGCGATCGCCGGCGCCGCCCTGATGAGCGGGTCGCTGGGCGTCAGCGCCCAGACCGCGACGAAGCCCGCGACCCCCGCCGCCGTGCCGGTCGCCACGCCCGATCTGGCGCGCGCGCTGCCCGACTTCAGCGCCCTGGTGGAGCAGGCCGGGCCGGCTGTCGTCAATATCCGGACCTCGGAGAAGGTCAAGGTCGCGAATGCGCAGGTCGATGAACAGATGCGCGAACTGCTGCGCCGTTTCGGCATCCCGGTGCCGCCGCAGCGCCGCACGCCGCCTGGCGCCACCCCCGCGCCGGCACCGGACGACGACGAGGATGACGACGCGCCGCAGCGTCGCGGCCTCGGTTCGGGCTTCGTGATCGGAGCCGACGGCTTCGTGATGACCAATGCCCATGTCGTCGACGACGCCGACGAGGTCATGGTCACGCTGACCGACAAGCGTGAGTTCAAGGCCAAGGTCGTGGGCCTGGATCGCCGCACCGACGTCGCCGTGCTGAAGATCGAGGCGAGCAACCTGCCGCTGCTGCGGATGGGGGATGTCGGCAAGCTCAAGGTCGGCGAATGGGTCATGGCCATCGGCTCGCCTTTCGGCTTCGACAACACGGTGACGGCCGGCATCGTCAGCGCCAAGGCGCGCGACACCGGTGACCTGCTGCCGCTGATCCAGACCGACGTCGCCATCAACCCCGGCAACTCCGGGGGGCCGCTGCTCAACTTGCGTGGCGAGGTGGTGGGCATCAACTCGCAGATCTACAGCCAGTCGGGCGGGTTCATGGGGATCTCGTTCGCGATCCCGATCGACGAGGCGATGCGCGTGGCCGATCAGCTCCGCGCCAGCGGACGGGTGACGCGCGGCATGCTGGGCGTGTATCCGGACGACGTCAGCAAGGAGGTCGCCGAGGCCATCGGCCTGGGCAAGCCGCAGGGCGCGCTGATCAGTCGCATCACGCCGGCGGGTCCCGGCGAGAAGGCTGGCCTCCAACTGGGCGACGTGATCACCAAGTTCGACGGGAAGACCGTGGAGAAGGCGGTCGACCTGCGTCGGCTTGCCGCCGCGACCAAGCCGGGCACGAAGGTGCCGCTGCAGGTGTTCCGCCGCGGCGCCTACAAGGACCTGGTCGCGACGCTCGATGCGCTGCCGGATGACCGCACGCCCGCCGCGCCGGAGGCTGAAACGCCGGCCGCCACCGGCGCGCAGGCCTGGGGCCTGACCGTCAGCGAGCTCAGCGAAGCGCAGCGCAAGGAACTGAAGGTGGACGGCGGCTTGCGCATCGACACGGCCGAGGGGCCGGCGGCGCGCGCAGGCCTGAAGGCCGGCGACGTGATCCTCTCGGCCAACAACGCCGAGGTGAAGACCATCAAGCAATTCCAGGCGGCGCTGGCGAAGGTCGAGAAGGGGAAATCGCTGCAGATGCTCGTCCGCCGCGGCGAGGTCGCCACCTACGTCGTGATCAAGCCGGGCAAGGGTTGAGCGCCGCCAGCGTCAACCCAGCGCCGGCCTGGGGCTTTCCGCAATGCGGAATCCCAGGCCGGTGATTCGTGACGCGCGGCACGTCCGGCCGTCGGTTGGTGCTTGCTAACGGCTGTGACCAAGGCGAGGCATTGGTGCCTCGCTCCGCTACAATCCGGGCGCGTTCGGGCAGCTTTGTCGCTGTTCCGACGGTGAATCGGAAGGCTCCATTTTGATGGGCTCAGCGATCCACAGGATGCCCCCAAGTTTTGTGGATAACCTGTGCATGAAATCGCTGTTGGCGAAGGGCAACGCGCGAGAAGCTCGCATCCATGCGGTTTCCAGGGCGGGGCTTTTGGCTACAATGAAAGCCCAACAAGCAGTTGCCATACGTTTTGTTGGAAGGCGCGTCACCGTTTCGACGTGCCTTTTTTTTATGTCCTGTTCGGGTCCTGAGAAGGACCGTGCAACACCGCCCGACCGACCGTCCGCAGCGTCGTCTCAGCGTGCCCCGCTCGAGGGCCGCTGGCGTGGCGGGCGAGTTCGCGGTCTCCGTCCGAGTCCATGAACCACATCCGCAATTTCTCGATCATTGCCCACATCGACCACGGCAAGAGCACGCTGGCCGACCGGATCATCCAGCGCTGCGGAGGGCTGTCCGACCGGGAGATGGAAGCGCAGGTGCTGGACTCGATGGACATCGAGCGCGAGCGCGGCATCACGATCAAGGCCCAGACCGCCGCGCTGCAGTACAAGGCGCGCGACGGACAGGTCTACAACCTGAACCTGATCGACACCCCCGGGCACGTGGACTTCTCCTATGAGGTGAGCCGCTCGCTGTCCGCCTGCGAGGGCGCGCTGCTGGTGGTGGACGCGAGCCAGGGCGTCGAGGCCCAGACGGTGGCGAACTGCTACACCGCGCTGGAGCTGGGCGTGGAGGTGATCCCGGTCCTGAACAAGATGGACCTGCCGCAGGCCAATCCGGACGGCGCCAAGGCGGAGATCGAGGACGTCATCGGCATCGACGCGACCGACGCGATCCCGTGCTCGGCCAAGACCGGCATGGGCATCGACGACATCCTCGAGGCCGTCATCGCCCGCATGCCGCCGCCCAAGGGCGTGGTCGAGGCGCCGCTGCGCGCGATGATCATCGACTCGTGGTTCGACAACTACGTCGGCGTCGTGATGCTGGTGCGCGTCGTCGACGGCACGCTGAAGAAGGGCGAGCGCATCCGGATGATGGCCACCAACGCCGTCTACCCGGCCGAGCACCTGGGCGTGTTCACGCCGAAGTCGGAGAACCGCGACCAGCTGAACGCCGGCGAGGTCGGCTTCATCATCGCCGGCATCAAGGAGCTGGCCGCGGCGAAGGTGGGCGACACCATCACGCTGGAAAAGAAGCTGCCCAACAACCTCGGCCCCGCCGCCGAGGCGCTGCCCGGCTTCAAGGAGATCCAGCCCCAGGTCTTCGCCGGCCTGTACCCGACCGAGGCGAGCGAGTACGACCAGCTGCGCGACGCGCTGGAAAAGCTCAAGCTGAACGACGCCTCGCTGCGCTTCGAGCCGGAAGTCTCGCAGGCGCTGGGCTTCGGCTTCCGCTGCGGCTTCCTGGGTCTGTTGCACATGGAGATCGTGCAGGAGCGCCTGGAGCGCGAATTCGACCAGGACCTGATCACCACCGCGCCGAGCGTGGTGTACGAAGTCCAGTTGGGCGACGGCGAGGTGATCGAGGTCGAGAACCCGTCCAAGATGCCCGAGCAGAGCAAGATCGGCGAGATCCGCGAGCCGATCGTGACGGTCCACCTGTACATGCCGCAGGAATACGTCGGCCCGGTGATGACGCTGGCCAACCAGAAGCGCGGCGTGCAGCTGAACATGGCGTACCACGGCCGCCAGGTCATGCTGACCTACGAGATCCCGCTGGCCGAGATCGTGCTGGACTTCTTCGACAAGCTGAAGTCGGTCTCGCGCGGCTACGCGTCGATGGACTACGAGTTCAAGGAATACCGCGCCTCCGACGTCGTCAAGGTCGACATGCTGATCAACGGCGACCGGATCGATGCGCTGTCGCTGATCGTGCACCGCTCGCAGTCCCAGTTCCGCGGCCGCCAGGTGGCCGCGAAGATGCGCGAGATCATCCCGCGCCAGATGTACGACGTGGCGATCCAGGCGGCCATCGGCGCCAACATCATCTCGCGCGAGAACATCAAGGCGCTGCGCAAGAACGTGCTGGCAAAATGCTACGGCGGTGACATCACCCGCAAGCGCAAGCTGCTGGAGAAGCAGAAGGCCGGCAAGAAGCGCATGAAGCAAATCGGTTCGGTGGAGGTGCCGCAAGAAGCCTTCCTGGCCATCCTCCAAGTCGAAGAATGAAAGCCATGAGCGCATTGACCGGGCTGCTGTACGCCGCCCTGATCGCCTACCTGGGCGGCTGGTACACGGGCTACTGGAACGGCAACTTCTCGCTGCTGCTGCTGATCCTCACCACGGTGACGCTGGCCTACTGGCTGGCCGAGCGCTTCCACTTCGAGCCCGCGCGCCGTCGCGCCGCGGTCCGCCTGGGCGAGAGCGACGCGGCGCGTCGAGCCTCGCTGGCCGCGCAGGGCATCCAGCGCGTCGATGGCGACGTGGAAGGCGCCCGGGAGGAACTGCTGCGCCAGCCCTGGTGGCTGGACTGGACCGCCGGCCTGTTCCCGGTGATCCTGATCGTGTTCCTGCTGCGCTCGTTCATGTTCGAGCCGTTCAAGATCCCCTCGGGCTCGATGGTGCCGACGCTGCTGATCGGCGACCTGATCCTGGTGAACAAGTACCACTACGGCATCCGTCTGCCGGTGATCAACAAGAAGATCATCAGCAACAACGATGTGCAGCGTGGCGACGTGGTCGTGTTCCGCTTCCCGCAGAACCCCAGCGTCGACTACATCAAGCGCGCCGTCGGCCTGCCCGGCGACGAGATCGCCTACCTCAACCAGAAGCTGTACCTCAACGGCAAGCTGGTGGAGACCGTCTCGCAGGGCGAGTACTTCGACGAGGATCCGGGCTCGATGCGTTTCCGTCCGCGCTTCACCGAGAAGCTGGGCGCGGTCGAGCACCAGATCCTGGTCGCCCCGGAGTCGCCGGGCGTCATCCGCAAGCAGTGGGACTTCCCGTACAGCGAGAACTGCACCTACACGGCCGAGGGCGTGACCTGCAAGGTGCCGGCCGGTCATTACTTCATGATGGGCGACAACCGCGACAACTCCCAGGATTCCCGCTTCTGGGGATTCGTGCCGGATGAGAACATCGTCGGACGCGCCTTCGTGGTGTGGATGAACTTCGGCAACCTGAAGCGCATCGGCAGCATCCACTGAGGCGGCGCCGGCGACGATCGACTACTCTGTTCCAACGACTATTTGCGGAGCGACGCGTGATGAGGGCACGGAAGATTCAACGGGGCATCAGCCTGCTGGGACTGCTGTTCTGGGCGGTGATCATTGGCGGCGGATCGGTGATCCTGCTGCGGGTGGTGCCGACCGTGATGGAGTACTACACGATCCAGCGCGCGATCGACAAGATCGCCAAGGATGGCCCGTCCACCGTGGCGGCGGCGCGTGACTCGTTCGAGCGCACCAAGCAGATCGAATACTCGATCGTCAGCATCGAGCCCAAGGACCTGAACATCACCAAGGTCGACGACAAGGTGAAGATCAGCTTCGCGTACGACAAGGAAGTGCCCCTGTTCGGCCCGGCCTTCCTGCTGATCAAGTACAAAGGCGAGTCGCACTGACCCGCCCGCACGGCACAACCCCGCCCATGACTCCGCAAGCGCTCGACGCCCTCCAGCAACGCCTTGGCTACCGCTTCACGCAAGCGGGACTGCTGCAGCGCGCGTTGACGCACCGCAGCTTCGGCCAGCAGCACAACGAGCGCCTGGAATTCCTGGGCGACGCGGTGCTGAACCTGGCGGTGTCGGCGCTCTTGTACGAGCGTTTCGCCGGGTCGGATGAAGGCGACTTGACCCGCATCCGCGCGCACCTGGTGCGCGAGGACAGCCTGCATCGCCTGGCGCTGCAGCTGCAGATGCCGGAGGCGCTGCGGATGAGCGAGGGCGAGGCCCGCGGCGGTGGCGGCCAGCGGCCGTCCATCCTGGCCGACGCGCTGGAAGCGGTCATCGGCGCCGCCTTCCAGGACGGCGGCTACGAGGCCGCGCGCGAGATCGTCCGCCGCCTGCTGGGCGAGACGATCGCCGCCAGCGGCATCGACCAATGGGCCAAGGACGCGAAAACCGCGCTGCAGGAATGGCTGCAGGCCCGCAAGCTGGCGGTGCCGGCCTACCGCATCGTCGAGACGCGGGGCCAGGCGCATGCGCAGACCTTCACCGTCGAGTGCGAAGTGGCCGCGCTGACGCTGTCGCGCCGCGGCGAGGGCCGCTCGCGCCGGATCGCCGAGCAGGAGGCGGCCCGGCAGGTGCTCGATGAACTGCTGGCCGGCGACCGGCCCGGCACCGGCCTGCGCGACTGACGCGGAGCCCGCGATGAACGCACCGAGACCCCCGAGGACGCCGCCGACGGCGTCCTCGTCCGATTCCCTTTCTGTTTCCGAATCCGTTTCCGATTCGCCGCCCGAATCGACGTCCGAATCGCCGTCCGCCTCCCCGGCCGGCGCCCCCCTTCCCAAGGACCCCGCTCTGAACGCCCCGCACGCCCCCGACACCCCGCTGGACCCCAACGCCGCCGCCGCTCCCGAAGGCGGCGATGACCGGGACGAGGACCTCGATGAGGACCTCGACGACGACGGGTTGCCCGAGGTGCAGGGCGGCATCGGCGCGCCGCCGTACGAAGGCGACCAGCGCTGCGGCCTGATCGCGATCGTCGGCCGGCCCAACGTCGGCAAGTCCACGCTGCTGAACGCGCTGGTCGGGCAGAAGGTCTCGATCACCTCGAAGAAGGCGCAGACCACGCGCCACCGCATCACCGGCGTGCGCACCGTCGACGAGGCGCAGTTCGTCTTCGTCGACACCCCCGGCTTCCAGACCAAGCACAGCACCGCGCTGAACCGCAACCTGAACCGCACGGTGCAGGGCGTGCTGGCGGACGTGGACCTGGTGCTGTTCGTCGTCGAGGCCGGCCGCTTCGGCCTGGACGATGCCAAGGTGCTGTCGCTGCTGCCGCAGGACAAGCCGGTCGTGCTGATCGCCAACAAGCTGGACGCGGTGCATCGCCGCGCCGAGCTGATGCCCTGGCTCAAGAGCATGCAGGAGCGCCGGAACTTCAGCGAGTTCGTCCCGCTGTCGGCGAAGAAGGACTCGGACGTCCAGCGCCTGTTCCAGATCCTGAAGCCCTACCTCCCGAACCAGGAATGGTTCTACGAGGAGGACGCGCTGACCGACCGCAGCGAGAAATTCCTGGCCGCCGAGATGATCCGCGAGAAGCTCTTCCGCCTGACCGGCGACGAGCTGCCCTACGAGGCGACGGTGATCATCGACCGCTGGGAGGAAGAGGGCAACCTGCGCCGCATCGCCGCGACCATCGTGGTCGAGCGCGACGCCCAGAAGGGCATGGTCATCGGCCAGGGCGGCGAGCGCCTCAAGCGCATCGGCTCCGAGGCCCGCCAGGAGCTCGAGACGCTGATGGATGCGCGCGTGTTCCTGGAGCTGTGGGTGAAGGTCCGCTCCGGCTGGGCCGACAGCGAAGAGCACCTCAGAAGCTACGGCTACGAGTGAGCGCGCCGCGCGCTCGCTGACGATCCGCGCCCATGGCCACCCGCGCGCCGAAGCCGCCCGCCACGCAGGCGGCTTTTGTCCTGCACCACTACGACTGGAGCGAGACCAGCCTGGTGCTGGACCTGTTCAGCCGCGAGCACGGCCGGCTGGCGGTCGTCGCCAAGGGCGCCAAGCGGCCCTATTCGCAGCTGAGATCGGTGCTGCTGCCCTTCCTGCGCCTGCAGGTGACGCTGTCCAAGCCCTCGAAGATGAACGAGGACGGCGCGGCCGAGGTGCAGTCGTTGCGCGGCGCCGAGTGGGTCGGCGGACAGACGCTGCCCAGCGGTGCGGCGCTGTTCAGCGGCTACTACGTCAACGAGCTGCTGCTGAAATTCCTGCCGCGGCAGGATCCGCAGCCGGGGCTGTTCGACGCCTACGCGGCGCTGCTGCCGCGCCTGGCCTCGGTGGACGATGCGCAGGCGGCGCTGCGCGCCTTCGAGCTGACGCTGCTGGCCACCTGCGGCCTGCTGCCCGACCTGAGCGTGCTGGCCACGACGCAGGCGCCGCTCGATCCGGAGCGTCCCTACATGCTGGCGCCGGAGTCCGGCGTGATCGTGCCCACGCATGACGCGCCGCAGCTCACCGGCATGGCCTTCATCCAGATCCAGGCGGCGCTGCTGCATGGCAGCCAGGCGGCGCTGCAGCAGGCCTGCGAACTCGCCGGACCGACCCTGAAGCCGCTGCTGCGCGGCCTGCTTCACTATCATCTGGGCCATCGTCCTCTGCGGACGCGGCAGGTGCTGCTCGACGTCCAGAAGCTGCTCACATGAATCCGCTGATCGCTCCCGAATCCGGTCGCCATGACGCGCGTTGCGCGCTCTCGGTCAACGTCAACAAGGTCGCGCTGCTGCGCAACACGCGGCACCTGGGCATCCCCAGCGTGACGCGCGCGGCGCAGCGGTGCCTGGAGGCCGGTGCGCAGGGCATCACGGTGCATCCGCGGCCCGACGAGCGCCACATCCGCGCGCACGACGTGCGCGAGCTGGCCGCGCTGATGAAAGCCTGGCCGCAGGCCGAATACAACATCGAGGGCAACCCGACGCAGAACCTGATGGACTTCATCCGCGAAGTCCGTCCGCACCAGGCGACCTTCGTTCCCGACAGCGAGGACCAGTTCACCTCCGACCACGGCTGGAACCTGCCGGCCGATGCCGAGCGGCTGCGTCCGATGATCGCGGAATGCCGGTCGCTGGGCGTGCGGGTGAGCCTGTTCATGGACCCGCTGCCCGAAGCGATGGCCCATGTGGCGGCGCTGGGCGCGGAGCGCATCGAGCTCTACACCGAGACCTGGGCGAGCGCCTTCGGCACGCCGCGCGAGGCGGAGGTCGCGGCTGGTTTCGCCGCCGCGGCGCGCGCGGCGCTGGCGCAGGGCCTGGGCATCAACGCGGGCCACGACCTGAACCGCGACAACCTGACGCGCTTCCTGCGCGAGGTGCCGGGCGTGGCGGAGGTCTCGATCGGCCACGCGCTGATCGCGGACGCGCTCGAGCTCGGTTATGCCGAGACGGTGCGGGACTACCAGCGCTGCATCCAGCGCGCCTACGTCTGATTGCATTTGCGCACGCAAGCACCACGCAGCGGGCACGAGACGCGCACCGGGCGCGCATGAAAGGGTCGCGATGATCTACGGCATCGGCACGGACGTCTGCGACATCCGGCGCATCCGCAGCACTTTCGAACGGCGCGGGGAGCGCTTCGCCGGGAAGGTGCTGGGCCCGCACGAGATCGAGGTGTTCCGCGAGCGGTATGCCAAGGTCCCGGCGCGGGGCATCGCCTACCTGGCGACGCGGTTCTCGGCGAAGGAGGCGTTCTCGAAGGCGATCGGGCTGGGCATGCGCATGCCGATGACCTGGCGCGCCTGCGAGATCGTCAAGGCGCGCAGCGGCAAGCCGGAGATCCGGCTGCACGACGGCCTGGCCGAGTGGTTCGAGGCCAAGGGCCTGAGAGCCCACGTCAGCGTCAGCGACGAGACGGACTACGCCACCGCGTTCGTCGTCGTCGAGACGCGGGACTGAGCCGCGCCGGCGACGCTGCCCTCGCGGCGGCAGCGGCGATCAGAAACCATGCGGGCGCAATGACGCCTGTTCAACGAGAGAGACAGATCAATGACCGATTCCCTGCATTCGCCGGTGATCCTCGACATCGCGGGCACGACGCTGACCACCGACGATCGTCGCCGGCTGGCGCATCCGCTGACCGGCGGGATGATCCTGTTCGCGCGTCACTTCGAGAGCCGCGCCCAGCTGACGGCGCTGTGTGCCGAGGCCAAGTCGCTGCGGCCGGACCTGCTGATCGCCGTCGACCAGGAAGGCGGCCGCGTGCAGCGCTTCCGCACCGATGGCTTCACGGCCTTGCCGGCGATGCGCACGCTCGGCGAGCTGTGGATGGACGACGCGATGCGCGCCGTGCAGGCCGCGACGGCCACCGGCCTGGTGCTGGCGCTGGAGCTGCGGGCCTGCGGCGTCGACATGAGCTTCACGCCGGTGCTCGACCTGGACCACCAGGACGCCTCGCGGCAGTCGGTGAGCCCGGTGATCGGCTCGCGCAGCTTCCACGCCGATCCGCGGGTGGTGAGCCTGCTGGCGCAGAGCCTGATGCAGGGCCTGGCGCTGGCCGGCATGGGCAGCTGCGGCAAGCACTTCCCGGGGCACGGCGCGGTGAGCGTCGATTCGCATGTGGGCGTGCCGGTGGACACGCGCTCGCTGAGGACCATCCTGGCGGAGGACGTGCGGCCCTTCGAGTGGCTGAGCCTGAGCCTGTCGGCGGTGATGCCGGCGCACGTGATCTACCGCAAGGTGGACAGCCGGCCGGCGGGCTTCAGCCGCCGCTGGCTGCAGGACATCCTGCGCGACCGGCTGGGCTTCGCCGGCGCGGTGTTCAGCGACGACCTGGGCATGGCGGCGGCGCGCGTCATCGAAGGCCGGCCGGTCGGGTACACCGAGGCCGCACTGGCGGCGCTGGACGCGGGCTGCGACCTGGTGCTGCTGTGCAACCAGAGCCTGGAGCAGGGCGGCCGCGCGATCGATGAACTGCTGGACGGCCTGACCGTGGCGCAGTCGACCGGGGCCTGGATGCCGGCGATCGACAGCGAGGCGCGCCGCGCGGCGCTGGTGCCGCAGTCCGCGCCGCTGACCTGGGATGAGCTGATGCTCGCGCCGAGGTATCTGGAGGCGTTGGCACGGCTGCCGTGAGGCAGTGCGGCCTTGGGGCCTTGGGGCCGCGACGGCCAGCTAGACTCCGCCCCAACTGACCGGACAACGATCAATCAGGGAGCGGGCCAGCATGACGCTGACCATGGAGGGAGTGCTGGCGCTGGCGCCGGACGAGGCATCGGCGAAGGCCGCGCGCGGGCTCACTTCGCCGGCCAAGTGGCCCTTGCTCGGCGCCGATGACGCCGCCGTCTGGGGCGAGTGCCAGGGCAGCGGCTCCAAGCCGTACCAGACGCAGGTCGACCTGAGCGGTCCCGCCTTCCGCTGCTCCTGCCCCAGCCGCAAGTTCCCCTGCAAGCATGGCCTCGCGCTGTTGATGCTGCGCGCGCAGGACGCGTCGAAGTTCAGCGGCGGCGAGCCGCCCGCCTGGGTCGCCGAATGGCTGGCCTCGCGTGGCGAGCGGGCGCAGAAGAAGGAAGAGCGCGACCAGAAGGCCGCCGACCGCGCCGCCGAGCGCGCGGTCCAGCTCGCCGACGGCGTCGATCCCGCGCAGGCCGCCTCCGCGCTTGCCGATCCGGAGGGCGCGACGAAGCGCGAGGCGCAGCGCTGGCGTCGCATTGAAGAGGCCGCCGGCGAACTGCAACGCTGGCTCGGCGATCAGATCGGCCGCGGCCTCGGCGCGCTCGACGACGCCGCGATCCGCGGCTGGCGCACGATGGCCGCCCGCATGGTCGACGCGCAGGCGCCCGGGCTCGGGCAGCGGCTCACCGCAGCCGCCGATGGCTGGCGCGCCGGCGCGGACTGGCCCGAGCGCATGCTGGCGCGCCTGGGCCTGCTGCAGCTGGCCTGCGACGCCATCGGCCGGCGCGAGGCGCTGCCCGCCGCCGTCCAGGCGGATCTGCGAACGCTCTGCGGCTGGCCGCTCGATCAGGCGGAGGTGCTCGCCACGGGCGAGCGCCTGAGCGATCGCTGGACCGTCATCGGCGTCATCGTCGAGGAACGCGATGCGCGCCTCAACGAACGCCGCGTCTGGCTGCAGGGCGAGCGCTCCAGCCGCCGCGCCTGGCTGCTCGACCACACGCATGGCGGGCGCGGTTTCGAGGGACTGTGGCTGCCGGGTTCCAGCAAGGACCTCACGCTGGTCTTCTATCCTGGCGGCGCGCCGCTGCGCGCGCTGGTCGCCGACGAGACGCCATCGACGGAGTCGGCCTCCACCGAAGGCGCCGCGGGCGTGACCCCGCAGGCCTGGAGCGCCGAATGGGAGCGCGTCGCGCAGCGCATCGCCGCGCATCCGTTCGCGTCGCTGCATCCGGTGGTGCTTTCGAACGCGACGCCTGTCGCCTCCGATGCCGGGCCGCATCTGACTGCCGAGGGCCGCGCCGTGCCGCTGCGCCTGGGCGATGAGGACTGGTGGTCGCTGATGGCGGTCTCCGGCGCGCATCCGCTCGACGTCATGGGCGAATGGGACGGCGTGCGCCTGAGCCCCTTGACCGCATGGGCCGCCGGATCGGCGCGGCCCCTTTGGACGCGGAGCGCCGCATGAGCGCCTGGACGCCGCTGCTGCCGATCGCGATGGTCGGCACCGAACGCCAGCCCGGACCGCTGCCCGAATGGTCCGGCGAGATCGGCCAGCTCGCGTCGCAAGCCGCGCTGGCCGTGGACGGTCCGTCGAATCAGGTGCTGCGCGCGATGGCCGTCATCGCGGCCTGCGAGGCCGCCGGCCTGCAGGACCGCGCCTGGACCGCCGCGCCGCCGGAACCGGCNGGCCGGCGGTCCCCGACGGGCAGGGCGGACATCTGCGATCGTTGCTGCGCTGGGCGCTGAACGAAGCGCCGACCCGGCTCCAACAGCAGCTCTTCGCGGACCTGGCCGCCGCCGGGCTGCGCCTGCCCGAGACGCTCCTGCCGCAGGCGCTCGAACTCGGCCGGCGCTCGGTGGCGCTGCGGGCGCCGCTGCTGCCGGTGCTCGGCGAACGCGGCCTGTGGCTCGCCCGCCAACGCGAGGAGTGGCGCTATGCGGCCGGTGTCGGCGGCGAGACCCTTGACGACTCGCAGTGGACCGAGGGCACGCTCGAGCAGCGCCGCGCCTTCCTTGCCCGCGAGCGCGCGGCTGATGCCGCCGCCGGCCGCGCCCGGCTTGAAGCCGCCTTGGCCGAACTGCCCGCGAAGGAGCGCGCCGATCTCGCATCGCAACTGGCCACCGGCCTTTCCCTCGACGACGAAGCGCTGCTCGACCGCCTGCGCGCCGATCGCAGCCGCGAGGTGCGCGACGTCGCGCTCGGCCTGCTGCTGCGGCTGCCCGGCGCGGCGCATCCGCGTCGAGCCATCGATCGCCTCGCGCCGCTGCTGCGCAGCGAGCGTGTGCTGCTGCGCCAGCACTGGGTCATCGACGCGCCGGCCGCTGCCGGCAGCGATTGGGCCGCCGATCAACTCATCGCCGAGCGCCCCCAGGCGGAGAAGCTCGGCGAGCGCGGCTGGTGGCTGTTCCAGCTGGTGCGTCAGGTGCCGCTGGCCTGGTGGACCGAAACGACCGGCATGACGCCCGCCGAGCTGCTCGGCTGGGCGCGCAAGACCGACTGGGCCGAGGCGCTGCAGCGCGGCTGGTTCGACGTGCTCGGCGCCACGCGCGAAATCGACTGGTGCGAGGCCTTCCTCGACCACGCCTTCGGCGACCTCGGCGCCGGCATCGAGTCGCACCGCGCGGCGCAGGTGCTGGGCTGGCTGCCGCAGGCCCGCCGCGAGCGCTACTGGCTGCGTCACCTGCAGCAAGGCACGCTGCCCTTGTCCGCGCTGATCGCGGCGGCAAGCGGTGGCGAGACGCTGGGCCCGCTGCTGTCGCAGGCGCTGACCGAGCAACTGCTCACGCGCGCCCGCGCCGGCACGCTCAAGGACGACTACACCGTGCGCGCGATGCTGGCCGACTTCGGCGCCGTCGTGCATCCCGACTGCCTGTCCGCCTACGGCTCGATCGCGGACCAGCGCGCGGCCGGCGAGACCGCGGCCTATGCGGACATGCTGCAGGCCGTCGCGCAGACGGCCGCGCTGCGCCGCGCCCTGATCGCTCTTCAACCGGATCCGACCCCGAGGACCCCATGACGACCACGCCCGACACTTCCGCCGCCTCGCAGGTCCTGCGCCGCCACGCGGAGCACCAGTACGCCGAGGAACTGGCCGAGCTCAAGCGCCAGGACACGCGCCCGCGTCCCGAGAACTGGGCGATGTCGCCCTGGGCGGTGCTGCGTTACCTGATGGGCGGCACGCTGGAGAACGGCTTCGAGGTCAGCGCCAAGTACATCGGCGACGAGCGCCTGATGGAGATCGCCGTCGCGACGCTCGCCACCGATCGCGCGCTGCTGCTCTATGGCGTGCCGGGCACGGCGAAGTCGTGGGTCTCGGAGCACCTGTCGGCGGCCGTCAGCGGCGACTCGACGCTGCTGATCCAGGGCACCGCCGGCACCGGCGAGGAACAGCTGCGCTACGGCTGGAACTACGCGCAGCTGCTGGCCAACGGCCCGAGCGAGGCGGCGCTGGTGGCGAGTCCGCTGATGAAGGCGATGCGGGCCGGCAAGATCGCGCGCATCGAGGAGCTGACGCGCATCCCGGCCGACGTGCAGGACAGCCTGATCACGGTGCTGTCGGAGAAGACGCTGCCGATTCCGGAGCTCGGCGGCGAGGTGCAGGCCACGCGCGGCTTCAGCGTGATCGCCACGGCCAACAATCGCGACAAGGGCGTGAACGAGCTGTCGGCCGCGCTCAAGCGGCGCTTCAACACGGTGGTGCTGCCGGTGCCGGCGAGCGAGGACGCGGAGGTGTCCATCGTCGTCAAGCGCGTCGCGGAGCTGGGCGCCGCGCTGCAGCTGCCGGCCGAGCCGCCGGCGCTGAAGGAAGTGCGCCGCATCGTGCAGATCTTCCGCGAGCTGCGCAACGGCCGCACCGAGGACGGCAAGACGCAGCTGAAGTCGCCCAGCGGCACGTTGTCGACGGCGGAGGCGATCTCGGTGATCAACAGCGGCATGGCGCTGGCGGGCCACTTCGGCGACGGCGTGATGCGTCCGCGCGATGTGGCCTCGGGCCTGCTCGGCGCGATCGTCAAGGACCCGGTGCAGGACCAGGTGGTGTGGACCGAGTACCTCGAGACCGTCGTCAAGGAACGCGCCGACTGGAAGGACCTGTATCGCGCCTGCCGCGAGCAGTCCTGAGCGCGAAACCGCGAGAGGCCATGAGCGATCCGGTCCATTACTTCGGTGTCCGGCACCACGGGCCCGGCTGCGCGCGCAGCCTGCTGGCCGCGTTCGAGGCATTGAAGCCGGACTGCGTGCTGATCGAGGGACCGCCCGAGGCGGATGGCCTCGTCGCGGCGGTGCTCGAGGCCGACATGACGCCGCCGGTGGCGCTGCTCACGCATGGCGTCGAGGACGCGAGCCGCGCGGTGTACCACCCGTTCGCGAGCTTCTCGCCCGAATGGCAGGCCCTGCGCTGGGCAGCCGGGGCCGGCGTGCCGGCGCGGTTCATCGACCTGCCGGTGGGCGTGTCGCTGGCGCTCGAGCAGGCGGGTCAGCTGAATTCGGAAGACGACAAGCCGGACGGGAACGAGCCGGATGCCGAGCAAGCGGGGGCACAGCAAGTCGGAGCACAACAAGCGGGGGATCAGCAGGCGCAGCCCGTCTCCGCCGATGCGCCCGATCCCGTGCCCTCGCGCCGTGGCGATCCGCTGGACTGGTTCGCGCGCGCGGCGGGCTACGCCGATGGCGAGGCGTGGTGGAACCACATGGTCGAGGAGCGCGGCGACGGCGAGGATCTCTTCGCCGCGATCGGCGAGGCGATGGCCACGCTGCGCGCCGAATCCGGCGATGACGAGACGCTCGATCCGAAGACGCCGCGCGCACGCCGCGAGGTGCTGCGCGAGGCGCACATGCGGCAGTGCATCCGCGCCGCGCGCAAGGAGGGCTTCGAGCGCATCGCGGTGGTCTGCGGCGCGTGGCACCTCGGCGGCCTGCAGGCGGACATCACGATGAAGGCGGACCAGGCGCTGCTCAAGGGCCTGCCCAAGCTGAAGGTCAGCAGCACCTGGGTGCCATGGACCTATCGCCACCTGGCGCGTGAGAGCGGCTACGGCGCCGGCATCCACTCGCCGGGCTGGTACGAGCATCTGTGGCAGAGCGGCCTCGATGGCGAGCGGCGGCCGCGCGCGATCGGCTGGCTGGCGCGCGTCGCGCGGCTGATGCGCGAGCGCGACCTGGACTGCTCTTCCGCCCACCTGATCGAGGCCAGCCGGCTGGCCGACACGCTGGCCGCGCTGCGTCAGCGTCCGGCGCCGGGCCTGGACGAGTTGCACGAGGCCACGCGCGCCGTGATGACGCTGGGCGACGAGGCCGTGCTCGGCTTCATCCGCGACGAACTGGTCATCGGCGACCGACTCGGCCAGGTGCCGGCCGGCGTGCCGACGGTGCCGCTGCAGCGGGATCTCGAGCAGATGCAGAAGTCGCTGCGGATGAAGCCCGAGGCGACGCAGAAGACGCTGGACCTGGACCTGCGTCAGCCCAACGACCTGGCGCGCAGCCATCTGCTGCACCGGCTGCGGCTGATCGATCTGCCGTGGGGCGAGATCGCGCGCACGGGCAAGTCCTCGCGCGGCACCTTCCACGAGCTGTGGTCGCTGCAATGGCAGCCGGAATTCGCGCTGCGCCTGATCGAGGCCAGCCGCTGGGGCCAGTCGGTCGCGCAGGCGGCGACCGCGGCGGTGGCCGAGCGCTGCGGCGGCGAACGCACGCTGGGCGCGCTGGCCGAGCTGGTGGACCGCGTGCTGCTGGCCGATCTGCCGCAGGCGGTGATCGTCGCGTCGCGCGCGTTGCAGGATCACGCCGCGGTGACCGGGGATGCCGATCAGCTGCTGGCGGCACTGCCGCCGCTCGCCAATGTCTTCCGCTACGGCAACGTGCGGCAGACCGACGCGGCGATGGTGGGTCATGTCTTCGACGGTCTGGTCACGCGGGCGGCGATCAGCCTGCCGCTGGCGGGCGATTCGCTCGACGACGCGGCGGCCGCGCAGTGCCGCGATCGCGTGCTGGGCGCGCAATCGGCGATCCGCCTGCGCGATCCAGGGCGGCAGACCGAGCCCTCCACGCAATGGCGAGCCGCGATCGCGCAACTCGCGGCGCGTGAAGGCGCGCATGCCTTGCTGCGGGGACTGTGTACGCGGCTGCTGCTGGACGACGGCCTGATCACGGCGGAGGACGCGGGGACGGCGATCTCGCTGCATCTGTCGCGCGCGGCCGAGCCGGGCAAGGCGGCGGCGTGGCTGGATGGCTTCCTCAACCGCAACGCGGTGGTGCTGCTGCATCACGATGGCGTCTGGCCTTTGGTCGATGCGTGGCTGAGCGGGCTCGACGAGGAGCACTTCATCCGCGTGCTGCCGCTGGTGCGGCGGACCTTCGCGCATTTCGACGCGGCCGAGCGCCGCGACCTGGGTCAGCGCGCGGCGCGCAAGGGCGGCGGCACGGCGATGGTCCCGGCGCGGGCGGAATGGGACGAGGCGCGCGCGGCATTGCCTCTGCCGCTGCTGCGCGCGATGTTGGGAGTGGACGCATGAGCGGCTCGGACGAGAGGAACGACGCGGATCGCCTGCGCCGCTGGCGGCTGGTGCTCGGCGGCGAGGCGCAGGACAGCTGCGGCGCGCTGAACGGCGACGCGGCGGAGATGGACCAGGCGCTGAGCGCGCTCTACGACGACCACGGCGGGCTGGGCGATGACCGGCGCGGGGGCCGGGGCAACTCCGCGCCGCGCGTGGCGCGCTGGCTGGGCGACATCCGCAAGTACTTCCCGAGCACGGTGGTGCAGGTGATGCAGAAGGACGCGCTGGAGCGTCTGAACCTGCGCGACATGCTGCTGCAGCCGGAGATGCTGCAGGGCGTGCAGCCGGACGTGCACCTGGTGGCCAACCTGATGGCGCTGTCGCGGGTGATTCCGGCGGGCACGAAGGAGACGGCGCGCCGCGTGGTGCGTCAGGTCGTCGACGAGTTGATGAAGCGCCTCGAGGAGCCGATGCGCGCGGCGGTGACGGGCGCCTTGGACCGCAGCCAGCGCAACCGCCGGCCGCGGCTGGCGGAGATCGACTGGCACCGCACCATCCGCGCCAACCTGCGGCATTGGCAGCCGACGCATCGCACGGTGATCCCGGAGACGCTGCATGGCTTCGGCCGCAAGGCGCGGCGGCCGCAGCGCGAGGTGGTGCTGTGCATCGACCAGAGCGGGTCGATGGCGAACTCGGTGGTGTACTCGAGCATCTTCGGCGCGGTGCTGGCCTCGCTGCCGGCGGTGAGCACGAAGCTGGTGGTCTTCGACACGGCGGTCGTCGACATGACCGAGCAGCTGGACGATCCGGTGGATCTGCTGTTCGGTGTCCAGCTCGGCGGCGGCACGGACATCAACGGCGCGGTGGCGTATTGCCAGTCGCTGATCCGCGAGCCGCGCAACACGATCTTCGTGCTGATTTCCGATCTCTACGAAGGCGGCGTGGAGCCGCAGTTGCTGCGCCGCGCGGCGTCGCTGGTCGAGAGCGGCGTGCAGTGCGTGGCGCTGCTGGCGCTCAGCGACGAAGGCGCGCCGGCCTATGACCGCGCGCTCGCGGCCAAGCTGGCGGCGCTGGGCGTGCCGTCGTTCGCGTGCACGCCGGATGCGTTCCCGGGCCTGATGGCCGCGGCGATCCGCCGGGACGACATCGGCGCCTGGGCGGCCGGGCAGGGGATCGTGACGGCGGCGAAGGGCGGTTGAAACGCGGTTGAAGCAACCGGGCCGCGACGCTCAGCGTCCTTCGCCCTGTGCCATCTTCGCGAACCAGGCCGACTGGCCGGTCTTGTTCAACTGGTACCAGGCCTCGAGCGTCTGGTGCTCGTAGACGTCGAGCGTCTCGAAGATGGCGCGCGCGAAGTCCAGCGCCGACATGCCGCCGGCGGTGATCAGCCCGCGGTCGATGACGACGGGTTCGTCGACGTAGCGGTCGCTGCCGGCGTATTCCGGCACGCCCTTCAGGTAGGCCAGCGCGTTGCTGGTGTGCTGGCGGTCGTCGAGCACGCCGAGCCGTGCCAGGCCCGCCGTGGCGCCGCAGATCGCGGCCACGCGCTTGCCGGCATCGAGGAACTCCTTGGCCTTCTTCGCTGCCTCCAGGTGCTCGCCCTTGTCCCAGCCGGCACCGCCGGGAAGGATCAGCAGCTCGCTGTCGTCGGGGAACAGCGTCGAGAGCCGGATGTCCGGCATTACCGAGAGACCGCCCATCGATCGCGCCAGGTTGGCGCCCGCGGCGGCGACGGTCTTCACCTGCCAGGTGCCTGGCGATTTCTGGAATTCCGGCGTGTTGATGCCGGCGACCGCATAAGCGGCCTCCCAGTCGGCGAAGCCCTCGAAGAGGTAGAGATGGACGGTGCGGGATGGAGCGTTCATGCCGCAGAGGCGGCAAGGTGCGTGCCCGCGGCCCTGTCTTCAGGGGAGATCAACCCGCGAGTTTCTTCACCGTGCAGCGAGTTGCTTGGCGAGGCGGACCATGGGCGTGTGCGTCAGCTCGTTGAGGGCGCGCTCCACTTGCATGAAGCCGTTGCGCGCGTA
The DNA here is from genome assembly GCF_052044995.1 of Roseateles sp. 22389. Classification (NCBI taxonomy): domain Bacteria; kingdom Pseudomonadati; phylum Pseudomonadota; class Betaproteobacteria; order Burkholderiales; family Sphaerotilaceae; genus Roseateles; species Roseateles sp. 22389. The sequence continues at coordinate 323,862 of NZ_JBQEOF010000001.1, forward strand.
GAGCGCGATCAGCGGCGCGTTCGTCGACGAGGTCCAGGTGCAGCACTGGGGCAGGCCATGTCCTCGGAACCACGACTCGGCGCGCGCGAGCAGTTGCTGCGCGACGCCGAGCCGCCGCGCCTGCGGCACGACGTAGGTCGTGGAGACGAGGCCGAAGGGTGCGTCGTCCGCGTCCGCTTCAATCCGATAGATCGTGTGCCCGACGATCGCGCCGGCGGGATCCTCGGCGACGACGACTTCAGCGGCGCGCCCGTCCAGATGCCATCGCACGCGATCGCGCAGCCAGTCCATCGAGTACATGCCACCGCCAGCCTCCTCGCCTTCGACCTCGACGAGCGTCGCCCGCATGCGCTGCGCGATCAGGTCGATGGCGGCGGTGTCGTCGAGCGTGATGGTGCGGAGTTGCATGGTGTGGGATGCAGAGGGAGGCACGATGCCGACTCTCTCAGCGCAGCCGCGTCAGCATCGCCTGAAGGGCGGGCTCCGACAACTCGCCGGTGCGCTTGGCCACCAAGCGGCCGGACGCATCGAAGAGCAGCGTCGTCGGATAACCCGCCTGCTTGAATGTCGCGCTTGCCTGACGCCGTTCATCGATGGCGACGTTGTCCATCGTGAGGCGCTGAGCGCCCAGCCACTTCGCGACATGGGGCGCGTCCTCGCCCTGGTTGATGAACACGAAGCGCACGTCGGGGCGATCGCGCTGCGCCTGCGCGAGCATCGGCATCTCGCGCACGCAGGGCCCGCACCAGGTCGCCCACAGGTTGACCAGCACCGGCTTGCCGCCGTGCGCGGCGAGATCCAGGCGCTCCCCGTTCAACTGCGTGAACTGGAGCGCCGGCAGCGGCGCGGAAGCGGGCTGCAGCGCGAGCTGGATCTGCCCCGCGACGATCAGCGCCGCCCCGATCGACAGCGGCACCGTCGCCGGTACGCGCAAGGCCGGCGCGTTCCTCAACCGGTAGGTCGCGTACATCCACATCGCGATGATCCCGATCTCGGGCGACCAGCCGCCATCACGGAGGTTGAGGACGCTGAGCGGATGCTCGACGTAGAGCTCTTTGTATTGATAGAGGAAGCCCAGCCGCGCGAACAGCAATGCGACGAGCAGGCATCGCCAGAGCAGCGGCCCGACATCCAGCTGGCGCCGGCGGGCAAGCACCGTGGCTACGGCGCTCGAGACTGCGACCGCGATGCACAGATGGACGAAGGTCCACGGCAGGACCAAGGGGCCGATCGCGACGGCGTCGCTCATCGCGTCCCTCCGGGACATTGCGGGCCGTCCATCGATCAGGTGGCGAAGATGCCGTCCGTCGACGCGAAGCCCTTGATCTCGATCGGATTGCCCGAGGGGTCGAGGAAGAACATCGTCGCCTGCTCGCCCGGCTGGCCGGCGAAGCGGACGCTGGGCTTGAGCACGAACTCGATGCCGCGCGCCTCCAGCCGGTCCGCGAGCGCGCGCCATTCGGGCATCCGCAGGATCACGCCCAGGTGCGGCATCGGGACCAGGTGATCGCCGACCTTGCCGGTGTTGCCGGTCTTGAACGGCTCGCCCAGGTGCAGCGAGATCTGATGGCCGAAGAAGTCGAAATCGACCCAGGTGTCGGTGCTGCGGCCTTCCTCGCAGCCGAGCACGCCGCCATAGAAGGCGCGGGCATCGTCGAGGTCGCGCACGTGATAGGCCAGGTGGAACAGCGATCGCATGGGGCACTCCCGCTCGAGGGTCAATCGATCGGGCGATCCTAGCTGCGAGAACGCCGCCGTTAACATCGCCGCTGTGTCGTGCGCTGGGAGTTCGTCGTGGATGTGACCGCTTGGTTGGGCTTTGTCAGCGTGGCGCTGTTCGTCACCTTCACGCCGGGACCGGCCGTGCTGATGGCGATCTCGAACTCGCTCAGCGTCGGGCCGCGGCGCGCGATGGTCGGCTCGCTGGGCAATGCGATCGGGCTGCTGGCGGTGTCGGCCGCGACGACGGCCGGGCTGGGCGTGCTGCTGAGCACCTCGGCCAAGGCCTTCCTGGTCGTCAAGCTGCTGGGCGCCTGCTACCTGATCTGGCTCGGCGTCAAGCAATGGCGCCAGGGCGAGCGCATGGCCTCGATCGCGGATGGCGACGCGGCCGCCGCCGAAACGGCAGGGCTGTCACGCCGGGCGCTGTTCCTGCGCGGCATCCTGGTCGCGCTCACGAATCCCAAGGCGATCCTGTTCTTCACCGCGCTGTTTCCGCAGTTCATGAATCACCCCGAGACGGCGATGCGCGACTTCGTCGTGCTGACGGTGACCTTTTCGTTGTGCGCCGTGCTGGCGCATGGCTTCTACGTCGTGCTGGCCCGCGCGCTGCGCCGCGGCCTGGCATCGCCGCGCCGCGTGAGGATCATGAACCGCAGCTTCGGCGCTTGCTTCGTGGCGCTGGGCGTGAGCCTCCTCGGCTGGCGCGGGCGGACGCAGTAAGCGCGGCACCGCCATGTTCTCGCACGTGTTCATCGGCGTCGGCGATTTCGACCGGTCGCTCGCGTTCTATGCACCGCTGATGGCGGCGCTCGAGCTGCCGCAGCGCTTCTGTGATCCCTCGCGGCCCTGGGCCGGCTGGCAGTCGGTGCCGGGGCCGCGGCCGCTCTTCCTCATCGGGCGTCCTTTCGACGGCATGGCGCACGCCGCGGGCAACGGCCAGATGACGGCCTTCATGGCCGACTCGCGCGCGATGGTCGATGCCGCCCATGCGGCGGCGCTCGCGCACGGCGGCCGCTGCGAAGGTCCGCCAGGCCTGCGCCCCGAGTATCACGAGCACTACTACGGCGCCTACTTCCGCGACCCCGACGGGAACAAGCTGTGCGTGGCCTGCCATTCGCCGCCGGCGCCCTCGCAGGATTGACCCGAGCGGCTCTCGCACGTCGATTGCCCAGCCAGGGACAGGAGCCGACATGTCGCCCATCCCCTGCACCGTTTGCTGGATTCCGAGCTGGAGCGCTTCGCATCCGGACGTCGGCATCGAACATCTGCGCCTCTCGGAAGGGCAGGCCGACGGGCTGGTCGTTGCAATCGACGACGAACGCGGACCGTTCCGCCTCCATTACCGCTTGAACTGGGACGCGCAGTGGTGCCTGCGCGATGCGGCGCTGTTGCTGATCGGCGGGGAGGGTGTCGCGGCGCGCACGATGCGCCTGGCCACCGATGGGCAGGGGCACTGGACCGATGACCGCGGCGCGGCGCTCCCCGCGCTGGAGGGCTGCCTCGACATCGACATCTGGCCTACGCCGTTCACCAACAGCTTTCCGATCCGGCGTGTGTCCCTGGCGGTCGGCGAGCGGCGCGAGTTCCGCATGGCGTGGGTCGATGGCACCGCGTTGACCGTCCGCCCACAGGCTCAGGCCTATACGCGGCTCGATGAGCGGCGCTATCGCTTCGAGTCGCTGGATGGGTCCGGCTTCACCGCTGACCTGGAGGTCGACGAGCACGGCCTGGTGGTGGATTACCCGGGACTGTTCCGCCGCGTGTGAGCCAGCCGCTTCGCGCCACAATACGCCGCGATCCGGGCCGGCCCTGGCGGCAGCCTTCCTTGCCTTCCGTCCGACACCCCCTCATGAGCCTGCAAGCCATCTTTATCGACTACCTGCGCCGCTACGAAGCGAAGGACCTGGACGGCATCGCCGCGATGCTCGCGCCCGAGGTGACGCTGCGCGACTGGAACCTTTCGGTGAAGGGCCGCGATGCCGCGATCGCCGAGACGCGCAAGAACTTCGAATCCGCGGCGTCGATCCGCATTGACGTGCTTCGCGTGCTCGAAGGCGACCGCTCCGTCGCTGGCGAGCTGCGCATCGTCGTCGACGGGCACATCGAGCTGTTCGTGGTCGACGTACTGGACTTTGACGACGAAGGCCGCATCAGCGCGATCCGGGCCTACCTCGGTCGCGGAGACTGATCGGGCCCGCGAGAGGCGGTGTTGGCGAAGGGGCGGGCACCCGTGATAAGGTCGCGGCGCGGCTATGGGGGTTCTTCCTTCTCTTCCACTGATCTAGAGCCTCCGCTTTCCGCCCTTCGCCTGCCGCCCGGCAGGCGTTGTTTTTTCCGGAGCGCCCGGGGAGGGGACGACCTTGCACGCCATCTTTGTCCGCCGTCGATCGAAGCTGCATGTGGCCGCCGGCGAAGGGGCGGCGACGTCCACGCAGCTCGCCACGCTTCAGAAGGAGTTGACGGGGCTGGGCTACGTCATGTCCGAAGCACTGTCCGCGCGCCTTGCGACGCTCGACGCGGCTCGGCTTGCGTCGGTGTCGCGCGATCTCCTTCGCGAGCTTCACCAGCTCACCGGCGCGCATCAGGCGCACCGGCCGTTCTATCCCGGCTTTCCTGACCAGGTGATGGCGGCGTCGGACGCGGAGCTGTTCCTCAACGCGATCCATCACTACCTCACGCACAGCCGCTTGCCGGATGACGAGCCGCGCCGTGAAGCGGCGCTCGAAGGCAAGCGGCCGCGCGTGCTCGATCTGGGCAGTCCGGAGGAGTTCGAACGGATCTTCACCCAGCTGGCGGGCGCACCCACGTCGCTGTCGCAGCAGGATCGCGAGGATGTGACCTGGTTCATCCGCCAGTACCGCGAGGGCATCTTCCGCCTCTTGCCCGCGAAGTTCCCCTTCAAGGAGAACCTCGCGCTGGTGGCCGCCATGCTGCTGCGGGAGGTGCCGGGTGAGCGCGCCAATGCCTTCCTGCTGACGCAGTGCGGGACTGCCACCGACCTGTTGCGCGTCGCGGTCTCGCTCTTCGAAGGCGATGCGTCGCTGGCGGCGTCAACGCGCTTCGGCCGCATGGGGCGCGCCTGGCGCAAGCTGATCCTCCAGGCCCTGGAGGGCATGCACCGTCCGGTCGAGGACATGATGCGCTGGCGTGAGCCCTGGAAGCGATTGGGCGAGCGGCTGCATCCCGGCGAGTTCGCCGAGCGCTTCCCGCAGGCGCACGAGGCCTTCCAGCAATTGCGCAACGACACGGCGCCTCCGAACTGGGCCAGCGGCGTCGAACGCGCGCTCGCGACGGGCGATGTCGCCACCGCCGCGGCCCGGTTGGCGGAGCGCCCCGGCGAGTACGCGCGCAAGCTCGACGTCCTGCTGCGCTCGCCTGCCGCCACGCCGGAACTGGCGGCGCGCTTCGCGGCGCTCGCGCCGCGCGTGTCGACGCCCGTGCTGCTTCAGGTCATGACGCATTTCCGGCATCGCGCGGCACCGCCGGCGATCCGCGCGTTCACGCCCAAAGGCGAGATGTCGAAGATCTTCTCGATCGCGGACCAGAGGCCCGCCGTGCCGCAGGCGCTGGCCGCCACCATCGTCGACGCGTGCGAGCAAGCCCTGCTGGCGCGGTTCGCCGAGCTCGCGCCACTCGGCCCGAGCTACATCGATCCGGCGCTGCGCACCTACATGATCCCGTTGGCGCAGCGCAGCGCCTCCAAGTCGCTGCGCACGCTCGCGCGCGGGAGCCGCGTGCCCTTGCCCATGGGGGAAACCTTGCGCTTCTTCCTGTGGTGGAAGAACGGCCGGGGCCGCACCGACATCGACCTGTCCGCGGCCATGTTCGACAGCGAATACCGGCTCGTCGAGGCCCTGGGCTTCTACAACCTGCGCGGGACGGGGGGCTACGGCGTGCACAGCGGCGACATCGTCGACGCGCCACAGGGCGCGGCGGAGTTCATCGACCTGGATCTCCCGAAGGTGCATCAGCGGGGCGCGCGCTTCGTCGTGATGTGCATCAACAGCTACACGGCCCAGGCCTATTGCGACCTGCCGGAATGCTTTGCCGGCTGGATGTCGCGGCGTCATCCCGGCTCGGGCGAGGCCTTCGATGCCCGGACGGTGGTCGACAAGATCGACATCAGCGCCAACACGAAGATCTGCCTGCCACTGATCCTGGATCTCGAACGCCACGAGATGCTCTGGGCGGATCTGGCGCTGACCGAGCATCCCCATTGGCACAACGCGGTGCCGGGCAACCACGGCCGCATCTCGCAGATGCTGCGCGCGATGCACGAGACCATCCGGCCGGATCTGTACACGCTGTTCGACCTGCACGTCCGGGCTCGCGGAGAACGGGTGCAGCAGCGCGAACAGGCCCGCACGATCTTCAGCGTCGACGAAGGCATCGTGCCGCTGGCCCTCGACGAGATCCGCGCCGCCTTCCTCTGACGAGAGACGCGGGGCGCTTGCCCCGCCAGGCGCCTCACTCGTCAGCCGTGAGCCGCACGACCAGCGCCGCGGCGCTCGCGACCGTCGCCAGGCCGGTCACGCCCAGCCAGCCCCAGTGCGCCAGCAGCAGGCTGCCGAGCGCGGCGCCGGTCGCCATGCCGATGAACATGCCGGTGAAGAGCAACGCGTTCAGGCGGCTGCGCGCGGCAGGGTCCAGGCTGTAGACGATGGTCTGGTGCGCGACCAGCGCCGCCTGCACGCCGAAGTCGAAGACGACGGCCAGCACCACCAGCACGGCGATCGCCGCACCACGGTCCAGCCAGGCGGTGACCGACATCGCCGCGAATGACAGCACCACCAGCAGGGCGCCGAGCCGCGTCACCACGCCGGGACCGCGCCGGTCGGCGATGCGGCCGGCCAGCGGCGCGGCCAGCGCGCCCGCCGCGCCGGCCAGTCCGAAAGCGCCCGACACCGCGCTGCCCAGGCCGAAGCGCGCATGCAGCATCACCGCCAGCGTCGACCAGAACGCGCTGAAGGCGACGGCCAGCAAGCCCTGCGCGATCGCGGCGCGGCGCAGCGTCGGCCAGGCGCGCCACAGGCCGCCCAGCGAGCGCAGCAGGCCGCCATACGTCGTGCGCATCGCCGGCGGCGAGGACGGCAGCCAGCGCCAGCTCGCCAGGCCCGCGACGGTCAGGGCCAGCGCCGCCAGGCCGTAGACCCAGCGCCAGCCCAGCAGGTCCGCGATGACGCCGCTCATCACGCGCGACAGCAGGATGCCCAGCAGCAGCCCGGTCATCACCTGGCCGACGATGCGCCCCCGGTGCTCGGCCGGGCTCAGCGCCGCGGCCATCGGCACGACGTCCTGCGCCAGCGTCGCCGTCAGTCCCAGCAGCGCGCTGGCGACCAGGAAGGGCGCGAAGCCCGGTGCGAAGCCGCTCATCAGCAGGGTCGCGATCAGCAGCACGAACTTGGTGAGGATCACGCGGCGGCGGTCGAAGCGGTCGCCCAGCGGCGTCAGCAGCAGGATGCCGGCGGCGTAGCCGAGCTGGGTGAGCATCGGCACCGCGCCGATGCCGCCGGTGGAGGCGTGCAGATCCTCGGCCAGCGGGGCCAGGATCGGCTGGCTGTAGTAGAGCGACGCGGCGCCCAGGCCGGCCGATGCGGCCAGCAGGACGATCAGCGGCGCCGAAGGCGTTGCGCCGGCATCCGGCGGCGAGGCGGTCGAGGTCGATGTCACGGTGGGTGTCGAGGGCGAAGTCAGCGGCAGGGCGGACATGGCAACTCCGGAAGGGTAACGAGGATGCGGGAATCGGTGGGCGGCGGCGCTCCGGCACCGGGATGCCTCGCATTCTTCGGATGGGCGCCCGCCCGCGGAACCGGCCCCGCACGCACAGCGGCCATACGCCCGGCGTATAAAGCGTCCCATGAAAGACCTTGTCCGGGACGGCGGCCAGGACCGCCTCGCGCTGCTGCAGACCTTCCTCCGTGTCGCGGAGGCGGGCAGTTTCTCCGCGGCGGCGCTGCAACTCGCGACCACGCAGCCGACGGTCAGCCGCCGGGTGCAGATGCTGGAATCGCTGCTCGGCGCGCGGCTGGTGGAGCGCTCGACGCGCGGCCTGCGCCTGACCGAGGAGGGCGAGCGCTGCGCCGCGCAGGCGCAGGAACTGATCGACGGCTGGCAGACGCTGGCCGAGGAGCTCGATGGTGGCGAGGAGCTCTCCGGCACGCTGCGGCTGCGGGTGCCGCATGCCTTCGGGCAGAGCCAGCTGATCGAGCCGCTGGCCGCCTTCCTGAAGCGCCATCCGCGGGTGTCGGTCGAATGGATGCTGCAGGACCAGTTGCCGGACTTCAGCCGGGAGAACGTCGACTGCTCCCTGCTCGTGGGCGAGATCAGCCAGCCCAACCTGATCGCCACGCAGCTGGCGGAAGTCCCGCGGGTGCTGGTGGCCGCGCCGTCGCTCGCGAAGAAGCTGCCCAAGGGCCTGGACCGGAAGACACCGGAGGAGATCGCGGCGCTGCTCGGTGCGCAGCCCTGGCTGGCGCTGCTGGCCTTCTACCGGGACGGCATCGACCTGCGCGCGGCGACGGGCGACGCGAACCTGCACATCGGCTTCCGGCCCCGGCTGGGCACGGACAGCCTGTTCGCCCTGATCGAGTCCGCGCGGCGCGGCCTGGGCTTGGCGCTGGTCTCGCAATGGGCGGTCATCGACGACCTCGCGCAAGGACGCCTGGTGCGCCTGCTGCCGGACTGGTGCGCGACGCCGCTGCCGATCTCGCTCGTGTATCCATCGCGCCGCCTGCAGCCGGCCCGGCTGCGCGCGTTCCAGCAAGTGATGCGCGAGGTCATCCCGACCTTGCCCGGCATGCGCGAGCTGCGCCGGCGGTGAGGCAGCAGCGTCCCCGCTCAGGGCGCGCGCTCAACGACGCATGGATGGGCCAGTGAAACCGGATCCACTTCCGCCTAGATTGCCTCGCTCGTGGGATCCCTTCCGTTCCCCTTGCCAGGAGCCATGCAATGAACGTTGAGACGACGAGGACCTTGATCAACGCCGGCGTGAACGCGCAAGAAGCGCTCGCGATTTCTCAGGCGATCCATGTGGAGGTTGCGAACGCGAAAGCCGACATGTCGGTGAAGCTCTTCGAGAGCGAGCGATGGCTTTGCTTGGCGCTGATGGCGACCTTCCTGTTGTCGCTGTTCTGGGCTGCCGCTCTCGATCGCTGACGCGCTCAAGAAAAAGGACCGCCCTCGGGCGGTCCTGGTCACGGCGCCGCCGGGTCCCCGGCGCGCATCAGGCGCTCAGCTCTTGCTGGCGGGCTTGGCCGGCGCGACCTTCTTCTTCACAGCGGGCAAGGCCTTGCCGGTGCTGGCCATGTTCATCTGCGTGTCCATGCGCAGCAGCTTGCCCTGCGGTCCCGCCATGTCCATGCCCATCGTCATCGACATCGTGCTGCGGAGCATCAGACGGTCGGCCAGGCGCACGTCCATCTTGCCGCTGCCGGTCGCGGTCATCGATCCCTTCACCTCGGCCGGCGCGGACGCGGCCGGCGCCGGGGCGGTCGCCTCCGTCGCGCTGGAGGCGGCGGCAGAGGTGGAGGCCGCCGACGCCGGCGCGGACACCGGCAGCGCGACGTCCATGGCCATCGTCACCGCGACATCGAACGACGCCACGCCCTGGCGCACGCCGGTCAGGGTGTAGCGGCCCACCACCTTGCCCAGCTGCTTGGACGCGCCCATCGGCAGGTTCATCTCGACCGGCACCTCGACCGATTCGCCGACCTTCAGCGTCACGCCGTTGAACTTGCGCATCCAGTCGAAGCTCTGGTTGAAGAGCTGCTCCTGCAGCTCCTTGCTCAGCGCCTGGGACGCGGCCGTGGCAGGCAGCTGCATGTCGATCTGCTCGAACTGGTCGTCCTTCAGCCGCGCGTTGAAGCGGAAGGTCATCGGCGGCGGCAGCGGCTGAAGCTGACCGGATGCATTGCGCATCTCGGTCTTGAGCGTCGCCATCTCCGCATCCAGGGTGTAGCCGCCATCGGCCGCCTTGGCCGAGGTCGACAGCGTCTGGCGCATCGCCATGGTCATCGTCAACGGCATGGCGGCCTTCAGCTGCTCGGCCTCGGCGCGCGCCTGCTCGGGCGCGTCCGCCGGCAGCCGCATGGACATGTTCATGCGGGTGTCCATGGTCAGGTCGACCTGTTGCCGCGTCGACGGCAGCGGCACCAGGTTGAGCTTGACGCTGGTCTGTGCCAGCGCCGCCGGCGTCGCGATCGCGGCATGGAGGGCCAGCGCGGTGGCCAGAGAGAGGAGTCGATTCATCGTTGTCGCTTCCTTGAGGAGTGGAGCTTCAGCCCCGGTAGTTGTCCTGCATGCGGTAGCCACGCGCGTAGAGCGCGAACAGCAGTGCCGCCAGCAGCGCGAAGCCGGCGAAGAAGAACATCTGGAAGGCCGTCACGCTGGTGCCGGTCGACTGGATGTAGGTCGTCACCGCCGAACCCTTGACACTCGAATTCGCCAGCAGCACCCACAAGTTGCCGATGGTCACCGACAGGTTCCAGAAGCTGGTGATCACGCCCTTCATCGCCAATGGCGCCTGGCTGTAGGCGAACTCCAGGCCGGTCGCCGACACCAGCACCTCGCCCAGCGTCAGCAGCGCGTAGGGCAGCACCTGCCAGGTGATATCGACCGCGTGGCCGTCGTCGAGCCACAGCTGCAGCCCGCCCACCACGATCCAGGCCAGGCCGGCGAACGCGATGCCCGCGCCCATGCGGCGCAGCGCCGTCACCTTCAGGCCCAGGCGGGCCAGCAGCGGGTAGAGCACCAGGTTGTTGAACGGGATCAGGATCATGACCAGGGCGGGATTGAGCGCCTGCATCATCGAGGACTTGAACCACTCCGGCTTGGCCATCTGGTCGGCCTGCAGCACCCAGGTCGACGCCTTCTGGTCGAACAGGGACCAGAACGGCGTGACCAGCGCGAACAGCACCAGCAGGCGCAGCACCTGGCGCACGCCTTCGACGGCCTCGGCCGGATGCACCGCCCGGGCGCGTTCCAGCTGCATCCAGGCGCCGATGCCGCCGAAGCCCATGACCAGCACCAGCGCCGAGCAGAAGGCGATCACGAAGCCCAGGTTGGGCGTCAGGGCCAGCGCCCCGATCGCCAGCACCACGCCCAGGCCGGCCACGATCAGGCCGCCGCGGCCCTGGCCCGGGGCCTGCGCCAGCAGCGCCGTGCGCACCACCTTCAGGAAGCCATGGGGATCGCGGTGCGACTGGCCCGCCGGCACATGCGTGTACTTGCGGCGGCCGCTCCAGAAGATCAGGGTGGCCAGGAACATCAGCGCGCCCGGGATGCCGAACGCGACGCTGGCGCCGAACCTGTCCAGGAAGACCGGCATCAGCAGCGAGGCGAAGAACGAGCCGAAGTTGATGATCCAGTAGAAGGCGTCGAAGACCTTCTGCGCCAGCGTGCGGTTGCTCTTGTCGAACTGGTCGCCGATGAAGGAGCTGACCAGCGGCTTGATGCCGCCCGAGCCCAGCGCGATCAGGAACAGGCCGAAGTAGAAGCCGCGCAGGTTGTTCTCGAAGATCGCCAGGCAGGCGTGGCCGGCGCAGTACACCAGGCTCAGCCAGAAGATGGTGTTGTACTTGCCGAAGAAGCGGTCGGACAGCCAGCCGCCCAGCAGCGGGAAGAAGTAGACGCCGATCACGAAGGTGTGGAACACCTCCTTGGCCTCGCCCTTGCGCAGCGGTTCAGGAATGGCCAGCAGCAGGCTGGTCATCAGGAACACGGTCAGGATGTTGCGCATCCCGTAGAAGCTGAAACGCTCGCAGCCCTCGTTGGCGATGATGTAGGGGATCTGCGGCGGCATCTTGGGCGCGGCCTGCGCGGCGCTGCCGGCGGCGCCGCCCGGGGCAGCGATGGTGGAGGTGTTCAAGGGAAGTCTCCGTCGTGTCGTCGGGCGCTTGTGACGCCCCAAAAGGAAAGCCGCCGGGGGTAACTCGGCGGCTCTTGCGAAATCAACTCGTGCCTCGATGACACCCTCTCCCCGCGGGCGGGGAGAGGGAGGGGTGAGGGGTCTCCATCAGGCGCACCTGCGGAGGCCGGCCCTCACCCCATCCCTCTCCCGCAAGCGGGAGAGGGAGTTCATGCGGGCGATCAGGCCTCGAAGGGCAGCTTGAACTGGCTGAGGTCCTTGCGGGTCTCGACCAGCACCAGCGGGCCGTCGTCGACCACCACGACCGGTGCCGGCTCGCGGCCCAGCGGTGCCGGGGCGGGCTCGGCGGCGATCGCGGCCTGGGCGGCGGCGATCTTGTCGGCATCGCTGTTGACCCAGACCAGGCCGGCGCCATCGGCGACGGCGCTGAGCTCAGTCATCGGCAGCTCGAAGCGCGGCACGACCGGGGCGGCGGCCGGAGCCGGCGCGGCAGCCACCGGCGCGGGCGCGACGGCTTGCGCCGGCGCCTGCTTCGGCGATTCGCCCAGTTCCAGCTGCTTCGGCGCGGCACCCGCGTCCAGGACGATGCCGTCCAGCGCGGCCACGGCCGGCGAAGCGACCTCGCCTTCAGCGATCAGGCCGTTCGCACCCTCGCCGCCTTCGGCGAGCGCGCCTTCGCCTTCGCGGCGGTCGCGACGATAGCGGTCGCGACCCCGGCCACGGCGGCGGCCCTCACCACGGCCTTCGCCTTCGGCGCCTTCAACGGCTTCGGCGGGGGCCTCGCCCTCGACCACCGGCGCGGCGGCGGACTCGGCGCCCTCGGCGAACGAGGCCTCGCCCGCTTCCGGCGCCTGACCTTCGACCAGCGTGCCTTCGACCTGCTCCGCGCCCTCGATGCCTTCGGCGCCACGCTCACCGCGGTTGCCGCGACGGCGACGGCGACGGCCCTGACGCTCTTCGCCGGCCTCGCCCAGCGGCGTTTCCAGCGGCGTCTCCAGCGGCTGGGTGTCGGCGAAAGCGATCGGCGACTCGGTGTTGGCGGCCTCGGTACCGGCCAGCGGCGCGAGTTGCTCCTGCGTCACCTCGGCGGCGCGTTCCTCGCGGCGGCGGCGGCCTTCGCCACGCTCGCCACGATCACCGCGCTCGCCCCGTTCCGGACGATCGCCACGCTCCGCGCGTTCCTGGCGCGGTGCGCCTTCGACGGCCTGCTCCGGCTTGTCGGCGCGCTCGTTGCGACGGTTGCGCTCACCGCGTTCACCGCGTTCACCGCGCTCACCGCGTTCGGCACGGTCGCCGCGCTCGCCACGCTCCGGACGCTCGCCGCGGCCTTCCTGCTGCGGCTTGCCTTCGCCGCGCGGCTTGCCGTCACGGGCCTTCTGCTCGTTGCGGTCACCACGGTCACCGCGTTCGGCACGTTCACCGCGCTCGCCACGATCGCCGCGTTCACCACGGCGGTTGCGGTCGCCGCGCTCGCCACGGGCGTTGCGATCACGATCGCCGCGCTCGCCGCGTTCCTTCTTGGCCGGCTCGGCGGCCTTCGCTTCGGCAGCGGGCGCCGGGGCCGGCGCGGGCGCGCCGCCGAACAGGTTCTTGATCCAGCCGAAGAAACCACCGCCCGCCGCGACCGGCGCCGCGGGAGCCGCCGGCGCGGGCGCCGCGACCACCGGTTCCGCCGCCTTGGGCGCGGGTGCCGGCGCGGGCATCGGTGCCGGCTGCTCCGGCATCAGGCCCTTGATCACCGGCTCCTGCTTGTTCTTCTTCTCGGCGCCGCGGCGGGTGATGCCCACCTCTTCCTGCGGCTCCTCGATCATCGTGTAGCTCGCCTGCAGGTTCTCCAGGCGCGGATCGTCGTGGCGCAGGCGCTCGAGCTTGTAGTTCGGCGTCTCCAGATGCTTGTTGGGCACCAGCAGCACGGTCACGCGCTGCTTGAGCTCGATCTTGGTGATCTCGGTGCGCTTCTCGTTGAGCAGGAAGCTGGTCACTTCCACCGGGACCTGCACGTGCACGGCCGCGGTGTTGTCCTTCATGGACTCCTCCTGGACCATGCGCAGGATCTGCAGCGCCGACGATTCGGTGTCGCGGATGTGGCCGGTGCCGTTGCAGCGCGGGCAGGTGATGTGGCTGCCTTCGCTCAGCGCCGGACGCAGGCGCTGGCGGCTCAGCTCCAGCAGGCCGAACTTGCTGATCGAGCTGAACTGCACGCGGGCGCGGTCCTGGCGCAGCGCGTCGCGCAGGCGCTGTTCGACCTCGCGGCGGTTCTTGGACTCCTCCATGTCGATGAAGTCCACGACGATCAGGCCGCCCAGGTCCCGCAGGCGCATCTGGCGCGCGATCTCGTCGGCGGCTTCCAGGTTGGTGCGGGTGGCGGTTTCCTCGATGTCGCCGCCGCGGGTGGCGCGCGCCGAGTTCACGTCCACCGAGACCAGCGCTTCGGTGTGGTCGATCACGATGGCGCCGCCCGAGGGCAGGTTCACCGTGCGGCTGAAGGCCGTCTCGATCTGGTGCTCGATCTGGAAGCGGCTGAACAGCGGTGCGTCGTCACGGTAGCGCTTGACCTTGTGCGCCGTCTCCGGCATCACGTGGGTCATGAACTGATGGGCCTGCTCGAAGATGTCGTCGGTGTCGATCAGGATCTCGCCGATGTCGGCGGTGAAGTAGTCGCGGATCGCGCGGATCACCAGCGACGACTCCTGATAGATCAGGAACGCGCCCTTGCCGCCCTGGGCCGCCTCGTCGATGGCGGTCCACAGCTTGAGCATGTAGTTCAGGTCCCACTGCAGCTCGGCGGCGGAACGGCCGATGCCCGCGGTGCGCGCGATCAGCGACATGCCCTTGGGATATTCGAGCTGGTCCAGCGCTTCCTTGAGTTCCTCGCGGTCCTCGCCCTCGATGCGGCGCGAGACGCCGCCACCGCGCGGGTTGTTGGGCATCAGCACCAGGTAGCGGCCGGCCAGCGACACGAAGGTCGTCAGCGCCGCGCCCTTGTTGCCGCGCTCTTCCTTCTCGACCTGGACCAGCAGTTCCTGGCCTTCCTTGATCACGTCCTGGATCTTGGCCGAGCGCACGTCGGCGCCGTCCCGGAAGTACTGGCGCGAGATTTCCTTGAAGGGCAGGAAGCCGTGGCGGTCCTCGCCGTAATCCACGAAGCAGGCTTCCAGCGACGGCTCGACGCGCGTCACCACTGCCTTGTAGATGTTGCCCTTGCGCTGCTCGCGGCCTTCGATTTCAGTCTCGAAGTCCAGCAGCTTCTGGCCATCGACGATGGCCAGGCGACGCTCTTCCTGCTGCGTCGCGTTGATCAGCATGCGTTTCATCAGTTCTCCTCCACGCCAGGGCCAAGCCGCTGGCGCGCATCTTCAAGTGAACCGCTGCCGGCTATTCACCGGCGGGCGATTCGACCGATGCACGAGAAACGCGAAAGAACCAATGAAAGGATCGCCCTGGACTGCAATTGAACGGCGCGTTGACCGTTCAGCGCTGCAGCGTTGGCGCGTGCACCGCGGGCCCCGGGTCGTCTGTTCCGGTCCGCCTGCGCGCCGCTTCAGGCGCGACCCGACCACGGCCGGAGCCCGGCGTGTGGACGAAGCCAACACGCGCTCGCAAGCGGCGGGGGGTGGGAAAGACCGAGGAAAACATCCGGAAACGGGGCCTGGGTGCTGACGTCAGCGCCGGGACTTGCGCCCCCTCGCTGACGTCGTGAAACCTTGTTGTGCTGCCCGCGCCGCCTGCCGACATCCGAGGATGCGGTCGACCGCGTGAGCAATGGTTCTGACGACGTTGCTCTGCCATCCGGCCCTCGTGACTGCCCGCTCGCTTTGGGAAGCGGACTCGACGCGATGACCTGATGTTGCATCACCAAAAGTAATGAGCAGCCTACTCACAATGGCCGCTCAATGCCACGTTCTCGTCGGACTCGAACGCTCACGTCCGAGTAAAATGAGAAAAATCAAATACTTACAACGCAAACGTGGCAAGCAGCATTATAGGGGCTAAAGCCCGCAAGGCCGCCCCAGGGACTGCCCGCAGTGCCACGAGGGGGGCGAGCCCCGTCAAACCGGGACGCGCCAAGGGCGCTCCGCCCCCGGTCACCCGTCCCGCGGCGCGGGCCACCACGGCCCCGGTGCCGCCGGCGCCGGCCGCGTCGGAGCCGCCCCCGGCGCAGGTGCGGCAGCTGACGGTGGACGACGGCTCCGCCGGTCAGCGGCTGGACAACTTCCTGATCCGCGAGCTCAAGGGCGCGCCCAAGACGCTGGTCTACCGGATCATCCGGTCCGGCGAGGTGCGCATCAACAAGGGCCGCTGCTCGGCCGATTCGCGGCTGGAAGTGGGCGACGTCGTCCGCGTGCCGCCGGTGCGGCTGGCGGAGAAACCCGCCGAGCCCGCCATCCCCGCCCGCGAATTCCCGATCGTCTTCGAGGACGAGCACCTGATCGTCGTGGACAAGCCCGCCGGCGTCGCGGTGCATGGTGGCTCGGGCGTCAGCTTCGGCGTGATCGAGCAGCTGCGTCGCGCGCGGCCGCAGGCGAAGTTCCTGGAGCTGGTGCACCGGCTCGACAAGGAGACCTCCGGCCTGCTGATGATCGCCAAGAAGCGCAGCGCGCTGACGCACCTTCAGGACCAGCTGCGCGACCGCGAAACCGGCAAGACCTACGCGGCGCTGGTGGGCGGCGCGTGGGCGAAGTCCAGGAAGGTGGTGGACGTCCCGCTGCTCAAGTTCGTCGGCAGCGACGGCGAGCGCTGGGTGCGGGCGGTCCCCAACCCGGGCGATCCGCAGGCGGACCAGGCCAAGCGCTCGATCAGCCTGGTGAAGGTGATGGAGGCCCTCCCGGGCCGGACGCCGGACGCCGCCGGCTACAGCCTGCTGGACGTGACCATCAAGACCGGGCGCACGCACCAGATCCGGGTGCACCTGGCCCACGAGGGCCATCCGATCGTCGGCGATCCGAAATACGGCGACTTCGAGGCCAACCGCGCGCTCGCGCGGGGCGCGCTGCGCTTCGACCGGATGTTCCTGCACGCGCGCCAACTGCGCGTCACGCATCCCGCCACCGGCGAGACCTTGACCTTGAACGCGCCGCTGCCGCCCGAGTGCGAGACACTCCTGGCCGCGCTGCGCCGCCCGGTGCCCTGACGACCCGCCCCTGACGACCCGCCCCTTGACGCCATGCCTCAACGCTTCGACCTGATCGTCTTCGACTGGGACGGCACCCTGTTCGACTCCACCGCGCTGATCGTGCGCTGCATGCAGGCGGCCGCCGCCGACCTGGGCCTGGAGCCGCCCTCGCGCGAGCGCGCCGCCTACGTCATCGGCATGGGTCTGATCGAGGCGCTGGAATATGCGCTGCCGGGGCTGGACCGGACGCGTTATCCGGAGCTCGGCCAGCGTTATCGCCATCATTACTTCGCGTCCGCCCACGAGGTGACGCTCTTCGACGGCGTGCCCGGGCTGCTGCGGGACCTCAAGGCGCGCCACCACTGGCTGGCGGTGGCGACGGGCAAGAGCCGCCGGGGCCTGGACGAGGCGCTGGCCGCGGTCGAGATGACGACGCTGTTCGACGGCACCCGCACCGCCGACGAGACCGCCGGCAAACCCAATCCGCAGATGCTGCTGGAGCTGATGCGCGAGTTCGGCGCCGATCCCGAGCGCACGCTGATGATCGGCGACACGACCCACGACCTGCAGCTGGCGCGCAACGCGGGCTGCCCGGCGATCGCGGTGACCTACGGCGCCCATGCGCACGAGTCGCTGCGGGACTTCGAGCCGCTGCTGGTCGCGCACGACGTGCCGACGCTGCGCGACTGGCTGCTGGCCCATGCCTGATGGCCCCTGCCTGATTTCCCCGACCGTTCCCTCCTCATGCCCCCCGAGCAAGACCCGTCCTCCGTGCCGCTGTGCGCCTCCTCCGAGCTGGAGGAGCGCGGCCGCGCGCACACCTTCGACGTGCTGCACTTCCGCCAGCCGGCATCGGCCTTCACGCTGCGCTTCGACGGCGAGGTGGTCGGCTACCTCAACCGCTGTGCCCACGTCCCCACCGAGATGGACTGGCAGGAAGGCGAGTTCCTGGACAGCCGGAAGGAATACATCATCTGCAGCATCCATGGCGCCGTGTACCACCCGCGAGATGGGCGCTGCGTCACCGGCATGTGCGGCCGCATCGGCCTGACCAAGCTCGACGTGCGCGAGCGCGACGGCCAGGTCTTCTGGTACCCCTCCCGCGACACGCGGCCAGCCTTCGAGGATTGAATGAGCCAAGACAACGACTCCGACCTGCCGCGTCCCATCCCCGACGCGACGCCGCGGCCCGAGGACATGCTGAAGCCGGCGCCGACCCCGGCGTCCGCTCCTGCCCCCGCGACCGCATCGGCCGCGCCGGCCTCGGCGGCGCCCGCGACCGGCCTGCCCGGGCGCTATGAACACGTGTTCGAGCAGTTCGCCCATGACTACCTGCGCGACCGCCGCAGCGACCGGCGCTGGAAGACCTTCTTCCGCCTGATCTGGGTGACGCTGTTCCTGCTGCTGGTCTGGTCCATGTTCTCGACCCGGCACCACGGCGGCGCGACCACCGGTCCGCACACCGCGCTGGTCGAGGTGCGCGGCGAGATCGCGCCGGACACCGAGGCCAGCGCCGAGCTGATCAACGCCGCGCTGAAGGCCGCGTTCGAGGACCAGGGCTCGGAGGCGGTGGTGCTGCGCATCAACTCGCCCGGCGGCAGCCCGGTGCAGGCGGGCATCGTCAACGACGAGCTCAAGCGCCTGAAGGCGCTGCACAACAAGAAGGTCTACGCGGTGGTCGAGGAGATCTGCGCCTCGGGTGCGTACTACATCGCGGCGGGCGCCGATGAGATCTATGTCGACAAGGCCTCGGTGGTGGGCTCGATCGGCGTGCTGATGGACGGCTTCGGCTTCACCGAGGTGATGAAGAAGGTCGGCGTCGAGCGCCGCCTGATGACCGCGGGCGAGAACAAGGGGATGCTGGATCCGTTCTCGCCGGTCACGCCCAAGCAGCAGGCCTATGCGCAGGCGATGCTGGACCAGATCCACCAGCAGTTCATCGCCGTCGTGCGCGAGGGCCGAGGCGCGCGCCTGAAGGAAACGCCGGAGATGTTCTCGGGCCTGTTCTGGAACGGCGAGCAGGCGATCAAGCTGGGTCTGGCCGACGGCACCGGCAACCTGGATTACGTCGCCCGCGAGGTGGTGAAGGCCGAGGAGGTCGTCGACTACACGCCGCGCGACAACGTCGCCGAACGCATCGCCAAGCGCTTCGGCGCCGCGATGGGCGAGGGCGCGGTGAAGGCGATGCGGTCGGTGATGACGATCCGTTGAACGGTCGTCGGGTTGACGACCGACGCGCCCATGCGCTGAACGCGGAGCCGATCCGGCCCCGCGCGGCGGCGACAATCCGCCGCTGACCCTCCGCCCGACCCAGCCATCGCTCGGCAGGCCTGTTCCCGTTTCCCTGTCTTCCAGGATCGACCATGAACATCGCCTTCCGTGGCGCCGCGCTGGCGCTGGTCCCGCTGCTGCTCGCAGCCTGCGCGTCTTCGACGACAGCCACGGCCACGGCACGCTCGGCGGCCTCCGCCTCCGCCTCCGCCTCCGCCGCCTCGGTGGACTCGCGCGCGGCGCCGACCGTCTCGGCGCCGGCCGCCCGTTCCGAACCACCATTCATCCTGCTCGGCGAGCTC
This sequence comes from Roseateles sp. 22389, assembly GCF_052044995.1. Lineage (NCBI taxonomy): Bacteria > Pseudomonadati > Pseudomonadota > Betaproteobacteria > Burkholderiales > Sphaerotilaceae > Roseateles > Roseateles sp. 22389. The sequence continues at coordinate 343,135 of NZ_JBQEOF010000001.1, forward strand.
CACGACAACCCCGACCACCACCGCGCCCGCGCCGAGCAGCTGCGCCGCCTGATCGCGCACGAGTCGCGCACGGTCGTCGTCTTCGAGCAGTTCTCGCGCAGCGAGGATGCGGCGGTCGCGCGCGCGCGCCAGGCGGCGCCCGGCGACTTGAATGCCGTCATCGACGCCGCGAAGCTCGACCGCAAGAGTTGGCGCTGGCCGCTGCACCAGCCGCTGTTCGAGGCTGCCCTGCAATCGGGCGCCGACATCCGCGGCGGCAACATCGACCGCGACCAGGTCCGCCGGATCGTCCGTGAAGGCGACGCGGCCTGGCCCGCCGAGCTGCTCGCGCTGCGCGAGCGCACCGCGTGGAACGGCGCGCAGCAGGACGCGCTGCGCCAGGACATCCAGGACGGCCACTGCGGCGCGATGCCCGAGGCGATGCTGCCCGGCATGGTGCAGGCCCAGCGGGCCCGCGATGCGGCAATGGCGCGGGCGATGCTCGACGCCCGAGAGGCGGGCGCGAAGCGGGTGGTGCTGATCGCCGGCAACGGCCATGTGCGGCGCGATCTCGCGGTGCCCGTCTACCTGCAGGCGGCCGGCGTGCCGTCGACGGACATCGACGCCGTCGCCTACCTCGAGCCGGGCAGCGCCGCGCCCGCTGGCGGCTTCGACCGTGTCGAGCGCGCGCCCGCGCCGTCGCGCGAGGATCCCTGCGCGCAGTTCAAGCGCTGATAGAGCCCGCGGGCCGCACGGCCGAGCCGTTCAGGCCAGCACGACCTCGACGCCGCGGCGCCGCAGCTCGCCGACGATCGCTTCGTCGGCGTCCTTGTCGGTGATCAGCAGGTCGAGCTGCTCGACGGGCGCGATCACCGACAGGTTGCGCTTCATCAGCTTGGACGCATCCGCGACCGCGACCACCTGGCGCGCGATCTTCATCATCTGCGCGTTCAGCTGCGCCTCCAGCAGGTGCGGCGTCATGACGCCGATCTCCGGATCCAGGCTGTCCACGCCGAGGAAGAGACGATCCGCGTAGAGGCTCTGCAGCGCGGTCACCGCCTGCGGGCCCGACAGCGAATAGGAATTCGGCCGCAGCAGCCCGCCCGGCATGATCACGTTCACGCCGGGCACCGTCGCCAGCAGCATCGCGATGTTCAGCGCATTCGTGATCACGTTCAGCGACTGCAGCCGCAGGCCGCGGATCTGCTTGGCGATCTCCTCGGTGGTCGAGCCCGAGTCCAGCATCACCGTCTCGCCGTCGTGGATCAGCTTCGCCGCCTCGATGGCGATGCGCACCTTCTGCTCGTGATGCAGCTTCTGCTTGACGCTGATGGGCACTTCCTCGGTGTCGCGATGCGCCAGCGCGCCGCCGTGCGTGCGCAGCAGCGCGCCGCTGGCGGCAAGCGCGTTGAGGTCGCTGCGGATGGTGACCACCGAGATGCCGAAACGCTCGGCCAGTTCCTCCACCGTGACCCGCCCCTGCGCCTGCACCTGGTCGCGGATCAGCTGGCGCCGCTCGTCGATCAGCAGCGAGGCGTCGCGCTTGTCGGCGGACGTGGGACTCGGGGCGCGGGTGGTGGACATGAGGATCCGGAAGACGTGAACTTTCGAATGATATCGAGGTCGCTGCGTTCGGAAGCCACCGAGAAGGCACCGAGAAGGCGCCGACGCGGCGGCCGGATGGCGCTCGCTCAGCGCGCCAGCGCGGCAGCGGCGTGCGTGTCCGGCTCCAGCCGCGCTCCGGCCAACCGCGCCGCATACATCGCCGCGCCCAGCTCCGGCCCGAACCTCGGTGCCACGAGCGCCGCATTCGGCAGCGACTTCGCCATCGCCGCGCGCAGCGCACCGGTGACGGCATCGCCGGCCTCGAAGACCCCGCCGGTGTACGACACCTCGACCGCCGCATCGGCCGGGAGGTCCAGCTGCCGCGCCACGCCCGCCGCGAGCAGCGCCAGCTCCTCCCCGGCGCGTGCCAGCAGGGCCGCGGCCTGCGCATCGCCCTCGGCCGCCGCGGCCGAGACCAGCCGCGCCAGCTGCGCGAGCCGGCTGCGCGCCGCGGCGCCGTTGACCGCCGCGCAGACATCGAGGTCGTGCGCCAGTCCGAAATGCCGTCGCACCAGCGCGAGCAAGGGCCCGGGCGCCGCGCGCCCATCGGCCATGCGCGAGAACAGCGCCAGGCCCTCGCGCGCCAGCCAGTAGGCCGAGCCCTCGTCGCCGAAGACCTCGCCCCAGCCGCCGCTGCGTGCGCCCCGGCCCCGCCACTCGCCATAGGCGATGGAGCCGGTGCCCGCGACCAGGCTGATGCCGTCGCGTCCGCCGAGCGAGCCCGCCCAACTGCACACCATGTCGTTGCCGACGCGCGCGAGCGGCAGGTCCGCGAGCAGCGCGTCGAAGGCCGGCAGCAGCGCGCTGTCCTCGCCATGCGCCGGCAGCCCGGCGAAGGCCGAGCGCACCGACGCGTGCCCGAGGCCCGCCTGCCGCAGCGTCTGGGCGATGCCCTCGTGCAGCAGCGCGCGCAGCGCGTCGAATCCGATCTCCAGGTAGTAGCTGGTCGTCGACACATGCCGCGCCAGCAGGCGGCCATCGCCGGCCAGCAGCAGGAAGCTGGTCTTCGTGCCGCCGCCGTCGATGCCGAGGTAGACCGCGTCGCGGTCAGCCGCGCGCTGGTGGTCGTCGGCGATCGTCGATGTCATCGCGCTCATCGGGAGTCAGCCCTGCGGATGCGGGTGGATGGTGACGCCGCTGACCACGCGGGTCACGGTGCCGGATGCGCTCGGATTGTCCGGCGTGATGCCCAGCTTGAGCGAGGCCAGCAGCGCCAGGCACTGCCCGAAGACCAGCGCCACCGGCGCCAGCGCCAGGTCGGGCACGTTGGCCGGCAGGTCCAGCAGCACGTCGTCCTCGGACAGCGCGTCGGTGCCGTTGAGCGCCGCCGTGCTCAGCGCGACGACGCGGCCGCGGCCCTGGCGGCGCAGCTCGCGCAGCAGGTCCTGGTCGTAGCGGCAGGTGTAGCTGTCGTTGGACATCAGGATCAGCACCAGCGTGCGCTCGTTCAGCACCGTCTTGGGCCCATGCCGGAAGCCCAGCGGCGAATCCGCCAGCGCCACCAGCCGGCCGTCGGTCAGCTCCAGGATCTTCAGCGCCGCCTCGTGGGCCAGGCCCTTGAGGCCGTTGCTGCCCAGCACGACGACGCGCTCGAAGGGCTGCTCGCTGAGCGCCACCAGGCGATCCGCCTCGCTGGCCAGCAGCCGCGTGGCCGCGTCGCCCAGCGCCTGCGGTGTGGGCAGCGGCAGCCCGAAGGCCCAGGCGGCGGCGAGCAGCATGCCGGTGAAGCTGGACGTCATCGCGAAGGCGCGGTCGTGGGTCTCGTCCGGCAGCAGCAGCACCTGGGCGCGCGCATGCGCGCCGAGCCGCCGCGCCAGCGTGCCCTCGGCCGCGCAGGTGACGGCCAGGTGGTGGCATTCATCGACCGTGGCATCGGCCAGGTCGACCGCGGCCAGGCTCTCGGGGCTGTTGCCCGAGCGCGCGAACGACACCAGCAGCGTCGGCACGCCGGGCTGCAGGCATTGGGCGGGGCTCGAGACGATGTCGGTGGTGGCGATCGCCTCGACGCGGATGCCGGGCCGCGCGCCCAGCTGCTGCAGCAGCGCCGGGGCCAGGCATTGCCCGATGAAGGCCGAGCTGCCGGCGCCGGTGAGCACGATGCGCAGGTCGGGCCGCGCCAGCAGCGGCTGCAGGAAGGCGTCGAGCGCCTCGCGCCGGGACGCCACCAGCGCATGCACGGCGCGCCACACCTCGGGTTGCTGGGCGATCTCTCGGGCGGTGTGGGCCGCGCCGCGGCGGTCGAGGTCGGCGGGGGCGAAGTGGAGCAGGCTCATCGTGGCAGGTCGGGTTCTGGAGGAGGGCGCCCGTCGCTCAGGCGGCGCAGGCGGCGAGGTAGGGACGCAGCGACTGCGCCGCGCCATCGCGCAGCAGCTCCGCCGGACGGTTGCGCAGGCGGCCGTCGCGGATCGCGTCGTACTGGCGTGGCAGGAACTGGCTCAGCAGCGTCAGCGGCGGCGGGGAGTGCTCCAACCGGTCCAGCAGCGCCGCGCAGGCGGCCTGGACCTTGGGATGCGCCCAGTAGTAGCGGATGCGGTCGCTCAGGCTGTAGGCCAGGTCCACGTGCAGGCGCGCGGGGTCCTGGTAGTAGGGGCGCCAGTGCTCGGGCTCGGCGCGCATCACGCCGAGCACCGTGCCGATGAGGCCGTCCTCATTGGCGTCGCGACCGCCGCGGCCCAGCCACTCGTGCTCCACGGCGGCCAGCGCCCACAGCGTCTCGCGCAGCGCGAAGGTGGCGCCGGGCCCGACCTTGAGGATCGCGAAGTGGTCGCGCGCCAGTTGCGCCAGCCGCTGCGGCGTCTGGTAGTCGGTCGAGTGCGCCTCGAAGACCAGGCCCGGCTGCGATTCGATGAAGGCGCTCAGCGCGCGGGCCTTCTCCGGCCGGTAGTCGATGACCTTGTGGTGGTCGAACTCGACCCCCGGCTGCACCACCATCGCGATCACCCGCGCCCAGGCCGCGTCCAGGCCGGCCGCGGTGAAGGCCTCGCGGTGCAGCGCCAGCGTCGCGCCGGCCGCCTCGGGCGAGGTCACCGCCAGCTCGTCCAGGTCCTCGTGCGCGCCGCCCGGCACCGGCACCTCGGTGCCGATCACGTAGACCGGCTGCTCGCCGCGGTCGGGCGCCTCGCGCCAGGCCTGCTCGGCCGCCAGGCACAGCCGCACCGCGCGGGCCGCGATCTCGGGCTCGGGCAGCGGCACCGGGTCGTCGGCGCAGGACATGGAGCAGTCCAGGTGGATCTTGCGGAAGCCCGCCGCGACGTACTGCGCCACCATCACCTCGGCCTTGGCCATCGCCTGCGCCGCGGGCAAGCGGCGCCAGGCATTGGGCCCGAGGTGGTCGCCGCCCAGCACGAGCAGCTCCGGCGCCAGGCCCTCGATGCGGGCCAGCGATTCGACGAAGCGGCGGAAGTCGATCGGCGTCATGCCGGTGTAGCCGCCGTCCTGGTTGACCTGGTTGGAGGTCGCCTCGATCAGCGCCGGCCGGCCGAGCGCGGCGCACTCGCGCAGCGTCGCCGCCAGCACGACCGGATGCGCCGAGCACATCGACGGGATGCCGACGGCGGGGCCGTCGGTGGCGGCGGAGATCGCGGCGGGGAGGGTGGCGGAGATCGCGCTGGCGGACGCCGACTGCCGATGGCGCCGCACGAGATCGAGCATGAGCTTCAAGGGAGGTCCTTCCTGTCCGGGGGCAATGCGTGGGGACGTGGTGTGGCTGGGCGTGGCGGGGCCGGGACCCGGTGGTCAGGCCTTGGCCTCGCCTTCGGGTTGGAGCGCCAGCAGCAGCGCGGCGAGCAGCGCCAGCGCCACGCCGGCGAGCTTGGTGCCGCCGGGCGCGCTGCCGCTCATCGCCATCGAGGCCAGCGCCGTCAGCAGCGGCGCGCCGGCGTTGACCAGCGGCGAGACCACCAGCGCCTGGCCGTGGCGGAAGGCGTAGACCAGCGTCAGCGCGCCGATCGCGTTCAGCACCTGGATGGCGGCCGCCAGGCCGGGGCCGTCCCAGCCCCAGGGGATGGGACGCGAGAAGTCGGTCATCCACAGCGCGGCCGGGATGCACAGCAGCGCGCTGACGGTCATGTAGAAGAAGACGCTCTCGGCGCTGGCGGCGTTGTTGGCGGTCTTCAGGAAATAGGCCTGCAGGCCCCAGGCCGCCATCACCACCAGCGCCAGCGCGAACCACGCGCCCAGCGGCTGGCCCTGCTGGCCGGGCTGGAAGTCGAACAGCGGCAGCGCGCACAGCGCCAGCACGATGCCGGCCACGCCGAGCTTGCCGGTGCGCTCGCGCAGCAGTCCGAAGGACAGCGCGATCGTCACCGCCGGCGACAGCGACACGATCGGGAAGATCAGGTAGGCCGGGCCGCTTTCCACCGCGCGGAACAGCAGCATCTGCCCGCCAGCGCCGAGCAAGCCCACCGTGAGACCCTGCACCACCGCGCGCCGGTCGCGCTGCAGCCGCCAGCCGGCGCGCGCCAGCACGATCAGCGCCGGCGGGACCATGGTCAGCGCCCACACGACGTAGACCAGCGTGTCCGGAAAGCCGCGCGCCGAGGACAGGCCGGTCAGCGCACCCCAGGCGCCCCAGAACAGGGTGGTGATCAGCGCGTAGGTCAGCCAGGGTCGTTGCATGAATCGCTTTCGTCTCGTTCGAAGGATTGGGCTTTCGAACGAAAGAATAGTGCAGCGAAATTGAAAACACAACGGAAGAAAGGCCGGCGCGGCCTGAAAGGCGCGATTTCGAGGGAAAACCCGTGGATATAGAGGTGGCAGCGGGGCGGCATAGCGCTACTACGCTGGCTAAATTCTTTCGTCAAAGTGATAAGCGAAAGACAAAACGTCGGTAAAAACGATATACGAAATCATTCGAAAGACTGCGTAGACTTGCCGCAAGCCGCCAGCCAACACAAGGAACCCTGAGATGCGAGCTCCCCAGTCCACCCTCCTGATCGCCCGATTCGCGCCGCGGCCCGTTGCCGCCGCCGCGGCGATCGCCGCGCTGGCCGCCATGAGCGCGGCCCAGGCGCAGGTGCAGCCACCGGCGCCGGCGGCGTCGGAAGCCAAGGCCGACGCCAAGGCCAGGGACGCCGACCAGACGCTGGAGCGCGTCGAGGTCACCGGCACCCGCGCCAGCCTGCAGCGCTCGCTCAACCTCAAGCGCAGCGCCTCGGGCGTGCAGGACAGCATCAGCGCGACCGAGCTGGGCCGCTTCCCGGACGACAACGTGGCCGACTCGCTGAGCCATATCACCGGCGTGTCGATCTCGCGCACCGCCGGCGGCGAGGGGCAGAAGGTCAGCGTGCGCGGCCTGGGGCCGGAATACACGCTGACGACCTTCAACAACCGCATCCTGGCCACCGACGGCGAGGGCCGCGATTTCGCCTTCGACGTGCTGCCGTCGGACATCATCAGCGGCGCCGACGTGGTGAAGTCGGCACAGGCCTCGGTGATGGAAGGCGCGATCGGCGGCCTGGTCAACCTGCGCTCCGCCAGCCCCTTCGACCAGCCCGGCCAGCACGGCCTGCTGCGCGTGGAGGGCGACCGCAACCTGATGTCCAGGCTCAACGGCGGCAAGCTCTCGGCCACCTACAGCAACACCTTCGGCAAGGAACTGGGCGTGCTGGTCGGCCTGGTCTACGCCGACCGCAAGGTTCGCACCGACACCGCCGGCAACGACGGCGGCTGGACCCGCAACCCGATCGCCGACCCGGCCGCCAACTGGACCGGCAATGCCTGGGGCGGCAACATCGATCCGAACGGCAACGGCGTGCTCGATCCCGACGAGGAAGGCCTGATCGGCCCCGGCCAGTTCCGCGTCGGCACCATCCAGGAGCAGAAGAAGCGCACCGCGCTGTCCGGCAAGGTCGAGTGGCGGCCCAGCGAGCAGTTGAAGGTCACCGTCGACGGCATCAGGACGCGGCTGGACTCGCCGCAGGTCGGCTACCAGCAGTCCTTCTACACGCTGTTCGCGCCGGGCCGCTGGTCCAACATGCAGATCCGCAACGGCGTCGTCACCGGCTTCACGATGGACAACCCGGACCCGGAGCAGCGGCTCAATCCGGAGCTGCTGAACCTGACCACCCATCGCGTGGTCGACAGCGCCCTGTACGGCGTCAACGCCGAGTGGAAGGCGAGCGAGACGCTGAAGTTCAGCGGCGACCTCTACCAGTCGACCTCCAAGCGCCATTCGGGCGGGCAGGACACCTACACGGTGCTGCGCATGAACCAGCCCAACGTGACGACGGTGCAGCTGACCGGCTCGCAGGTGCCCAGCATCAGCACGACCTTCGCCGACGGCCGCGACCTGATCAACGGCCTGGCCGGCGGCCAGTTCGGCGCCAGCGACTTCAACACCCACTACCTGGGCCTGAGCGGCGACAACATCGACGACAAGATCCGCGGCCTGGCGCTGAACGGCGCGTGGACGGTGGACCGCTTCAACGTCGACCAGATCCAGTTCGGCGTGCAGAGCACCCGGCGCGACAAGCACCGCGACCTGGTCGACAACGCGATCAACGGCGGCGAGAACTACTACTCCGGCGCCAACGCGATCAACGTCGGCCAGCTCGGCGGCAACGTCCTGGACCAGCACCTGAGCCCGCCCAACTTCATGAACGGCGTCAGCGGCAGCTTCCCGCGCAGCTTCCTGGGCTTCGACGTGCCCAACTACCTCGCGGCGCTGCAGGCCTACAACGGCAAGCCGCGTCCGGACGGCGGCACCTACGACTTCAGCCTGGCCGCGCCGGTGTGGAACCCGCTGCAGAGCTACCGCGTGCGCGAGAAGACCACCTCCTTCTTCATCGAGGCCGACCTCTCCGGCGAGCGCTGGAACGCGGACATCGGCGTGCGCCTGGTCAAGACCAAGACCTCGGCCAGGGCCTGGGACGCCAAGATCGAGAGCCTGACCGAGAACGGCCCCTTCAACTACACCGCGGTCTATGCCGCGCCGACGCAGATCGGGCAGGACGCCTCGTACACCTTCGGCCTGCCGTCGGCCAACTTCGTCTGGCACTTCACCGACCAGCTGCAGCTGCGCCTGGGCGCGGCCAAGACGATGGCGCGGCCCTCGGTCGAGCAGCTCGCGCCCACCAGCACCACGGCCAGCGTGGCCTGGGGCGACTTCACCCAGGTCTTCGGCGGCAACGCCGACCTCAAGCCCTACAGCGCCAAGCAGTACGACGCCTCGCTGGAGTGGTACTACGCCCGCAACTCGGCGCTGACCTTCGCGGTGTTCCAGAAGGACATCAAGAACCAGATCACCACCAGTTGGCAGACCGGCGTGGACATCGGCGTGCCGGGCCATCTCTTCAATGTGATGAAGCCGATCAACGGCGACAAGGCCAAGGTGCGCGGCATGGAGATCGGCTTCCAGCACCTGTGGGACAACGGCCTGGGCGTGCGGGCGCAGTACACGCGCAACCGCTCGGACAGCTGGGTCGGCGGCGAGAAGCGGCCGCTGGAGGGCATCGCGCCGGCGACCTCCTCGCTGAGCCTGCTGTACGAGAAGGGCCCGTGGAGCCTGAGCGCGACGGCCGACCACACCGACGACTTCGTCTCGGCGATCAACGTGATCGGCCCCGGCTTCAACGAGCGCGCCAAGGCGATCACCTGGGTGACCGCGCAGGCGTCCTACGAGTTCAACAAGTGGCTGAAGCTCTCGATCGAGGGCCGCAACCTGAGCGACGCCAAGCAGGAGTACACGCTGGGCAACGGCTCCATCACGCTGCCGCAGGGCTACAACCGCTGGGGCCGGGCGTTCACGATCGGCGCGAGCATCAAGTTCTGACGCCGGCTTCCCGGAGAGGACGTTGGGGGTTCCACAACACCCGGGCCGGCACACGGCCCGACCCACAGGAGAACTCATGAAACGATCGCTGATCCGTTCGATGGCCACCGGCCTCGTCGCCGCCGCCGCCGCGCTCGCCGCCACCACTGGTGCCCAGGCGCAGTCGTGGTGGAAGCCTGGCGTCGCGACGACCTGGCAGTGGCAGCTGAGCGGCACGCTCAACACCGGCTACAACGTGGCCGTGTACGACATCGACCTGTTCGACACCTCCGCGCAGACGATCGCGCAGTTGAAGGCGCAGGGCCGCAAGGTGTTGTGCTACTTCTCGGCCGGCAGCTCGGAGAACTGGCGCGCCGACTTCAACCGCTTCAACGCCGCCGACATGGGCAACGCGCTGGACGGATGGGAAGGCGAGAAGTGGCTGGACACGCGCTCGGCCAACGTGCGCGCGGTGATGCTGAGCCGGCTGGACCTGGCCGTGTCCAAGGGCTGCGACGGCGTCGAGCCGGACAACGTGGACGGCTACACCAACGGCACCGGCTTCCCGCTGACGGCGGCCACGCAGCTCGACTACAACAAGTACCTCGCCAACGCCGCGCATGGCCGCGGCCTGGCGATCGCGTTGAAGAACGATGTCGACCAGCTGGCGCAGCTCGAGCCCTACTTCGACATGGCGGTCAACGAGCAGTGCAACCAGTACGACGAGTGCGGCGGCTACACGGTCTTCACCAGCAAGAACAAGCCCGTGTTCAACGCCGAGTACGCGTCCAAGTACCGCAAGAACACGAACGGCGCGCGCGACAAGCTCTGCACCAAGATGCGGGCCGCGAAGATCCGCACGCTGGTGCTGCCGCTGGACCTGAACGACGCCTATCGCTACAGCTGCGATTGATCGCCTGAACCTGCATTTCCCACGATGACCGACACGACGAGAACTCCCTCCCGCGCCGCACTGCCGGCCTGGCTGGCCGCCAGCCTGATGGCGACGGCGATGGTCGCCGCGATGGGCGCCATCCCTGGTGCCCAGGCGGCGACCGCGGCGGGCGAGGACCGCTACACGATGGCGGACTTCGCCAAGGTGCCCAAGATCGACGCGCACGTCCACCTGCACAACGCCGATCCGGCGTTCGTCGATGCCGCGCGGCGGCTCGGCTTCCAGGTGCTGACGATCAACGTCGATTACCCCGACTTCCCGCCGCTGGACGAGCAGCAGCGGGTGGCGGTCGCGCTGCGTCAGGCGCGGCCGGCGGCGGTGGCCTGGGCGGTGAGCTTCTCGTCGGACACGTCCGACCGGCCGGGCTGGCTCGATGCGACGAAGCAGCGCATCGATGCCGGCCTGCGCGCCGGCGCGGTCGGCGTGAAGGTGTGGAAGAACATCGGCATGAGCCTGCGCGACCCGCAGGGCCAGCTGGTGATGATCGACGACGCTCGCTTCCAGCCGCTGTTCAGCTGGTTCGAGGCGCGCGGCATCCCCATGCTCGGCCACCAGGGCGAGCCGCACAACTGCTGGCTGCCGCTGGACCAGATGACCGTGCTCAACGACCGCGACTACTTCGCCCATCACCCGCAGTACCACATGGCGCTGCACCCGGAGATGCCCAGCTGGGAGGACCAGATGGCCGCGCGCGACCGCATGGTGGCGGCGCATCCGAAGCTGAAGTTCATCGGCATGCACATGGCCTCGCTGGAGCGCAACGTCGACGAACTGGCGGCCTTCCTGGACCGCTTCCCGCTGGCCAAGGTGGACCTGGCCGCGCGCATCGGCCAGCTGCAGTACCAGAGCCAGCGCGACCGGGAGAAGGTGCGCCGCTTCATGATCCAGTACCAGGACCGCCTGATGTACGGCACCGATGTCTCGCAGCCGCCGCAACAATCGGGCGCCGAGCTGCTGAAGGAAGTCGAGCCGGTGTGGCGCATGCACTGGCGCTACTTCAACACGGAGGAGACGTTCAAGGTGTCGGATCTCGAGCAACCGGTGCAGGGCCTGGGCCTGCCCAAGGCCGTTGTGGACAAGCTGTACCACCTCAACGCGGCGCGCAGCTTCCCGACCGCGTGGAAGGCCGCCCGATGACCGGCCGCCGCGCCTTCCTCCAGTGGCTGGGCGCCGCGCCCGTCGCCACCGTCGCGCCGCGTGTGGCGTTCGCCGCGACGGCGGGCGCCGCCGCGTCGGCCCGCGCGGCAGACCTCGGACGCGGACACGTGCGTCTGCAGGATGAGCGGCTGTCGCTGCACTTCGACGACCGGATGCGCAGCCGTCTCGTGCGCCTGGGCGGCCCACGGCCGCTGGCGCTCACCGGCTTCGATGCGGGCGAGTCGATCGTGATCGTCGATGGCCAGGGGCTGGCAGGAGATCCGGCCACGCCAGGCGGAGCGGCGCCGGCGGGCGGTGCGGGCGCCGGTGTCGTGAAGACGAGGACGCTCGACCGCTTCGCCGTTGCGAGCGCCGTTCCGAGCAGCGGCGCGACGCCGTTCGGCGCGGGCCAGCGGCTCGTGCTGACTGGCCGTGCCGAGGGAGCGGCCGTCGAGAAGACAGTCACGGTGACGCTGCTGGACGAGCACCCCGGCGTCGCGCTGATGGCGGTCGCCTTCGTCAACCGCTCGGACAAGCCGCTGACGGTGCAGGGCTGGACGGTGGCCGCGCACCGGCTGCTGGCCGCGCCGCGGCACGCGGGCGGGTGGTGGACCTATTCGGGCGCGACGCACACCGACCGGCGCGACTGGATGCAGCCGGTCAAGCGCGGCTTCGAGCAGCGCAACTTCCTCGGCATGGATTCGTCCGACTACGGCGGCGGCACGCCGCTGGTGGACGTGTGGCGGCGCGACCTGGGCGTGGCGGTCGGCCACCTGGACAAGCTGCCGCGGCTGGTCTCGCTGCCGGTGAAGGCGGTGGGCGAGCAGGTGGACATCGCGATGCGCGGCGACGAGCCGCGCACGCTGGCGCCGGGTGAGACGCTCGCGCTGCCGCTGGCCTTCATCGCCGTGCATGAGGGCGACTGCTTCGTGCCGCTGGACCGCTACCGGCGGCTGATGAACGCGCAGGGGCTGGCCGCCCCGGAGCCGCCGCGCAGCGCGCATGATTCGGTCTGGTGCGCCTGGGGCTACGAGCGCGACTTCTCGCTCGACCGCGTGCGCGCGACGTTGCCCAAGGCGCAGGAACTCGGTTTGAAGTGGGCGGTGCTGGACGACGGCTGGCAGCGTCAGACCGGCGACTGGTTCGACATCGACCTCAAGAAATTCCCGCGCGGCGAGGAGGACATGAAGGCGCTGGTGGCCGACATCCACGCGCGCGGCATGAAGGCGCGGCTGTGGATCGCGCCGCTGGCGGTGGCGCCGGGCAGCGACGAGCTGCACGAACACGCGGACCTGCTGCTGCTCGACCAGAACGGCGCGCCGCAGATGATCACGTGGTGGAACTGTCTCTACCTGTGCCCGGGCGCGAAGGAGACACGCGAGCGCACGGCGGCGATGTTCCGCAAGATCATCCAGGACTGGGGGTTCGACGGGGTGAAGGTCGACGGCCAGCATCTCAACGGCGTGGCGCCGTGCTTCAACCCGAAGCACCGGCATGCGAAGCCGGAGGAGTCCGTCGAGCAGATGGCCGATTTCTACCGCGCGATGTTCGAGGCCGCGCATGCGGTGAATCCGGAAACGGTGGTCGAGGTCTGCCCCTGCGGCACGAGCTACGCCTTCCACAACATGCCGTGGATCGACCAGGCGCCGGCGTCGGACCCGCTGTCGAGCTGGCAGGTGCGGCACAAGGGCAAGGCGCTGAAGGCGCAGATGGGACGCTGGTCGGCCTACGCGGGCGACCACGTCGAGCTGTCGACCGGCGGCATGGACTTCGCGTCGGCCGTTGGCGTCGGCGCAGTGGTGTCGACCAAGTTCACCTGGCCGGAGGATCCCAAGCCCAAGGACTCCTTCCTGCTGACGCCGGAGCGCGAGTCGCATTGGCGCAAGTGGATCGCGGCGCACAACTCGAAGGGCCTGTCGGATGGCATGTATCGCGGCGAGCTCTACGACATCGCCTTCGACAAGCCGGAGACCCATGTGGTCGAGAAGAACGGGGTGATGCATTACGCGTTCTATGCGCCGAGCTTCGACGGCACGGTGACGCTGCGCGGCCTGGGGCCGGGGACGTGGCGCGTGCGCGATTACGTGAATGGCGTGGACCTTGGCCGCGTCGACGCCGCGAGGCCGACGCTGAAGGCGGCGTTCCGCGAGCACCTGCTGATCGAGGCGGTGCTGGAGACGGCGGTCGAGCGCCCGCTGGCACGCGCGGCGCGCCTGCCGTCGCGGCTGATCGGGCGGGACGGCTTCGCGCTGGCCTCGGCCTGGGAGGACGCGCCGGCGATGTTCTTCGCCCACGACTGGCGCGGCCGGCCGCTGACCGGGACGCAGTCGACGCGGGTGCAGCTGCTGCATGCGGACGGCGCGCTGCACCTGCGCTTCAGCAGCCGCTACAACGCGCTCAGCACCTTCGATCGCGAGCAGTCCTCGACGGAGATCTGGCCGCTGTGGCAGCGCGACGTGGTGGAGGTCTTCCTGCAGGCGCCGCAGGACGCCGGGTCGGACCGCTACCGCGAGGTGGAGGTGTCGCCCAATGGGCTGGTGATGGACCTGGAGGTGCGCGGCGCCGGGCGCCGGCGCTTCGTCGGCGAGAGCCGGGCGCGCACGGCGGTCGATACGGTCCATCGCCTGTGGACGGCGGAACTGGTGGTGCCGATGCCGCGCGGGCCGCAGCCGCTCGACGGGTGGCGCATCAACCTGTTCCGCATCGAGGGGAACAAGGAGACGCGGCAGTTCAGCGCGTGGAATCCGACGGGCAGCGAAAAGCCCAATTTCCACGTGCCGGCGGCGTTTGGACAGCTGCGGCTCGAGGCTTAGCGGGACGGCGCCCCCGACTCAGCGGGGGCGGCCTCAGGGCGCGGGGTCCCCACCCGCCAGACCGTCGCAGCTGGTTTCCTGTGTCCCGCAGAGGCGGTCGACCCAGGCCCGGAAGCGGCCCGGTGGCAAGCCGGCGCGCGCCGCGGCGTCGATCTTCAGCGAGCTTCGATCCTTGGCGGCGAAGCGTTGGTCCGCGAACTCCACCTGGGCCCACTTGCCATTGCAGTCGGCGAGTCGTCCGGCCTCGATGACGACGTCGTTGTCGAAGGTCTCGTTGTCGCCGATGCGCAGGACGACGGGCGCCTTCGGGCTCGGCCGCGCGCGGCCGACGTCGGCCTGTGACTTCACGGTCAGCTTGCTGCCGCTGACCCAGCCTTCGCCCGAGAACATCGGACGCGCGGGGCGGTCGGTCAAGGCCTCGTTGTCGCGGGCGTTGCGAATCAGGAACCAGCCGCTGCGCGCACCGACGACGTCGACCTCGACCCGCACGCCGTAGTTCATCGAGGGTTCGACAAAGGTGGGCGGCAGCTTGCCGAGGACCTTGGCGGTGGCATTCGGCGCGCTGCGGACGTTGAGTCCGGCGGGATCGGTCTCGGCGACGAAGGCGCCGAAGCTGCAGGTGCTGGCAGGCGGCTCGGCGGTCGTCGTCGCGGGCAGGGCTGGGTCGCCCGTGCCTGCGCAGCTCGCCAGCGTGGCGAAGCCGGCGGTCGCGAGCAGCAGCGCGGCGTTGCGCAGGCGGTGATCAATAGCCATCGACGAGGACATAGTGGAACGACGACATCTGGCCCATCGACGCCAGGAAGCGCGGATAGACATCGTTGGGAATGGTCTGGCAGCCAGCGGACCAGGTGTTGCCCGACGCCTGCGTGCCGCCGCGGTGGATGTACATCGTCGTGCCGACGGTGGTCGGATCGATGCGGCTGGGGTCGAGGGCGTTGAAGCGCCCGTCGCCATCGGTGTCGCGCTCGGCGGTCTGCGTGCGCGTGGCCTGGAAGGCGCGGGCTTTCAGATGGCCCTTCGGCTTCTCGCCGAAGAAGTAGGTGCCAGCGCGCAACCGGCCGACTTCCTTGATGCCGTCGCCGTTCATGTCGAAGCCTTCGGCGTGTTTGTAGATCACGTCGTTGTATCGCGCGTCCACACGGCCGGTGCCCTTGGGGGCGGCGCGTTGCGAGTACTGGGCGCCGGGTTCCGTGCAGGCGGGGAAGACCCGCGCGGTGCGCAGGCCGTCGCCGCCGTTGAGCACGACGATGTGGTCGTCGTAGACGCCGCGGCCGCGGTTGGCGAGGGTGGAGGTCTCGCGACGCAGGCCGAGAAGGATCATGCGTCCCTGCTTCAGCGCGTTGATCGCGCCCGGGGTGCCGCGTTGCAGGACGATGCCCGCGCAGTAGGCATAAGTCTGTCGGGTGGTGAGCAGCGGGAGTTGGGGGACGTAGGGGGCGCGCAGGCGGTCGCTCTCCCAGTCAGCCAGCAACGCGCTGCCGGAGGACGAGCCGCCGAGGGCGGCCTTGGCCTGCCAGTTGAGCTGCGAGGCGGCCAGGCGGGCGCCGGTGGCGCGCTGCACCGGAGAGAGCGAGACGGTATCGGCACGCCATCGGCTGAGCGCTTCGTCGGGGGCGGCCGCGGCGCGCTCGGCGAATGCGCGCGCGACGGATTCGATGTCCGGATCGAAGGGATTGAGGCTCGTGGTCATGGATTTCCCGTTGGCTCGGGGAGACGGTATGGGCGAAGAAGTCATTCTGGGCATGAGAGCCCGTGGCGGAATGGCCGAAGGTCATCTGGCGCGGGAAAACCGGCGGCAAGGGCCGCCGCCCGGCCCGGCAGCCAGCGTGTGGCTCGCTGCAGCGGCCCTCGCGGGCGTCGACTCAAGCGCCCGCCGCCACCTTCTTGCCGGACTCCCCCGCCTTCTTCATCGGCACCGGATCGGGCAGCTCCTTGGCCTGCAGCATGCGGGCCTGGACGACGAGCTGGTTGTGCGCGTCCAGGAAGGCCGCGGCGATGACCTTGCCCTCGTTGCTGTTGGCCCAGCCCGCACCGGCCGCCCCGCCGAGCTTGCCCAGCACCAGGCCGCCCATGCCCAGGTCGGTGACGCGGACCGAGCCGGTCGCGGCCGCGACCTGCTCGGTGGTCTCGTTGTCGGTGAGCAGCAGCGCCACCTGCGCTTCCTTGAGCTTGATGTGCTCGGCCGCGCCGACGAACTTGTTGAGCACCGGAATCATCCCGAGGATGCCGCCCACCTGCCGGCCCGCATCCTGCTCGCTGAAGGTGAGGCTGGGGATCAGCGTGTACTGCGCCTCGTAGCCCTTGCCCTTGTGGACCGTGCTGCCCTGCTGGCGCAGGATGCCGCTGTCCTTGAGCTCCTGCTCCCGGATCGTCGCCTTCAGCCCGGAGTTGCGGTCGACGACGCGGAAGCAGCCACTCTGCTGCGCCAGCAGCCGCACCAGCGGCAGCGGCGAATTCGGCAGCCCGTTGGGCGCGCTGATGGTGTAGCCGTTGGGGTTCTCCATCAGCGACAGCGTCGCCACCGGCGCTTCGCACTTCATCAGTTCGCGGTTGGCCTTGTTCGCGCCCGCCGGACCGGCCGAGCCGGTGATCTCCGAGCTGCCGTCCCCCAGCGTCGCGCCCTGCTTGCCGCAGGCGGCGAGCAGGACCAGCGCCACGCCGGCGGCGACAAGGCCGCCCACCCGGGGCAGGGAAGGGCCGAAGGAAACGAGGGAGCGCGCGATTGCCATGCCGATCTCCTGAATGCAAGGGCTGCGATTGCCAGAAACGGGCGGGACCATAGCGCACTTGATGGGGGATGCGGCCCCCACCGATGGGTGGTCGCGTCGCTGAATGTCGTGTCCTGACGGCGTCTTTACGGCTGGTTACCGCGCCGCGGCGAGAATCCGCCCCTTCGGTCCGAGCGACCGCCCAAGAACCCGACCATGAACGACAAGTCCCCGAGCCGCGCCATCGCGTGGCTGGTGTGCGCCCTGGTGGCCGCGTCGCTGTACGGCAACTACTACGTCTACGACTCGATCGGCCCCGTCGCCGACGCGCTGCAAAGCCAGCGCGGCTTCAGCGACCAGCAGATCGGCCTGCTCAACGCGATCTACAGCCTGCCCAACGTCGTGCTGATCCTCGTCGGCGGCGTGCTGGTGGACCGCTTCGGCGCCGCGCGCATGACCCTGTGGACCGCCGCCGTCTGCCTGCTCGGCGCGCTGCTCACCGCGCTGAGCCCCGGCTTCGCCGGCATGGCCGCCGGCCGGCTGCTGTTCGGCATCGGCGCCGAGACCTTCGGCATCGCCACGCTGGCGGCGCTGGCGCAGTACTTCGTCGGCGGCAAGGTGGCGTTCTCGATGGGGCTGGCGCTGTCCATCGGCCGGCTCGGCTCCTTCTCGTCCGACATGTCGCCGACCTGGTTCCCCCACGCCTACGCCCAGGGCTGGCAGCCGCCGCTGCTGATCGCGGCGGCGATGGCGGCCGCCTCCTTCGGCGGCGCGCTGCTGTACTGGTGGCTCGACCGGCGCGTCGCCGCCGCCGACAAGGGCGCCGCGCAGCAGCAGGCCCAACCCTTCGCCTGGCGCGACCTGCTGCACTTCGGCAAGGCCTACTGGTTCCTGCTCGCGCTGTGCGTGCTCTGGTATTCGGTGATCCTGGCCTTCCGCAGCACCTTCGCGATCAAGTACTTCCAGCACGCGCATGGCCTGGATCTCGCGGCCGCCGGCGCGATGAACAGCTACGTGTTCCTCGCCGCCGTCTTCGCGACGCCGGCCTTCGGCTGGCTGTGCGACCGGGTCGGCCGCTACGCGCCCTTCCTGGCCTTCGGCGCGGTGCTGCTGCCGGTCGCGATGGCGCTGATGGCGCTGACCACCACCAGCCTGTGGGTGTCGACCGCGCTCATCGGGGTCAGCTTCTCGCTGGTGCCGGCGGTGATGTGGCCGCTGGCCAGCCGACTGGTGTCGCCGTCGCACTTCGGCACGGCGATCGGGCTGATGTGGGTGGCGCAGAACGCGGGCATCGCCGGGGCCAACCTGGTGGCCGGCTGGCTCAACGACCGCGCCGGCGCCAGCGCGCAGAACCCCGCCGGTTATGAATCGATGATGCTGTTCTTCGGACTGGCCAGCGTCGGCGGCGCGATCTTCGCGCTGGTCCTGTGGCTCACCGCCGGCCGTCGCTCGCAGGAGCAGGTGGCGACGGCCGGTTGAGCCGGCGCGAGCCGCGTGGAGCGCCGTCGCGGTCCGTGGAGCCGACGAGCCGACGAGCGCCGGCGCTGATCAGGGTTCGAGCACGTACAGCGACGCCATCGTCGCCAGCTGCTCCGGCGTCATCGCCGCGTAGTGCGGCTGCAGCGGCAGCGACTTCGCGAGCTGGCGCGTCGGCTCGTGGACCATGTGTTCCTCCAGCGTCACCCGATAACCGGCCTCGGCGAAGAGCGCCGGGTACTCGTGGTGGCGCAGGCGGTTCTCGCCTTCGCGCGTCAGGCGGTTGACCCACGCATGCTTGCGCTCGGGCCACGTGAGGAAATTGATCTTGGTGATCGACTTGTCCGAGTGCTCCAGATGGTCGGAGTGGTCCACCAGGTGCACCATCCGGCCGCGGGCCGAGAGCTTGGGCCGCAGCGCCTTGAAGAGCTGGACCAGGTCGCCCGGCGGGATGTGCTCGAGCACCGTGCGCGAGGTCACGAGGTCGATCGAGCCGTCGGCGAGCTCGTTCACGTCGAACGGGGCGAGGTAGGTCAGCGGCAGGTCGGCGCGCGTCTGGATCGCGCGCAACCGCGCCTCGTCGGGACAGGCCTGGCGCAGGAACGCCAGCGTCGCGGCGAAGCTGACCTCGTCCAGATGGACGTTGAGGTCGGACATGTAGACGCGCTGGGCGCCCTGCAGGCATTGCAGGACGGGGATGGTGGGGAACCAGCCGGTGCCGATCTCCAGCACGGTGGCGCCTTCGATCGCGCCGCCGGAGCGCTCCAGGCCCCGACGCATCTGCGTCCAGGCCTGGATGGTGCTGCGCAGGTTGTCCTCGTCGGGCTGGTAGCCGAACAGCTGGCGCTTCGCGCGTCGAAGGCCCTGCCCGAACGGCAATCGCGCCAGGACCGCTTGCCGACCTACCTTGAATCGCCAGTCCATCCGCTGCCCCTGTGCTGGCTGCGCCGATGGAGGCGGATTCTGACCGGTTCGCCGGCGCGACTGACGGGGAGAGACCCCAGGGCCGGGTGGGGCTCAGCCGCCTCCGTCCCGCGTGCCGTCCCTCGCTCCGAACCGCCGCGCCGCCGCCGCCAGGTGCGAGCGCACCACCAGCACATGCCCCGGCAGGATCAGCGCGAGGTAACACCGTCCGAGCCGGTTGTGGCAGTGCACGACCGTGGTGACGACGGCCTCCCGGCGCGTCGATCCGTCGACTTGGCGGATCAGGACCGACAGCTTGAAGTCCAGATGCCGGTCCTGCTCGCCGAAGATCGCTTCCCGAGGCGAGGCCTCGAGCACCCGGAAGATGTCGACATGGGCGACGCCGATCTCGTCGAGGTGCCGGCGCATCGCCGCCGAGGTCTTCAGGCCGAAGGGCCGGACCGCGGCGTCGCGGATCGCCAGCAGCGCGCGGAACCAGGACGGCGGGTCGGCCAGCGCCGCGCGGGCGAGCGCCATCGCGTCGTCGGGCGCGTCCTCCGACAGCGTGATGGCGAAGGCGTCGGCCAGGTTCGCGTCGCCATAGGTCGGCGCGAGCCGGCTGTCGAGCGGTGGGGGCACGCGGCGGACGGGGGAGGACATCCGCCGCATTCCATCACGACTTCACCTCGCGACTTCAGCGATCACGATGTCGTGATCTTCACGTAGCGCAGATTCCACCCTGGCCCATTGGCCTTCACCGCGATCTGCTGCTGCCCGGCGGGCAAGGTCACGCGGTGCGAGACCGTCGTCCAGTTCTGCCAGCCGCCGGTCGAGGGTACGCCCACCGCGCCGTACACCGGCGCGCCGCCGGCCATCTCCAGCTGCAGACTGCCGCCGCCGTTCAGGCTGGCGACGCGGTACTCGACGGTGTAGGTGCCGCCCTGCGGCAGGTTGAGGTTCCACACCGCCCAGTCGCCGGCTTCGATCCAGCCCAGGTTCTGGCCGCCCTCGCTCGAGGCCTCCAGCTGCATGCCCGACTGCAGCGCGAAGTCCGAGGCCTGCAGCGTCGTCGTGAAGGCCGGCGTGCCGCCGTCCTTGCGGTAGACGCGCACGTAGTCGACGTACATCCGCGCGGGCAGCCGGCTCTCGTCGATGTTCCATTGCGGCCAGTTGCCGCCGACCGCCAGGTTCAGCAGCAGGAAGAAGTCGCGATGGAATTCCTCGGTGCTGTTGACGCTGTTGGTGATGTCGACGACGTGGTACTCGCGCCCATCGACGAACCAGCGGATGAAGCGCTCGTCCCACTCCACCGCGTACACGTGATAGTCCGCGACGTTGGTGGCGGTGTGTCCGCCGTAGGACGCATGGCCGCCGTCCGGCCCCTGCCAGTGGATGGTGCCGTGGATGTCGGGATCGGCGTTGACGTGTTCCATGATGTCGATCTCGCCGGAGGCCGGCCAGCCCACCGAGGTGATGTTGCTGCCCAGCATCCAGAAGGCCGGCCACATGCCCGAGCTCGACGGCGACTTGATGCGCGCTTCGACGCGCCCGTACTTGAAGGTGGCCAGGCCCTGCGTCGTCATGCGCGCGGAGGTGTAGCGCATGCCGCCGAAGTCCTCGCGCCGGGCGGTGATGACGAGCTGGCCGTTCTCGACGCTCGCGTTCTCGCGGCGGTAGTACTGGAGCTCGTTGTTGCCCCAGCCGCCCGAGCCGGTGCCGGTCTCGAAGCGCCAGTGGGGGCCGATGCCGTTCGTGAACTCGTCCTGCCAGACGAGTTGCCAGTTCTGGGCCTGCGCCGCCAGGCCCGTCAAGGCAAGCGCGGCCGCGGCCAGCGATCGAATCCAGCGTGTCATGGGGATCTCCTCGGAACCAGTGGAGGAGACGCGCGCGAGGTCACGGCGTCTCCGGGTCCCGGTCCGGCGGACCGGGCGTCGACGCCCGAATGCAGCGGTAAGCCTGAAGGGCCGCTGGCGCGTGATGGCGCGCCGTGGCCTCTGGGTCCCAACTATCTGAAAGCGCTTTCAGAATGTCTCGCGGGAAAACCCGCAGGCGCTGCGCGCGTTGGTGACAAGCGGTTGCCGCGACAACCCGCCCGCGGCCTGGACGATCAGCGCCGGACCTTGCCGTCCTCGGTCAGGATGGTCATGTCCACGTAGCGCGAGCCGGCGTGGCGCTGGCTGGAGAAGTTGATGTAGAAGCCGCCGAGGTTGAGCTCGTTCTGGGCTTCCAGGCCGCTGATGACGCTGTCGGGCGTCGGGTTGTTGCCGGCGCGGCGCAGGCCTTCCACCATGGTCTTGGCCGCGATGAAGCCTTCCATGCCGGTGTAGCCCAGTTCCTTGTTGGCGGCCTTGCAGCGCTGGATGTATTCACCGGCCACCGGCGTGAGGCCGGAGAACGGGAAGGGCACCACCTGCGACACCACCACCCCGCGCGCATCCTTGCCCAGCTCGGCCGCCAGCGCCTGCGCGCCGACGAAGGAGAGGTTGTAGAAGTTGCCCAGGAAACCGGCCTTGCGCGAGGCGCGGATGAAGGCGGCGCAGGACTTGTAGGCGGCGATCTGGACCACGCACTCCGGCTGGCCGGCCATGATCGAGCCCAGCGCGCCGCTGACGTCCACCGAGTTGCGTTCCACCGTGCCCTGCGACACCGGGGCCAGGTTGTGCTGCTTGAGCGCCGCCGTGACGCCGGCCAGGCCCGACTGGCCGTAGCTGTCGTTCTGCAGGAAGACCGCGACGCGCTTGATGCCCACCGCCATCAGCTGCTTGACGATCTCGGCCGCCTCGTCGTTGTAGGACGCGCGGATGTGGAAGAGGTGGCGGTTGAAGGGCGTGCGCAGCGCCTCGGCACCGGTGAAGGGCGCCACCAGCGGCACCTTGGCGGCCGTCAGCAGCGGCACCGCGGCCAGCGTGGTGGGCGTGCCGACGTAGCCGAACAGCGCGGTGACGCCGTCCTCGATCAGGCGCCGGGTGTTGGCCGCGCAGCGCTCGGGCTCGTAGCCGTCGTCCAGGCTGCGCAGCTCGATGCGCCGGCCGTTCACCCCGCCCCGCTGGTTGACCTGGTCGAACACCAGCATCGCGCCTTCCTTGAACTGCTCGCCCAGCTCGCGGGCCGGGCCGCTGAAGGGCGCCGACTGGCCCAGCAGGATGCGGGTGCTGTCGGCGAAGGCCGGCAGGCTGCCGGCGCCTGCGAGCGCGGCGAAGTTCTGGAGCAGGTGACGGCGGTTCATGGGCGTGGCACTTCCTGGCACTTCTGAAAAGGGCAGGATCTTCCGTGATGCCGCCGACAGAAGATGTGCGTACTTGTCACAACTCCGGATTTTCCAGATTGACCGTGGACAAATTCACGACGGTTTCAATCCGCCGCGGGTTCCGCGGGCGACACCGGCCGCACCAGGCTCCCGGCGAGCAAGGCCTCGACCTGCGCCGGCGGGACCGGCTTGCAGAAACCGAAGCCCTGCATCAGGTCGCAGCCCATGGCGATCAGCGCCGCCTCGTCGGCGTCGAGCTCGACCCCTTCCGCGACCACCGACATGCGCATCGCATGGGCCACCCGCACCATCGACTCCACCAGCATGCGCGAGTCGTCGTTGGCCGCCAGCCCGTGCACGAAGAGCCGGTCGATCTTGATCTTGCGACAGCGCAGCCGGCGCAGGTAGGCCAGCGAGCTGTAGCCGGTGCCGAAGTCGTCGATCGCCAGGCCGTAGCCCAGTCCCTGCAGGGTGAAGACGAAGGAATCGGGCTTGTCGATGTCCTCGAAGTTGAGGCTCTCGGTGAGCTCGAACTCCACCTCGCCCGGGCCGAGCTGCAGCGCCTTGAGCTGCTGCAGGAAGCGGTCGCGGTGCTGCGGCTTGCGGCACTGCTCCCAGGACAGGTTGATGGCCACCGGCGGGCAGCCCAGGCCCTTGGCCTTCCAGCCGTCGAGGTCGCGGCGCAGCTGGCCGAGCATCGCCAGGCCCAGCTCCACGATCAGGCCGGAGGATTCCGCCACCGGGATGAAGTCCGCCGGCGAGACCCAGCCGCGCTCCGGATGGCGCCAGCGCGCCAGCGCCTCGAAGCCGCGGATGCGGCGCGTGGTGTCGTACTGCGGCTGGTAGGCGAGCTGGAACTCGCCCTGCATCAGGCCCTCGCGCAGGTCGTTCTCGAGCGCGAGGCGCGACTGCAGCGCTTCGCCCAGCTGCGGCGTGAACAGCTGGAAGGTGTCCTTGCCCATCTGCTTGGCCTGGCGCATCGCCGCGTCGGCGCAGCGCATCGCATCGCTGGCGTCGTCGGCCTGGTCGGGCAGCAGCACGGCGCCGGTGCTGGCATGCAGGTGCAGCCAGTGGCCGTCGAAGAACAGCGGCTGGGCCAGGCCCGCCTGCAGACGCTGCGCGTAGGCCTGCAACGCGGCCGCGTCGGGCCGCGGGGAGAGCAGCACCGCGAATTCGTCGGCCGACAGCCGCGCGGCCGCATCGCCGGGCCGGCAGAGCTGGCGCAGGCGCTGGCCGGTCGCCTGCAGCGCCGCGTCGCCGGCGGCGTGGCCGAACTGGTCGTTGATCTGGGTGAAGTTGTCCAGGTCCAGCAGCAGCAGCGCCGCGCCGCCGTCCTGGCGCAGCGCCTTCTCCAGCAGCCGGCGAAGGTGCTCTCGGTTGGGCAGGTCGGTGAGCGCGTCGAAGCGGGCGAGGTAGCGGGTGCGGCGTTCCGCCTCCTGCATCTGCGCGCGCAGCCGCTTGGACAGCAGCCAGGCCAGGCCGGCGGTCGCCGCCAGCGTGCCCAGCGTCGCGCCGATGAACTGCGCCAGGTCCCACCACATCGGCAGCCGGCTGGCCTCGACGGACAGCGTGCCCACCGCCTGGCCGTCGGCCATCACCGGCACCTCCAGCGCCACCTGTCCGGCCCAGGCCTCCAGGCGCGAGCGCTGCGCGGCCGGCCGGGTGTAGACCGCGGAGGGCTGGCCGTCGCGCTTGAGCAGCCGCGCCCGCAGCGTGGCGGGATTCTGGCGCAGCGCCTGCAGGATCTCGCCGGCCTCGTCGCGGCTGTCGAAGACCAGCGCGGCGGAGGCCGTCTGCGCCACGATGCCGGCCTGGGTGCGCAGGTCCTCGAGCTGGCGCTGCTGCAGCCGCCAGTACTGCATCACGCTGAGCAGCAGGGCGAAGGTGAGCAGCGCGGCCAGCGACACGGCCAGCTCGCGCCAGCGTTCCAGCGCGTCGAGGATCTTGGCGTTCATGGCGAAGTGGCGGGGTGACGCACGTAGCGCGCCAGGCGCAGCAGCTTCGCGCTGATGGCCAGGCCGGCGCGCCGGACGGCGTCGAGGTCGACGTCGAAGACGATACGCCCGTCCTCGATCTGGAGGTTGAGCATGGCGCCCTGGTCCAGCATGCCGGCCTGGTCGGACAGCACCAGCACGGGCTGGCGGTCGAGCAGGGCGCGCCAGGCGGGTTTGGGCTCGGACAGGTAGAGCAGGTGGCAGCCGGCGAGCTGGTCCGGGCGGGCGAGGCGGCGCACCTCGATCGCCAGGTGCCGGATCGAGCGCCCGGTCAGCCCCTGCAGGGCCGTCTCGAGGCCGCTGTCGCCAGCGGTGCACAGCTGCAGCGCGCGGCCGTGTTCCCGCTCCGCGGGCCAGTTGACGAACATCAGCGCGCGGTAGACCACCTCGGCCTTCAGGCCGTCCGGTCCGGCGGCCTGCGCCGCGACCGGGCGCAGCGGTGCCGCCCCTGCGAGCGCGAGCAGCAGCAGCGCCGCCATGCGCCAGGGGCGCAGGTCGGTCGGTCGTCGAAGCAGGCGAGCGCGCATCGGCATCGTCGGCGGCTCAGAAGGCGGTGCGCCACGCCAGGCGCCAGGCGCGGCGCGATTGCGGGATCGCGCTCAGCGCGGCGTCGGGGGATGAGGGGTCGAGGTTGTCGCGGTCCAGCAGGTTGTCCACCTGCAACGCCAGGCTCTGGCGCGCGTCGATGCGGTAGCTCAGCTGGGCGTTGACGAAACAGGCCGGCGGCACCTTCACGCGTCCCAGCCGCGTGCCCAGCGCGGTCCACTCGACGCCGAGCTGCCAGGCTCGCCATTGCGGCGTGATCGCATGGCCCTTGACCATCCAGGTGGGCGCGTTGCTCAGGCGCCGGCCCTGCTCGTCGCGGGCGTCCATCCAGGAGGCGCTGGCGCGCCACAGCCAGCCGCCCTCGACGCGCTGCTCCACGCCCAGGTCCAGGCCGCGCAGCCGCACGCGGCCGCGGTTGACGTACTGCACCACGGCGTCGGGATCGTCGCTGAGCGGCACCTGTTCGATCAGGCGGTTCAGGCGGGTGTCGTAGAGGTTGGCGCTGAGCGCCTGGCCGGAGGCGAGCAGGTATTCCCAGGCGAGTTCGGCGGAGCCGAGCCGCTCGGGCTTGAGCCCCGGATTGGCCAGCTGCGTCTGGCCGCCGTCGTCGTAATAGCGCTCGTAGAGGTTGGGCGAGCGGAACGAGCGCGCCCACATCAGCTTCAGGGTCTGGCGCTCGTCCGGCCGGAAGACCAGCACGGTGCGCGGCGACAGCGCCGGTGAGAAGCCGCGGGCGTGGTCCAGCCGCAGGCCGGTCGTCAGCTGCCAGTGCTGCGACAAACGCCACTGGTCCTGCACGGACAGCGCGGCGGAATCCTGCGAGACGTCGCTGTCGAGCCGCGACTCGTAGGGCGCCACTTGGTAGTTGCGCTGGATGCCGTAGGGCGAGGTACGGATTTCCGCGCCGGCCATCAGCTCATGGTTGAGCAGGCCGCGCCAGAGCACGCGCGCGTCGAGCGTGATCCACTGGGCATAGGCCTCGTCGCGGTCGACGACGTCCGGCGACTGGCCGAAGACGTAGCGGCCGCGGAAGTCGTACTGCGACAGCCCCAGGCGCAGGCTGCGCCGCAGGTCGTCCTGCCAGCCCTCGTCGTAGGCGGCCTCGACCATCAGCTGGCGGTCGGTGTAGCGGGTGCCGGACACGCCGGGCAGGGTGCCGTAGGGGGCGGTCGGCGCGTCCTTGTCGCGCTGCACCGCGGCCATCGACAGCTTCCAACGGCCGAGCCGGTACTTGGCCAGCACCGCGGCCTGGCGCTCGCCGTCCAGGCCGCGGATCCAGCCGTCGGCGGTGCCGAGCTCCGGGAGGAAGAGCGTCTCGCCGGCGGTGCGCTGCAGGTTCAGTCCGATGAAGAGGTCGCCGCCCGCGGCGTCGGTGGCGCCGTAATGCATTTCGACCCGGCGCTGCCCGCGCGAGCCGGCGCTGCCGAGCACCGACAGGCCCGGCGCGTCGGCGCCGTCCAGCGTGACGACGTTCACGACGCCCAGCAGCGCGTTGCTGCCGTAGATCGAGGACCCCGGGCCCTGGACCAGTTCCACCCGCTTGGCCCATTCCGCGACGACGGGGAATTCCAGCTGCGGCAGGCCCTGGTCGTAGATGGCGTCGTTGACGCGCTGGCCGTCGATGGCCATGAGCACGCGGGAGTTGTAGTCGCCGGGCCGGTTGAACCCGCGCACGCCGAGGTTGCTGTAGCTGCGCGTGTTGCCGAGGTAGACGCCGGGCAGGCGGCCGAGCATGTCGCCGATGGTCTGGTGGCCCAGCGCGGCGGACTCCTGGCGGGTGATCACGCTGACTGCGGCGGGCGCGTCCATCAGGCTCTGGGCGTAACGCGACGGGCCTTGCACCTCGCGCCGGAGCAGCGCCTCGAGCTGGTCCTCGTCTTCCGCGCCCGGCGCCGCGTGGGCGCCCGCGTGCGTGAGCAGGCCCAGCAGGCCGCATGCGGCCGATGCGATCAGGTACTTCACGAGGCAACGCCGTGCGGCGGCAACGGCGGTGGTGGTGGTGGGGAGGTCGCGAAGCTTAGCGACGGAGGGCGCAAAGCGCGCTGTCAGACTTCACGGAAGCGACATGAACGGCGGGGACGGTTGCACTGTTCGGAAGCCGGACCCGAGGTCCGGCGCCGCCGCTCGCCGCGAAGGCCCACGGCGTGGCGCGGGCTCCGCGGTGCTCAACGCACCAGCCGGCCGCCGACGCCGAGCACGGCGAAGTCCACGTAGCGCGACGGCGCCTGGCCCTTGCCGAAGGTCAGGCGGTGGCCGCCGACGTCGGTCTCGAAGCCGCGTTCCAGAGTCTCGGTCAGGCCCGCCGCGCCGGGGGTGCTGCGCTCCAGGGCGCGCACCAGCGCCTTGGCGGCGATGAAGCCCTCCAGCGAGCGCGAGGACAGTTCCGGATCCTTGGCGTTCTGGCTCAGGCGCAGGTAGTCGCGCACCACCTCGCGGTCCAGGCGGTCGTCGGTCGGCAGCACCAGCGAGAAGGCGAAGCCGCGCGCGCGCTCGGGTCCGAGCTTCTTGAGCAGCGCCTGCACGTCGATGATGGACATGCCGTACAGCCCGGCGCGTCCGCCGGCGGCCTGGTAGCGGCTGGTGAACTCGATCGCGGCGGCGGTCGTGGCGGCGAGGAAGATCACGTCCGGCGTCTGCTTGACCATCTCGTCCACCGCCTTGCCGACCTCGGTGGTGTTGCGCGCGTAACCCGACTGGGCGACCAGCGTGAGGCCGTGGGTCTTGGCCGAGGCCTGCGCGCCGGCCAGCGCGTCGCGCCCGAGGCCGTCGTCCTGGTAGACGACCGCGACGCGGGTGCGGCCCATCTCGCCGAGCTGGCGGAACAGGCGTTCGACTTCCTCGCGGTAGCTCGCTTTGACCGGATACATGCCGCGCGCCGTGAGGATGCTGGTCGCGCCGGAGATCGCGCCGACCATGGAGACGTGGGTCTTCTCGAGCACGCCGTCCTGCTTGAGGGCCTCCAGGTTGGAGGTGCCGACGGTGCCGATCAGCGCCGTCGGGGCGTCCTGGGCGATCATTTCCTTGACCAGCCGCACCGTCTCCTCGGGCTTCTGCGCGTCGTCGCGGGTGACGAACTTGATGCGCTGGCCGCGGACGCCGCCGCGGGCGTTGACCTCGTCGATCCAGAGCTTGGCGCCGGCGCGGATGGCCTTGCCGGTGACGGCCTGCGGCCCGCTGAACGGGGCGACCTGGCCCACGACGATGTCGGCATGGACCGCCGGCGCGGCGGCCAGGCAGAGGAGGGCCAGCAGGCGGCGGGCGGCGCGGGGGAGGGCGAGGGTCATGGTCGTGGCGGCGGACATGCGGGACCCCGCATTGTCCTCAATGCGGCCGCGGCAGTCATCACGGCCGGGCGAGGGGAGGACGGGCGGGGCTCAAGGCCAGGTCGCGGCCCGGTCGCAGCTGGCCGTCGCCCGGTCAAGCGCAGCCGCAGCGGCCAGCTCCCGCTCCCGGTGAGCAGCCGGTCGCCGCCGCGAGATCGACGCGCTTGGCCAGGGCCGCGGCGCTCTCCTTGCGCTCGCTGTAGCGGTCCAGCAGGTAGGGGCCCAGGTCGCGGGTCAGGAGCGTGAACTTGAAGAGCTCCTCCATCACGTCGACCACCCGGTCGTAGAACGCGGAGGGCTTCATGCGGCCCGCCTCGGTGAACTCGGCGAAGGCCTTGGCGACCGACGACTGGTTCGGGATGGTGAGCATGCGCATCCAGCGGCCCAGCACCCGCATCTGGTTCACCGCGTTGAAGGACTGCGATCCGCCCGACACCTGCATCACCGCCAGCGTCTTGCCCTGCGTCGGACGCACCGAGCCCGTCGACAACGGGATCCAGTCGATCTGCGACTTCATGATCCCGGTCATCGCCCCGTGGCGTTCCGGCGAGCACCAGACCATGCCCTCGGACCAGGCGGCGAGCGCGCGCAGCTCCTGCACCTTCGGATGCGATTCGGGGGCGTCGTCCGGCAGCGGCAGGCCGGTCGGATTGAAGATCCGCACCTCCGCGCCCATCGCCTCGAGCAGGCGGGCGGCCTCGAAGGTCAGCAGCCGGCTGTAGGAACGCTCGCGCAGCGAGCCGTACAGCATCAGGATGCGCGGCCGATGCCGCGACGGCGCGGGCACGGCCAGGCGATCCTGGCTGGGCACGTCGAACAGCGCGCCATCCAGCGCGGGGAAGTCGGCATCGGGGAAGAGGGTGTCAGACATGGGGCGCGGGTGTCGAGGTGGGGGACGGGGTGTCGCGGAGCTCGCCGGGAGGCGGGGACAGGCAGCGGTTCACGGCCACGGCGAGGGCCGCGCCGATCAGCTCGGCGACGATGAAGCCGGGCGCGCTGGCCGGCGCGATGCCGGCGAAGCTGTCGCTGAACATGCGGCCGACCACGGCGGCCGGGTTGGCGAAGGAGGTCGAGGCGGTGAACAGTAGGCCGCGCCGATGTAGGCCGCCACCAGGGCCGGCACGCGCGACGCCGGCGCGCGCAGGATCACCAGCAGCAGGCCGAAGGTGGCGACGCCCTCGGCGATCCATTGGCCGGTGCCGGCGCGCGGCTTGGAGGAGAACTGCAGCAAGGTCATGTCGAACATCGCGTGCGACAGCCAGGCGCCGAACACCGCACCCGCCAGCTGGGCGGCGACGTAGGGCAGCAGCGCGGATCCAGGCAGCGCGCCACGCCAGGCCATGACCAGGCTGACGGCCGGGTTGAAGTGAGCGCCGCTGATGGGGCCGAAGACTTCGATCAGCACGACCAGGCCGCCGACCGTGGCCAGGGTGTTGGCCAGCAGCGCGATGGCGGCGTTGCCGCCGGCGAGCCGCTCGGCCATGACGCCGGAGCCGATCACGATGGCCAGCAGCAAGGCCGTGCCCAGGCCCTCCGCGAGCAGTTGGCGACGCAGGTCCATCGCGTCAGCTCCGCGAGATGGCGGCCAGCGCCTGCTGCAGTTCGGCCCGACCCATCGTCGCCAGCGGCAGTTGCAGCAGCTGCAGCATGCGGTAGCCGATGGCCTGCCGTGTCAGCTCGAACGCGCGGCGCTTGCCTGGCTCGCCCCCCTCGGCATCGGACGGATCCGGGTATCCCCAGTGCACCTTGACCGGTTGACCGGTGCCGCCGAAGAAGACCGGGCACTGCTCGGCCGCGGCGCTGTCGCACACGGTGATGACGATGGACAGCGGCGGCGCGTCCGTTGAGGTGAACTCGTCCCAGCTCTTGCTGCGGCAGCCCGCGGTGTCGATGCCGGCGGCTTGCAGCACATCGAGGGCGAGTGGGTTGACGCGGCCACTGGGCGCGCTGCCGGCGCTGAAGGCCCGGACGTCCTTGCCGAGTTGTTTCGCCCAGTGATTGAGCATGCCCTCGCCGAGCACGCTGCGTGCGGAGTTATGGGTGCAGAGGATCAGCACGTGGACAGTCATGGTTCAGCGGCTTCCGGGAGGTGAGGGCAGCAATGGCGCGGGCATTCAGCAGCCGCAGCCGGGCGTGGTCGACGGCAGGGCGCAGGACGCGCCCTGGCAGCAGTTCTCGGTGAGGTAGCCCAGCAGCTCGTTCATGCGGGCGTAGGCGGCGCGGTAGATGAGGTTGCGGCTGGAGCGCTCCTGCGTCACCAGCCCCGACCCCACCAGCTCCTTGAGGTGGAACGACAGCGTCGCGGCCGGCACGCCCAGCCCCTCCTGGATCGCACCGGGCGTCAGGCCGCTGTCGCCGACAACGACCAGCGCACGATAGATCTGCAAGCGCAGCGGTTGGGCCAGGGCGCCCAGCGCGCGGACGACGTCGTCTTGTTCCATCTTTCGAGAATAGTAGAAATTAAGGCGACGAGCAATGCTCCCGATCCCTCGGGGTGGGGGATCACGGGCAAGCGCCGTGGCTAGGCACCGCCCGGATCGACCCGCCCGAGGAAGTCGCGCAGCAGCGGCACGACCTCGTCGAGATGGGTTTCCAGCAGCCAGTGGCCGCCGTCGAGCAGATGCAGCTCGGCGTCCGGCAGGTCGCGCAGGTAGGCCTTCGCGGACTGCTCTGGCATGTAATGGTCGTGCGGGCCCCAGATGATCAGCGTGGGCGGACGGTGCTCGCGCAGGTACTGGCGGTGCTTCGGGAACCAGGCGCGGTTGTCCTTGAGGTCCGCGATCAGGTCGATGGCGATCTCGCGGCGCTTGGGCGTCATCAGCGACCAGTGCAGCTGCCACAGGTCCGGGGGAATGCGCTCGGCCAGCGGTGCGTCGACCGCGTTCAGGAATTCCTCCTTGAAGACCGGCTACTGGATCGCTTCCGCCAGCTTGGCGCGCATCTCGTCGGCGGGGAGCGTCCAGGTCGATTCGATCTCCGCGTACTTCGGGCCGAGCGCATCTTCGTAAGGGATGTCGCCGTTCTGGATGACCAGCGCGACGACGCGCCCCGGCGCGCGGATCGCCAGCCGGGTGCCGATCGGCGAGCCGAAGTCGTGGAGGTAGAGCACGTAGCGCTCGAGCCGCAGCGTCCGCGCGAATTCGTCGAGGAATGCGGCGTAGCCGTCGAAGCTGTAGTCGAAGGACTCCGGCGTGGCGCTGTAGCCGGCTCCCGGGTAATCGGGCGCGATGAGCCGCCAGCGATCCGCCAGCCGCGGCATGAGGTTGCGGAACTCGTAGGACGAGCAGGGGTAGCCATGCGGCAGCAGCAGGACCGGCGCTTGCGCCGGTCCGGCCTCGCGATAGAAGGTGTCCACGTCGCCAACCTGGATGCGACGGTGTCGCACGCGTGTGTCCATGGGGAACTCCTGTCTTGCTGCTGGACCCGGCACCGTAACGGGTCGTCCCCGACGGCACCACCGAAATCCCTGGACGAAGTGCTGGATCTCCCCGATGACGCAGCTGCGCGCCACCACCGGTTCGCTCGATACCGAACCCGTCACCGGCCTGCCGCCGACCGGGTCGATGTCGCAACTGGCCGGACGCGGGCAGCGCATCTTCCCTGACCTCGCTCGCCGACACCGGCGCTTTCCGAGCCTTCGCGCGACATCGCACATGACCTTTGTCTAATGCGTCGGTGCGGCCGCATTCGCAGAATTCCCGCCACTGGTCATCCGGACCGTTTCGGTACTGCCGCCATGAGCCTCGCCCAGACCCTCATCGACCCCGACCTGGACCAACTGGCCGCCACCTTCGCCGCCAGTGCCGCCCAGGACGCTTCCGCCGCCTTGCGAGTCTGGGAGGACGGCCTCGCGCAGCTGGACGCCCCGATGCGCCAGGCCGCTCACCGCCTCGCCGAGGCTCGTCTGGCCTGGCCCGCGCGCCTCGCGCTCAATGCAACCCCGGAAGGCTCTGTCGTGCTGCGCCAGTGGGCCGCTGATCGCCAACAGCGGCCGGCGCTGCCCCGGCTGCCCTTCCTGTCTCAACGCGCGGCCTACCAGTACTGCGCCAGCCTCGTGCAGCAACGCGGCTCCCGCCACGCCGCCAATGCGCTGCGCCAGGGGCGACTGCTCGTTCTCGGCCTGCGCCGCGACACCAGCACGCTGGCCAACAAGGGCCGCGGCAGTTATGACGATCACATCGTCGTGCTCAATGGCTGGCAACGGCGTGGCAGCGTCGCCTTCTTCCCTGGCAATACCGAACCCTCGGCCCAATACGCGCATCGCGCCCAGCTCAAGGCCGGCAAGCCGATCGACGATCGCTACAAGGGCGTCGCGTTCAAGAAGGCCTCCCTGGTGGCAGGCGAAGACGTCAATGCCGACGGTCTCAAGGATGCGGGGCGGCTGCGTGCCGGCACCTACTTCTTCAAGGAGAAGCCCGACGGCTTCCTGGACGCCCGCGCCTTCAGATCGACGGAAAACCAGACCGTGGAGCGCGACACCGACGGCGACGGCCGCTTCCTGCTCAACGACGCGGCCCGCATCGATTCGAAGCTCGTGGGTCGGACGATGTACATCCATTGGGGCGGCGCTGACAATGTCCCCGTCGTGAATACCTGGTCCGCCGGTTGCCAGACGATTCCCCGGAACCATTACGGCAGCTTCCTTTCGGCCGTCGGCCGCAACCCTTCCTTCTTCTACGTGCTGATCGATGGCCAATGACCGGACCCTGTCCTTGCTGCCGAGCCGAACGCTGATCCTGGCGATCGGCCTCGGGATCGGTGGAGCGGCCCTGGCTTCCGGCGGCCCGCCGGAACCGGCCAGTTGCGACTTCGCCGCCTTCGTCGAGGAGACCGATCCCGCCGGGCTCAACGTGCGCGCGGAGCCGTCGAGCGCCGCGCCGGTGCTGGGCAAGTTGCCGCCCGTCTGGACCGATGGCTCCGGCATGCGCGCGCGCGTGCTGGTGAAGGTCACCGCAAGCTCGAACGGCTGGTTCCGCATCCGCGAGGCCTTCGACGATGAAGCCTTGACGGGCCAGCCGGCGCGGCCGGTCTACGAAGGCGAGGGCTGGGTCAGCGGACGCAAGCTCATCGTGAAGTCGCAGGCCAACGCCGGCCGCACCCGCCCCGATCCCAAGGCGCCCGTCGCCGTCCGGCTCAAGGACGGCCTGGTCTTCGACGGCAGCAGCACGATGACGGCGGGTCGCCTCGTCGATTGCCGCGGCCGCTGGGTGCAGGTGGATTACGACGAATCCCGCTTCTCCGCCGAGATGCGGCCCTACCTGCAGGTTTCGCCCGCCGCCCGTGCCGGCCAACCCAAGGGCCGCTTCCGTGCCTGGCTGGATCAGATCTGCGGCATCCAGGAGACGACCTGCGACGGGTCGTCGTCGCTCGACGCGAAGTAGCGCACGGCGCGGGCTCCCACCCATCATGAATCCCATCCTCACGCTCATCCGCGTGACGCCCGCTGACGCCGCGCTCCTCGACAGGCTCTGGCAGTTCTACGAACTCGAGTCGTCGTTCTGGTCCGGCGAGGACATCGACGAGACGGGTCGATTCACCTCGCTGGACGACTTCCTCGAGCGCCTGGGCACGCCCGACCCGTTCGACTGGGCCTACCTGATCCGCCATGAAGGCCAGCTCGCCGGCCTGCTGCTGGTCGGCCACCAGAACCTGCGCGGCCAGTCGATCATGGAATTCTGCGATCTGTACGTGCTGCCCAGGTTCCGCGGTCGCGGCATCGCCTCGGAGGTGGTGCGCCAGGTGGTGCTGGCCTCGGACCACCCGTGGCTGATCTGCGTGTTCCGGGCGGACGAGCAGGCGCTGCGCTTCTGGCGTCGCGCGTTCGAACGCCTGCCGTTCGCATCGGTCCACGAGGAGTCGCCGTCGGAGGATCCCGACCTGCACGAGTTCATCGTCATGCCGCCCGCGTGACGGTGCGCGCGCGGCGGCACGGCCTGCCTCGTCAGGCCTTCTTCAACTGCTCGGCGACGAAGGCCTGGTATGTGCGCATCGGTCGGCCGAGGATCGCTTCCAGCTGCTGCACGGCGCCGTCGGCCGGGATCTGGCCGACCTGCTGGATGCG
This sequence comes from Roseateles sp. 22389, assembly GCF_052044995.1. Taxonomy (NCBI): domain Bacteria; kingdom Pseudomonadati; phylum Pseudomonadota; class Betaproteobacteria; order Burkholderiales; family Sphaerotilaceae; genus Roseateles; species Roseateles sp. 22389. Next base: position 377,632 of record NZ_JBQEOF010000001.1, read on the forward strand.
CTCCATCATGAGCCGCAGGTCATAGGCCATCCAGGGCGGGACATGGTTCTGGACCAGCTGTGCCTCGAAGGCGGCGACGTCATCGCCGCCGTAGTGGATCTGGCGGCCCAGCGCCTGGCTCCAGACGGCTGTCGCTGATTCCCCGGTGAACAGTTCGCGGCCGGCGACGTCGAGGGTGACCGCGGGCAGCGGTCCTTCCGCGCGGTCGCGACGCAGCAGTTCCGCCACGGCGATGTCGGCGATGTCGCGCGCGTCGACCATCGCGACGCCGGTGGCGCCGATGGGCATCGGGAACACGCCGTAGCCCTCGATGACAGGCTGGATGCCGATGTCGTTCTGCATGAAGTACGCGGGACGCAGGACCGTCGCGGGCAGGTTGAGCCGGTCGATCATCCGCTCCACCGTGTGCTTGCTGGTGAAGTGCGGCACCTCCGGATATTTGTCGGCGTTGATGACCGACAGATAGACGATGCGCTGGATGCCGGCCTCGCGTGCCACGTTCAGCGCCTGCAGCGACTGGGTGAGCTCGTCGGCCACCAGTGCGTTGAGCAGGAACAGGGTGCGCGCGCCGGTCATCGCCGCCCGCAGGGAGGCGACGTCGGTGAGGTCGCCGACGACGGCCTGGACGCCTTCAGGCAGCGACGCCTTGCCGGGTTGACGGACCAGGGCGCGGACCTGGGCGCCTTGCTCGGCCAGACCGCGAACGACGAGGGAACCGATGGTTCCGGTGGAACCGATGACGAGGATGCTCATTTGAAACTCCGTTTGAAGAAGGGGTGTGTCGGGGTGACGGACGAAAGATAGGTCGTTGCAGGCGATGAACACAGCCGCCAGAATCGAGACATCCCGTCTCGGATCCGGAACACATGGACCTCAATGCCCTGGTGGACTTCAACCTGGTGGCCACCCACGGCGGCTTCGGGCGCGCCAGTCGCGCCAGCCGCCGCTCGAAGGCCACGCTGTCGCGCCGCGTGGCGGATCTGGAAGAGCAGCTCGGCGTGCGGCTGATCGAGCGCAGCGCCAAGGGACTGGAGCTGACCGACGCTGGCCGGCAGTTGCTCAGCCGGACCGCGGGTCCGATGGGGGAGGTGCTGGACGCGATCACCGCGACCCGCGAGGGCGACGGCCAGGTGGCCGGCCGGCTGCGCGTGGCCGCCCCGGTGCTCTTCTCGCAGCTCGCGATGGGGCGTCACTGCGCCGAGTTCCGCCAGCGCTACCCGGGCGTCACGGTCGAGGTGGTGGCGGAGGATCGGGTGGTGGACCTGGTCGAAGAGCAGTTCGACGTGGCGATCCGTCCGAACCCCCGGCCGGACACGACGCTCGTGGGCAGGAGCTTCGCCAAGGACCGGCTCGTCGTGGTGGCGGCGCCGTCGATCGCGAAGCCGCGGCGAAGCAGAACGCCGGTGCGGGTGCCTGCCGTGGTCAATGCCTTTCGCGACGGCGAGACCTGGCCCCTGGACGGCACCGGCCTGACGCTGGAGCCGGTGCCGGTGTTGCGCCTGTCATCCATGCTGATGCTGCGCGACGCCGCGATCGCCGGGGCCGGCGTCGCGCAGGTGCCGCAGTCGATCGTGTGGGACCAGCTCGCGAAGGGCGCGCTGGTGCAATGGGGCGCGACGGGCGGCAAGGAGGTGGATCTGTGGGTGCTCCACACCTCGCGACGACTGGCCAGCCCGAAGGTCAAGGCCTTCGTGGACTTCATGTCATCGCGCTATCCCGATGGCCAGTTGGTGCTGGCCGGTTAGACGGCGCGGGACAAGGGCTTCGCCGACAAGCGAGAATTCGCCGGCCGCATCGACGGCACCCGAGCGCCAACCTGTCGCGATCCTCGCGAATGACGGCGCCCAGTCAAAGTCCGGAAGTATTCAGAATGATGGAATGGATCCCGATCGTCCTGGTGACGTTCAAGCTGCTCGTGTTCGGCACCGGCATGTTCTTCGCCATCAAATGGCATTACGACAAAGAGAAGAAGAACCGGAAGAAGTGACGAGAGCGGCGCCCTAGCACCCTGTCGCGCGATGCCCACCAATCCCTCCGCTCCAGCGCCGGTCCTCTTCAAGACGGCCAAGGCCTTCGAGACCTGGCTGAAGAAGCACCACGCCAGCTCCGACGGCCTCTGGCTGATGATCGCCAAGCGCGGCGCCGACGAACCCAGCGTCACCTATGCCGAGGCGGTGGAGATCGCCCTGTGCTGGGGCTGGATCGACGGGCAGAAGCGCGGACTCGACGATCAGCACTTCCTCCAGCGCTTCACGCCCCGGCGAGACCGCAGCGTCTGGTCCAAGGTCAATGTCGACAAGGTCGCCAAGCTCATCGAGGCCGGCCGCATGCAGGCGCCCGGACTTGCCCAGGTCGAGGCGGCCAAGGCCAACGGCCGCTGGGCACAGGCCTACGACAGCCCGCGCGTGGCGACGGAGCCCGAGGACCTGCTGGCCGCGTTGAACGCCGAGCCGAAAGCCAAGGCGTTCTACGCGACGATCAATGCCGCGAATCGTTATGCCGTGCTGTGGCGCATCCAGACCGCCGTGAAGCCCGAGACCCGTGCCAAGCGCATCGCTCAGCTGGTCGACATGCTGGCGCGGGGCGAGACGGTTCATATCTTCAAGCCCAAGGTCAAGCCGAAGGAATGATGGAACAACCGATCGCGTTGATTCCCGGAAGAAGGTTCCCTCAGACATGAAGATCCATTCCCACAGCGATCGTGCATTCAGCGTAAAGGACTTTCTCTCCAGATCGGAGTGCTCGGAACTCGTTGCGCTCGCGGAAGCGAACAGCTTCGTTCCAGCAGCTGTTCGTACCGATCACGGCGAGCGATTCATGCAATCGGTCCGCAACAACGACAAGACGCTTGTCGAGCATCCGCAATGGGTGGGGCGATTGTGGAGAAGCCTCGACGCGTTGCCTTTGCCGGATATTGGCGGAGAACGCGCCGTCGGATTGCCGAGGGCCTTGCGCTTCTACAGATATTCGCCGGGGCAGCGTTTCAAGATGCACAAGGACGGGCCGTGGCGGGAGGATGGGCTGGTGAGCAAGTTGACCCTGCTCGTCTATCTCAACGACAACTTCGCGGGTGGCGCTACGGATTTCAGGGATTTTGTCGTGAGCCCCGAAGCTGGGATGGCGCTGCTGTTTGTTCACGACACATGGCACGAGGGGCAAGCGGTCATTGAAGGGCACAAATACGTGCTGCGGTCCGATGTCTTGTATGCCGGAGCGGACCTTTCTCCCTCACCCTTCCGTCCAATGAATGCCTCCAGCGAGGGGCAGCCCTGACGATCTGCCGCTGAACGACACCCGCACCACCGCGGGAACGCAGCATGCCGCTCAGCCTGCGAGCGGGCCTGCGTCGTGGCCCGGGAGCAGGCCATGTCCGAAGAAGCAAGTTTCGCCGCGCCCTCCGGTGAGCTCGGGCCACTCGTCGATGTCGGCGACCCTGGGCAGGTGGACGCGTGGGCCAGGAAGCTCGATGTGTCGCCGCAGCAGATCCGGGAGGCCGTCGCCGCCGTCGGGACCTCGGCCGCCAACGTCGAGGAGTACCTCAAGGGCACTCGCGCGACCACGAATGCGGACAGGACGTCCAGCGCCGGCACGAACTGACGGCGCGCGAGCGACGGCCGGCGGCCGCCGCGGTCGCGCCGAAGGCGAGCGCTGAACTCGGGGGCTGCCGCATCGCGTAGTCAGCGCCGCGGCGTGGGATCCTGCGCGCTCCGTGGCGAATTGCATCCCACCGTCGAGAGCTGGTGTCGCTGCAGGGCTGCGTGCCACGCCGGGCTGCAGGCGACCGCTTCCGTCGCGGCGAGCAGCCGGTCCGTCACCCGCGCATCGGGCACCCGGATGACCACGCGCCGCACGATGACCTGCGGTTCCGGGAACGACCGCCACTTGAAGGGCTGAAGACATCCCGCGAGCTCGCCGCTGCCGGCCAGCTCGGAGCGGCTCATCACCACGAAGTCCACCCGTCCCAGGCAGAGCTTCTTGAGGTTGGACACGTGGTCGGGCGCATCCTCCCGCTTGATCTTCCGTGCCTCGACATACGGCCCGAGCACGCGATAGATGTGCCCGGCAATCGCGCCGAAGCGCATGCCGACGAGGTCCTCCGGCGAGGACATCGGCAGCGGGCGCAGGCTCACCAGCACGTTCTCGTCCACCAGCAGCGGCACCGACCATTTGCCGGCCCTGGCTTCCTCCGACAGGAACTCGGGCGCGAGGAACACGGCGAGGCCCTGAAACCGCGGGCCTTCGAGCCTCAACTCCAGGCGCTTGCGCGGCACGGTCTCCAGCGTCAATGGCACCGGCAGCTTGGACGCGTCTCGCAGCAGCCGGACGAAGGTCGGCGCCAGGCCGCTCTCGGCGGCCTCGCCCGCCTGGACGAAGGGCGGCTGGGAGTAGCTGTTCAGGACGACGTAGCCCGTGCCCGGCTCCTGGGCGATCGCCATCGCCGGCATCAACAGCGCGGCGAGGAGCAGCCCAACGGTGGAATGGGCTCCCCAGCCGCTCGGCGCTCGCGGCGTCGTCCGGGGCCTTGGCGAGGCGATCCGGCCGCCCGTCCGGGCGGACGGGTCGGCGTCAGCTGCGGAGCCCCGGCGCAGCATCACGGCCTCCGCTCGGCATCCCGCGACAGCAAGGTGCTCAGCTCCCGCTCGAGGTGGCTGAAGTCCACCGGCTTGAGCCAATAGGCGGCGGCGCCCGCATCCAGCGCGCGGCGCCGGTCGGTCTCCGCGGAGAAAGCCGTCACCATGGCCACCGGCACCCGGCTGTCCGAGGGCAGGGAACGCAGCCGGCGCAGGACCTCGAGGCCATCGCAGTCGGGCAACTGCATGTCCAGCAGCACAACGTCCGGGCGGAAGCGCTGGAATCGCTCGACGCCATCGGATCCCGTTTCCGCCACCTCGAAGTGCAGGCCGGGGAACCGGGTCGCCCACTGCTGCATCACCAGGATGTTGACGGGGTTGTCCTCGATGTAGAGGACCTTCCCCACCAGGTCAGTCTTGGAAGAGTGTCGCGCCTCCATCGCCATTCCTCACCTTCAGCGCAGTTCGCGGCGGCAATGGCAGGCATGCGGCAATCCCGGTGCCGGGCCTCGGTGCCCGGCCGTCGTCGCGGATCCTCAAGCGAGGGACAGGTCCACGCGGAAGGCGATCTCGATGAGTTGCTCGCGGAAGGCGAGGCGGGACACGCCGATGAGGTTGCTCGCGACGGCTGGCGTCGGTCCGTAGACCCGGCGCCGAACCTCGCCCGCGACCGCGAAGGCCGCATCCACGTCCAGCACGAAGAGCGTCTCCTCGACGACCTGGTCGAAGGTGGCGCCGAAGTGGGACAGCAGCCGGCGGGCGTTTTCGTAGGTCGTCTGCATCTGCAGCGCCATGTTGGAGAAGTCGTTGGGTCGGCCGTGCTCGTCCAGGGGCGCGGGCCCGACCAGGGCGCCGGCGGCATCGTGGCTGAGCTGCCCGGACACATGGATGATGTTGCCGACCTTCACCGCCTGCGCGTAGCCATAGGCCTGTTCCCAGGGCACGCCGAGGTTGGCGACTTCCTTCACTGCGGTGCCTGCTTTGTCGGACATGACGTTGACTCCATCTGGATTCGGGGATGAAGAGGCCATGCTGCCGCGCCGGGCACGCGCGCGCCAGCCCACTTGGAGAGAGGGGAACTCGCTCGAAATGGGCGGATGCCCGCGGGCGTTGCCATGCAGGACGGCGCGCAGTGCACGTTGATAATTCCGCGCATGAAACTCGTTGTCGCAGTTCATTTCGACGGTGCCCAGGCGAATGCCGCGGCGGTGGCTTTCGACGCCTGGGACGCGGCGGAGCCGCTCAAGACCTATGTCTCGCCCATCGCGCCGGTCGAGAAGGCCGTCCGGGGTGCCGTCGACCTGAGGGAAGTCGCCTGCGTGATGCAGCTGCTGCGCGAGCACGGCCTCACCCCCGAGCTCCTCCTGATCGACGGCTTCGTCCATCTGGATACCGATGAAACGCCGGGCGTGGGCCGGCATCTGCATGAGGCGCTCGGCGGCTCGATCCCGGTCGTCGGGGTGTCGAAGAAGAGCCTGCCGGGCTTGTCGGCGCAGTCGGAGGTCCTGCGGGAAGACGAAGCGCCGCCCTTGGTAGTCACCTGCGCGGGGATCGACATTGGCGCGGCGAAGGTGCGGCTGCGGTCAATGCATGGCAGGAAGCGGGTGCCGACGCTCATGAAGCTCGCGGCACGTCTCGCGAAAAACAAGGAGTAGGGCCGCGCGGGCGAGGCCGCCCGGTGCCGATGTCACGTCTTCATTCGCGGCTGGGCTTCCACATTGAAGCGCTTTGCTGGTCGCGGGGGATCGTCTCCGCGTCCGGACTCCACCCGCCACCGAGCGCCTTGAAGGCGCCGACGGCCGCGCGCGCCGAGCCGGTGCGCGCCTGGACTTGCGCATCGGAGGCGCGGAGCAGGTTCTCGTCCGCCTGCAGCACTTCGATCAGGCTGACGACGCCCTTCTGATAGGCGGCGAAGGAGGCCCCGCGCGCTCGCCGAAGGGCGTCCACGCCCTGGGCGAGCACCGCTGCCTGCGCTTCGCGCTTGACCAGGGCGGTGAGGGCGTTCTCGACGTCCTCGCCCGCCTGCAGCACGGCCAGGCGGTACGCGGCGAGCCTCTCGGCCTCCTGGCCCCGCGCCAGGCGGATCTGCGCGTCGATGCGGCCGAAGTCGAACAGCCGCCAGCGCAGGCCGACGACGCCGGCCGCCTGGCTCGCGCCGCCGCTGAAGAGCTGGCCCGCCGACACCGACGTCGCATTGCCGATCAAGCCGCTCAGCGAGAGCTTGGGGTAGTACTCGGCCATGGCCGCGCCGATGCGCGCGTTCGAGGCGGCCAGATGCCGCTCGGCGACGATCAGGTCGGGGCGCCGCTGCAGCAGGTCGGCCGGGGCGCCGATGCCGGCGATGCCCGGCGCGATGGGCACCTCCGCGTCCTCGAGCCTGGCCGCATCGGTGCCCGCCGGGCTCCCGAGCATCACGTCCAGCGCATTCCTGGCCGCGTCCAAGCCCTGCTCGAGTTCCGGAATGGTGGCCTGCGCCTGCGCCAGCGCGCCCTCGGCCTGGCTCACCTGCAAGTCGGCCGCCAGTCCCTTGCCATTCAGCAGACGGACGGTGGACAGCAGATCCTGGCGCGTGCGGACCTGGTCCCGGGCGATCACCAGGCGCGCCTGCAGTCCGCGCAGGGCGATGTAGAGATCGGCCGTCTGGGCGGCCACGGCCAGCCGGGCTGCCACGGCGCCGGCTTGCGAGGCCTGGTACTCGGCGATCGCGGCTTCTCGCTCGCGGCGCAGGCCGCCGAAGATGTCCAGCTCCCAGCTCGCGTTGCCATTCAACTCGTAGGCGCTGCCGTGCCGATCGAATCCCGGCCGCGAATCGAGGATGCGGCCAAGCGGGGTTTCGACGGACTGGTAGGCGCGCGCCGCCTGGCCGCTGACGCTGCCGATGGGCAGCAGCGCGGCGTTGGCGGCGCCCACGCCCGCTTGCGCCTGGGCGACACGCGCTGCCGCGCGGGCGAGGTCCAGGTTCTGCGCCAGTGCCAGCGTGACGACCCGCGTCAGCTGCGGATCGCCGAAGCCTTCCCACCAGCGGACAAGATCGGCGTCCGCCGCCGCCTGTCGCTGGTCCAACTGGGATTGCCCATGGAAGCGCTCCGGCAGGACGGGCCGGGGCTGGACGTAATCGGGACCGACGGCACATCCGGCCAGGCCGGCCGCCATCAGCGATGCAACAAGGGATGCGGCGGCGAGGCTGCGCGACATGGGGGACCTCTCAAGAGCTGGATGTGATCTGAATGCTTCGAGTGACTATATTACCAAATGGTCACTCGTTGTCCATTCGGGTCGGCTCGCGTAAGCTTTCCGTGATGAAACCGACTAGCAGTTCCCCAACCCCCTCGCGCGGCCCCGTCGACCACGAGGTCCGCGACCAGGTCGTCGCCGCGGCCACCGAGCACTTCAGCCGCTATGGCTACGAGAAGACGACGGTGTCCGACCTTGCGAAAGCCATCGGCTTCTCCAAGGCCTACATCTACAAGTTCTTCGAGTCCAAGCAGGCCATCGGAGAAATGATCTGCGCCCAGTGCATCGCGGAGATCGAGGCCTCGGTCGCGGCCTCGCTGGCGGACGCGGCCTCCCCGCCGGACAAGATCCGCCGCCTGTTCAAGGCCTTCACCGAGGCCAGCCTGCGGCTGCTCTTCCAGGATCGCAAGCTCTATGAGATCGCAGCCTCGGCCGCCACGGAGCAATGGGCCGTGGTCGCCGCCTATGACCAGCGCGTGCAGCAGCTGCTCCGCGACGTGCTCCAGGAAGGCCGCGCCAGCGGCGACTTCGAGCGCAAGACCCCGCTCGACGAGACGGTCATGGCCATCTATCTGGCCCTGCGTCCCTGTTTCAACCCGCTCATGCTCCAGCACAGCCTGCACCTTGCCGAGGAAGCGCCGGCGCATCTCTCGAGCCTCGTTCTGAGAAGCCTGTCACCCTGAATTCGCGTTTTTTCGCCGAGTGACCGTTGACTAAATTGGTCACTAGTTCCAAAATGAAAGCCTGATCACTCGTCATTGGGGCTTTCATGCGCCGGCGTCGCCTTCCCGTTTCCACGCTTCTTCTCAGCCTGCCGGTCCTGCTCGCGGCCTGTGGCGAGAAGCCCGTCGCAGATCCCCGGACCGAGGCGCCGCTGGTGCGCGTGGCCACGGTGCAGACCGCGGCGCCCACCACCCGGTCGTTCACCGGCACCATCGGCGCCCGGGTCCAGAGCGATCTGGGTTTCCGCGTTCCCGGCAAGGTGCTGGAGCGGCTGGTGGACGCCGGGCAGACCGTCAAGCGCGGCCAGGCGCTGATGCGCATCGATCCCGAGGACCTGAAGCTGGCGGCCCACGCGCAGCAGGAGGCGGTGGCGGCGGCGCGGGCGCGGGCCCGGCAGGCCTCCGAGGACGAGGCGCGCTATCGCGATCTGCGCGGCACCGGCGCCATCTCCGTGTCCGCGTATGACCAGGTCAAGGCGGCGGCCGACGCCGCGCAGGCCCAGCTCAGCGCGGCCGAGGCCCAGGCCGATGTCGCCCGCAACGCCAGCCGCTATGCGGTGCTGCTGGCCGATGGCGACGGCATCGTCATGGAGACGCTGGCGGAACCGGGCCAGGTCGTCGCGGCGGGACAGCCCGTGCTGCGCCTGGCACACGCGGGACGGCGCGAGGCGATCGTGCAATTGCCTGAAACGCTGCGCCCGGCCCTGGGCTCCAGCGCCCAGGCGACGCTTTTCGGCCGCGGCGGCGACGCATCGCCCGCCAAGCTGCGGCAGCTCTCGAACGCGGCGGATCGGCTGACCCGCACCTTCGAGGCCCGCTACGTGCTGGACGGTGAGCTCGCCAGCGCGCCGCTCGGCGCCACGGTCACCGTGCAGATCCCGGAAGGGCCGGCGTCGCCGGCCGCCGGCGCCTACGTGCCGCTGGGCGCATTGTTCGACGCCGGCAAGGGCCCGGGCGTGTGGGTCGTCCAAGGGGAGCCGGCCAAGGTGTCCTGGCGGCCGGTCGCAGTCCAGCGCCTGGACGAGGAAGGCGCGCACATCGGCGGCCAGATCAAACAGGGTGACCGGATCGTCACGCTCGGCGCGCATCTGCTGCGCGAGGGCGAGCAGGTCCGCGTCGGCTCCGGCGCGGCGGTGGCGTCCACAGCGGGAGCCCGTCCGTGAGCGAAGGCCGATTCAACCTGTCGGCCCTCGCCGTGCGCGAACGGGCCATCACGCTGTTCCTGATCCTGTTGATCTCGCTGGCGGGCGTGGTCTCGTTCTTCAAGCTGGGTCGCGCCGAGGATCCCTCCTTCACCATCAAGGTGATGACCATCATCACGGCCTGGCCCGGCGCGACCGCGCAGGAGATGCAGGACCAGGTGACCGAGAAGATCGAGAAGCGCCTGCAGGAGCTGCGCTGGTACGACCGCAGCGAGACCTACACCCGCCCGGGACTGGCCTTCACGACGCTCACGCTGCAGGACAGCACGCCGCCCTCCGCGGTGCAGGAGGAGTTCTACCAGGCCCGCAAGAAGATCGGCGATGAGGCGCGCAACCTGCCGCCCGGCGTGATGGGCCCCTTCATCAACGACGAGTACTCGGACGTCACCTTCGCGCTGTACGCGCTCAAGGCCAAGGGCGAGGAGCCGCGCCTGCTGGTGCGCGACGCCGAGACGCTGCGCCAGCGGCTGCTGCACGTCCCGGGCGTCAAGAAGGTCAACATCGTCGGCGAGCAGTCCGAACGCATCGAGGTGCAGTTCTCGCAGGAGCGCCTCGCGACCCTGGGCCTTTCGCCGCAGGAGGTCTTCGCCGCGCTCAACAACCAGAACGCGCTGACGCCGTCCGGCTCGGTGGAGACGCACGGGCCGCAGGTGTCCATCCGCCTGGACGGCGCTTTCGACGAGCTGCAGAAGATCCGCGACACGCCGCTGGTGGCGCAGGGACGCACGCTGAAGCTGTCCGACATCGCCACGGTCAAGCGCAGCTACGAGGACCCCGCGACCTTCCTGATCCGCAACGGCGGCGAGCCCGCGCTGCTGCTGGGCGTCGTGATGCGCGAGGGATGGAACGGGCTGGACCTGGGCAAGGCGCTGGACCACGAGGTCGGCGCGATCAACGCCGGCCTGCCCCTGGGCCAGGCCCTGACCAAGGTGACCGACCAGGCCGTCAACATCGACGCCTCGGTCGACGAGTTCATGGTCAAGTTCTTCGCCGCGCTGATGGTGGTGATGCTGGTGTGCTTCGTCAGCATGGGCTGGCGGGTGGGCCTGGTGGTCGCCGCGGCGGTGCCGCTGACGCTCGCGGTGGTCTTCGTCGTGATGCTGGCCACGGGCAAGAACTTCGACCGCATCACGCTGGGCTCGCTGATCCTGGCGCTGGGCCTGCTGGTGGACGACGCCATCATCGCCATCGAGACCATGGTGGTGAAGATGGAGGAGGGCTACAGCCGCGTCGCGGCCTCCGCCTATGCCTGGAGCCACACCGCGGCGCCGATGCTCTCGGGCACGCTGGTCACCGCCGTGGGCTTCATGCCCAACGGCTTCGCGCGATCCTCGGCCGGCGAATACACCGGCAACATGTTCTGGATCGTCGGCATCGCGCTGATCGCGTCATGGGTGGTGGCGGTGGTCTTCACGCCCTACCTCGGCGTGAAGATGCTGCCGGAGCTCAAGCGCGTCGAGGGCGGGCATGACGCGCTCTACGGCACGCCGAACTACCAGCGCTTCCGCCGCATGCTGGGCTGGGTCATCGCGCGCAAGTGGCTGGTCGCCGGATCGGTCGTCGGATTGTTCGTGCTGTCGGTGCTGGGCATGGGCGCGGTGAAGAAGCAGTTCTTCCCGGTCTCGGACCGCCCGGAGGTCCTGGTCGAGGTGCAGATGCCCTATGGCTCGTCGATCGCCCAGACCAGCGGCGCCGCGGCGAAGGTCGAGGCCTGGCTGGCCAAGCAGGGCGAGGCCAAGATCGTCACGTCCTACATCGGCCAGGGTGCGCCGCGCTTCTACTTCTCGATGGGCGCGGAGCTCCCCGATCCCTCGTTCGCGAAGATCGTCATCCGGACGGACAGCCAGGACGAGCGCGAGGCCCTGAAGCTGCGCCTGCGCCGGGCCATCGCCGATGGTCTCGCGCCCGAGGCTCAGCTGCGCGTGACGCAACTCGTCTTCGGTCCCTACTCGCCGTATCCGGTGGCCTACCGCGTCAGCGGTCCCGACCCCGAGGTGCTGCGCGGGATCGCCGCCGAAGTGAAGCAGGTGATGGATGCCAGTCCGCTGATGCGCACGGTGAATACGGACTGGAACTCGCGCGTCCCGGCGCTGCATTTCAGCTTGCAGCAGGACCGCCTGCAGGCCGTCGGCCTGAGCTCCAGCGCGGTGGCGCAGCAGCTGCAGTTCCTGCTCAACGGCGTGCCGGTCACGGTGGTGCGGCAGGACATCCGCAGCGTGCAGGTCATCGCTCGCGCCGCTGGCGATTTCCGGCTCGACCCGGCCAAGCTCGGCGACTTCACGCTGACCGGCGCCAACGGGCAGCGCATCCCGCTGTCGCAGGTGGGGACCATCGAAGTCCGTCCCGAAGAGGCCGTCATGCGCCGGCGCGACCGCGTGCCGACCATCACGGTCCGGGGCGACATCGCTGAAGGCTTGCAGCCCCCGGATGTGTCGACGGCCATTTCGCATCAGTTGCAGCCGTTGATCGCGAAGCTGCCCAGCGGCTATCGCATCGAGCAGGCCGGCTCGATCGAAGAGTCCGGGAAGGCGACGACGGCGATGCTGCCGCTGTTCCCGATCATGGTGGCGCTCACGCTGCTCATCATCGTGCTGCAGGTGCGGTCGCTGTCCGCGATGGTGATGGTCTTCCTCACCAGTCCGCTGGGCCTCATCGGCGTCGTGCCCACGCTGCTGCTGTTCCAGAAGCCGTTCGGCATCAATGCGCTGGTGGGCTTGATCGCGCTGTCGGGGATCCTGATGCGCAACACGCTGATCCTGATCGGACAGATCCATCACAACGAGCAGGCCGGCCTGACGCCCTTCCACGCGGTGGTCGAGGCCACGGTGCAGCGCGCCCGCCCGGTGATCCTGACCGCGCTGGCCGCCATCCTGGCCTTCATTCCGCTCACCCATTCGGTGTTCTGGGGAACGCTGGCCTACACGCTGATCGGCGGGACCCTGGCGGGCACCGCGATGACGCTGGTCTTCCTGCCCGCCATGTACGCCATCTGGTTCAAGCTCAAGCCGGGCGATGCCACGGTCGAGCCCACCTCTCCTCTCTTTCCCGCTGCAAAGGACGCCCATGTCTGATTCCCAAGTTGTCGTGATCACCGGCGTGTCGTCCGGCATTGGTCGAGCAAGCGCTGAGCTCTTCGCCAAGCGCGGTTGCAAGGTGTTCGGCACCGTGCGCAATGTCGCCAAGGCCTCGCCCATCGCGGGCGTCACCCTGGTGGAAATGGACATCCGCGACAGCGCGTCGGTGGAGGAGGGGATCCTGGCGGTCCTGAACCAGACCGGGCGCATCGACGTGCTGGTCAACAGCGCGGGCGTGACGCTGCTCGGCGCGACCGAGGAGACGTCGGTGGAAGAAGCGAAGACGCTCTTCGACACCAACCTGTTCGGCGTGCTTCGCACCACGCAGGCGGTGCTGCCGTCGATGCGCAAGCGCCGCGCGGGCAGGATCGTGAATGTCAGTTCCGTGCTGGGCTTCCTGCCGGCGCCGTACATGGGCGTGTACTCGGCGTCGAAGCACGCGGTCGAGGGCCTGTCGGAGACGCTCGACCACGAGCTGCGCGCCTTCGGCATCCGCGTCGCGCTGGTCGAGCCGTCGTTCACGCGGACCAATCTGGACCTGAATGCGCCGCAGGCGGCCTCGCCCATCGCCGCCTATGACGCGGAGCGTCGGACCGTGGTCGCCGCGATGGAGAAGAATGTCAAGAAGGCGCCGGAGCCCGACGGCGTGGCGCGGACCATCGTCGACGCGGCGCTCGGTCCGTGGCGGATGCGGACCACGCCCAAGGGCGAGGCCACGTTGCTCAAGCGGCTGCGCCGCTTCATGCCGGCGGGTCCCGTCGATGCGGGACTGCGCAAGAACTTCGGACTGTCCTGATGCCCCGGACGCCGTGCGCGTCCGGTCTTTTCGTTCCTTGATGAGGAGGTTCCCATGCGCCTGGTCACTGCTTCAGCCGCCGTGCTGCTCTCACTTGTGCCCCTGCTGGCGATGTCTCAACCCAAGACGGAGCCAGCGCCTCCCAAGGTCGCCAAGAGCTGCCGCAACGTCAGCGCGGAGATCCGCTCGGGCGCGCCGCTGACCCGCGAGGCGGTGGTTGCCGAGATGGTGCGCGCTCGCGCGGAAGGCGAGATGGACTACCACATCAGCTCCACACCGCCTGCGGGCGCGCGGCCCCTTTGCGAATCGTCGCCGGGAGCGTCGGCCGCATCGGCCGCATCGGCGGCATCGACGTCTGCCGCCAGCGCTGCCGCCCGTTGACGATCGAAGTGCGCTCGATCGGCGACGAGCCAGTGTGATCTCCCTCGGTGCCGTCTGTCCGACCTCGCATCAGCAAGGTTGAGGATGGCGCGCCCCTGAGCGCGGCGCCGCCCCCTAGATGTCAAGTTGAGGGGCCTCCCGGTGACGCCTAGATTGGCAGTCGAGTGGCGAGTCGTGGCCGGATCCTCCGGTCACGACGTCCGCCGCTTTCGACGCCGCTTCTGGTGCGTCAATGAACAGGGAGACTTCAATGAATGAGCCGAAAGTTGGCCTGGCGAATCCCTACGCGGTTGCTGAACTCGCGTTGGGCAGGAACGTGCGCTGGAGTGCGGTCACGGATCGAGATGCCTTCGTGAAGAAGACGCTCGGTGCGTCGGTCGAGGACCTGACCGCGCCGGTCCCCGGCAACCTCCTCGTGAGCGGCCTGGCCGACTCTCAGGGATCGCTCGCCGGCCTGCAGGAGATGAAGCCCGACCAACGGGCCAAGGCCCTGGGGTCGATGGCCAAGGGCAGCCCGATGGGGGCGGTGCTGTCGAAGCTGCCGCCGGACGCCCTGCAGCGTGTCGTCGGCGCATTGGCCGGCGGGGACAAGGGCAGCGCGCCGTCGGCCACCGCGGCCAAGGGCGTCACGGCGCCCGGATACACGCCGCCAGGGGCGGTCTGGGCCGATCCCGGTGACTTCTTCGAAGAGGCCGCCGAGTACTTCGACCCTGTCCAGGGCGCGCTGGGCGATTGCTACTTCATCGCCGCGCTGTCCGCGGTGGCGTGGTCGCGTCCCTACGTGATCATGCAGCGCTCGCGCGCCACCGGCGCCGCGGCGGCGAGCTTCGTCGATCGCATCGACTTCTATTCCGGCGGCTTGAAGACGATGGAGGTGTCGGAGCGCGTGCCGCTCGTGACGAGCACGAATGCCTGGATCTATGCGCGCTCTTCCGAAGCCGGCGAGATCTGGCCGGCGGTCTACGAGAAGGCCTTCGCGAAGTGGAAGACCAATGACGCGACCGACGAGCCGAACTACGGGCCGATTGCCGGCGGCTGGCCGGTGCAGGCGACGACGGAGTTGACCAATCTGACGGGCGTCACCAAGACCTGCTCGGCGCTCAGCGAGGACGACATCTGGACGGCAGTGCGGTCCAACTGCCTGTCGTATCGCACCTTCAATCCGATGACTGCCTGGACCTTCTGCCAGACGCCGTCGCCGGTGGAATACAGCGGCACGGGCATCGTCGGTTATCACGCCTACACGATCCTGGGCTGGGCCTACGTCAACAACACGAAGTACATCGTGCTTCGCAATCCGTGGGGACACAACAGCCCGGTCATCAACAGCCTCCCGGGCAACTGGTCGGCGTATGACACGAGCTTCTGGCGCTCGGTGCCCTTGAATGCCGGCGGTGTGTTTGCGATTCCCGCGGGCACCTTCAAGAAGTACTACTGGCAGTTCGGCTGGGCGAGCTGAGCGCACGGAGCGCATGGCTCCAATAGCGGGTCACGTGACGGCCTCCGCGCCTGACTCCATCCAGGCGCGGAGGCCGTTGTCGTCGCGCCGATTCGCCGGCCGGCGTTGACATCGGATTGGCGCCAGGAGGGCTCCAGTGCTGAGCGTGGCTGACAACGGCAAGACGATTGACCTGCGAGTCGGTCATTCGGCCCTGCTGCGCCTGCCTGAGAACCCGAGCACGGGATACGGCTGGACCCTCGATGCCGATCCCCGTCTGGTGGAGATTGGCGAAAAGCGCCACGTCCATTCGGCGGATACGGTCGGCAGCGGCGGCGAGTCGCAATGGTCGATCAAGGCCATGGCACCAGGCACGACGACGCTGAGGCTCAAGCACTGGCGGGAATGGGAAGGAGAGGGGTCGGTGACGGAGCGATATGAGGTGGGACTGGTGATTTCGGCTTAGCGCTGGTCAGGAGTGACTGCTACTGCTCTTGGTGAAAGGGCGCTCTCGACCTGATGCTGCCGCTCAGCTCACGACCGTGAGCTACGGCGGAAGGCTGGTTTCAGTCGTTGGGCGCTCCCGCGCCAGATGTCTGCAGCAGCACTGACAGCGTCATCTGGAGCCGACCGATTCGGACAAGCGAGCTGGCTCCTAGACGTTGTCCGCCAGAACCTCTACACGTAGGAGGCACGGAGCTTTGCCGAATCCGTCCGGCCGACTCAGCTTGCTGTTGACCTCGAGTCAGTGCAGCACTGCCTGGGTCAGGCCCATCCAGCCGGCCTGAATCGGCTTGACGTCGTACTCGATGTCCAGTCCTGGCTGCCGCGCGCGCAGACAGGTCTACGCTGTTCTGCTGAGCGCCAACTGATGAAGGGCCAGCGCGAGCGGCCAGAAGTGGCTCGAGCCGGCCTTTGTGCATGGCTCTCGCCTGCGGGCTAAGACCGGCAGGCGAGCATTTGCCGTCAGGACAGGTCCGGCACTGCCTTCGGCCCTTTGGCCGGCTTAGTCAACAGAGGGTCCCCATACACCGTCATCGCCAGCGATACCTGGGGCTCCCGCTCGCGCCGGCTTGCAACGTGAAGGTTCGCTGCATGGCATGCATCCATCGCGGTCGCGCCCTCCTCCCACTTCTCCAGGAACTTGGGAAGCCAAATACCCGGCGCGAGGGCCTCGAGCGGCCAAGGCGATGCAATGACCGTTCGGCAACCGCTATTCAGCAGCGTCTTGGGCAATCCCAGCGTCGTGCTGACGAGTGGGTGCACGTCCACACGTCCACCGCTGCACACGAACAAGATGACAAGCTCGGTGTCCGCAAGGGCATCTGCCAGGTCATCTGGAGCTTCTTTTAATTGCCCCTCATCGACTACACGTTGGAAGAAGCGCTGGTCCGAGTTCAACTGCCCGTGAGCGACCACGATCCCCATCTGCGCGCCTTGGGCCGCCCGCGGCAATGAGGTGGACGTGTCCAGAGCAACACCATGTGCCTCCAATGGGACTTCGATCGTGGCCCGCACCACCTCCATCGTCTGCAGCTCCTCGCTGCTGCGTCCTTCCGAAATCCAGGCGATGCGACGGTCGACGCCAGGGTCACGGGGTCTCTGACGGACCTCTGCCAACCAAGCCAGCGACGGCACCATACCCAAGGCTCGGCTGTAGCCCAGGAACTCTCCATCCTTGAGCACAAGGTTGAAGGCCAGCTGAGCCGCCTCTGGCTCCGTAACCACAAGAATCTTGTCGCCCTGAGGAACAGGGACTTCGAACTGCGTCATTGAGGAGTAGAACTCGCCGTCTCCGACCTCTCGCTTACGCTTCGTGCGCTCGTCTTCCTGCATTTTTCTTGGCTCGATGAGCCCGTACCGGTAGGGGTACGTCTCCGACCAGGTGGCTAGCCGAAGCTCGGCAGGCTCGGCCAGGACAGCCGGTCTTGCAACGTAGGCGCCCGTTGAGTCGGCAATGGCTGCGACCAGCTCGCGCTTGTCGTCGAAGGCAACCATCAAGACGGCATAGCCCCGTTGCGCCAGGTCCTGCGCGTACTGAAGCGGCGAGTTCGCGGTCAACACGGGCGGGGCCGACGCCTGGGTAAGTCCTTTGTCTGTCAGAAGCTCCGCGGCGAGAAAGGCCTCCTGTGGGGTGACCTGGGCGTTTTCAGCCCTCAGTAGCCGTTGAGCAGCGATGTGAACAGAGAACGCGTCACCTGGCGCGTCGTCCGCATAGCGCGCTCCCGTCGTGAGCTTATGCAGCTCCAGCAAATCGCTCGCTGTAGGCTTGGTTGTGGAGACCGCCCGCAGCATCGTGCTCGCGTCCTGACCAAGCAGCTCCAGAACCTTGTTCTTCAAAGCACTCGTTTCCGTCGAAACTTGGCCGCCGGCGGACTCATAGGTGGTCGCAACTTGAGCGAACATGAAGCCCGTCACAGAGAGTTCGTCCTCCAGCCGGATTGCATCAATGAGCGCGACTTGGCAGTCGTCCAGGAGCTGGCCCAGCCCGACAACATCGTTCGCTGCGACCTTCCGAAGTCGCAGCGACAGGGCGGTGGCATCCAGGCGGTGCTTCATGATCTCGCTCATGCCAAGGCCGGCGTAGAGCTCACGGCACGCATTCATGACTCCTTCGGCGATCTCGATGAGACCAATGTCTCTGGTCACTCTGACCAGCGCATAGACCTCCTGGTAGAGATCACTTCCGGGCAACTGAGCCTGTGTGGAGGCAGCGCATGCCAGCCCTATAAGAGCATCGGGGATGCTGCGCGTGCGCAGATAGATGTCCGCGTAAGCCGCCCAAGCGAGCCGCCGGCGCTGTGGCGATCCGTTGCCGATTTCCATCACGAGCTCGGCCCTGTCACGGGCCAGCTGATGGGCGCCTAGCAACGCGTACTTGCACGCAACAGTCCGGATCGCATGGATGTCGTCAACACCCTCAGGTACGTTCGAAACCATTGGAGGAATGCAGTGGAGCAGGAACTCGCACTCCTGCAGCGCCTCCTCCGTGCTCGCCCTTGGCGCGCCACGCTCGATATGTCCCAGCATGTACCGAGCCAATTGAGCTGCGTTCGGACCGGCCACGCTCGAAGGAAATGGCACGCGTGGGTCAACTAGCCCCATGCCACCGGCTACCCAAGCCCTCATCCTTTGAAAGAACTCTTTGATTTCCTCCTCAGAGGCCTCCTCGATCTCCTCTGGCTCAGCCGCTGGCGAAGGAGCCGACAGCGTGAAGTCCAGAGTGACCGAGGCCAGCAGCGGCAGTCCTATGCTGCCAGCGCGCTCAACCGAAAGGGTCTTCAACAGGTGAGCTCGAAGGTCTGCATCCTGTGGGTGTTGTCCAAGATGCGTAATGACGGCCGTCAGTGGCGCCTTGTACAGCTCAACGTCCTCCTTGCTCAACACACCTGCAAGCAGCATCTGACGCATCACGCGCAAGACAACACGGGTGGCTCCTCGAGAAAATCGGCTCTCACCGATGAGTGGGAACGCCAGAAGCATTGCCTGCAGACCGCTTCCCAACGCCTCGGCACGCAACGCGGCGCACAACGAGGCGAGTTCTTTGTGCTCAGGCCATCGCGCTCCGACATCCTCGACCGTCTGCTCGTAGGCAGGTGCTTCGCAGTCCGTCAGGTTTGTGGCGATGAGGTTGTGATGCTCCTCAAAGCCGGATCGCGATATCGGACTCGATGAGGCATCGGGCCCGTTCTGGTGGCAAAGCTGCAGCAAGCGCACTTCGCTATCCAAGCTCAGCTTGACGTTCTTAGGGAAAAGCTCCGACAACCGATCGCGCGCCAGCTCGACCAAGTCGGACCGTTGAAGCTCAGTGGCCATCGCGAGACACTGCTCCAGCTGCCGCTCATCCGCCAAGTTCGCCAAGTTCGCCAAGGCTGCGGACAGAAGCTCACCTGCGGTCTTCTCATCGCCGGCCAAGAGGCAGATGTTCGCCCATTGGACCGCCACGCTCCCCTGGACCGAGGTCTGAGCCACCAGCGAGCGGATGATTTTCGCTGCCGTTGTTCGGTCCCCTGAAGCGTTCGCAATCTGCATACGCATCTGTTCAGCGACCAGCCCTGGAAGCTGCATTGCTTCCAACTGAGCAACAGCATCGGCTGCTTGGCCACTCTTCGCCATCGCCACCCAACGCGTGAGCTGCGTCATCGGAGGCATTTGTGCATCACCGCCAAAAGTCACCATCGCTAAGCCATCAATCGCTTCCAGACGGTCCATGCTCTCATCCTTTGCTGGGCGATCAACGGGGCTAGTCAATAGCAGGTACGACTCATTTGTGAGGGCGACCTTGAGGGCTGCTTCGGCCAACTCAGCGGTGTCGGGCACCCAGTTGTCCTCTTCGAGGCGGATGCGACCCGCAGGTTGCCTGGCTTGAGGGAGTTGCTCGGCCCTATACAGCGTGACCCACGGCACGATCACAAACTGTTGCGGAGCTGTTGAATCAATCTCGCCGAGCAGAGCGCTGGAGCTGAGCGTAGCGCTTCGCTTGAACACCACATTTCGTCGTATTGCCGCCCGATCCTCTTCGCTCAGCTGACGGTGCATGTCTGCGATGCCATCGACCAGTAGCTCGATGGTTGCCTCCTCGTCCAGGGCCCAGACCATCGTTGGTGGAACGATGACAGTCAATCCGCGATAAAACCTCTTTTCATCTTCCGCCTTCCGAAAGATGAAAGGGACCGCAGCACAGCGTCCTACGACCTGTTGCTGGTCTGGATGAAGGATGAGGATTGCGCTCCCGGGAAAGGGACCATATTCCTCGTTGAAAACCTTGGACGGATCAAAACCTTCAAGACCAACTTTCTCTTCAGACATCATTTCTCCCTGTCGCTGTTGTTGTCGCCATAGTCTATGAGACGCGATACCCAGCCTGGGCTACGTCACGCTCCACATATCAACCCAGCCGCTCGCCTTGCTCAGCGCGATGTCGCAGCTGGAATGACCTAAGCACGTCCACCAAGCCACTACTTTTCAGGCGGCTACGGGCCTCCGTCAGGTGCTCGATGAACTTTCGGACCCTAACGTGCTGCTGCTCTCTTGAGGGGTAGGCCAGGTGGGGATCCAAGGGGGTTGCCTCCAAGCTAGGCAAGACCCGCTTCAGGGCGCCCCGAGCAACTGCGTCCTCCACCATCAACGATGGCAGGAGCACCCTGATGCAAGTGCGCTGTCGCCGCGTTGAGGTCTAGCCGACTGTCGAAGCCCTCGACTCAACAGATGAAAAAAGCCCCGGCAACAGCCGGGGCCTCAACCTTCTTCGCTGTCATCAAAGATGAAGCCAGCTTAGGGAGGACAAGCGGGGAGCTTTCGCCCGAGGGCGTCATAGTTCGAAGTCTCGGATGGCCCAGCTTCCGCATCATGAACGCCGAGTTGGCTCAAGGAAATTCAGAGTACAGAGCTGGCTTCGCCCTGACACCGGCGACCTCTTCTAGGTCAGACTGCATCAACGCGTAAAGCCTGCTGGGGCGGGGCCATATGGTCAGCAACGTCACAGAGGCGCCGCAGCATGACGCTGAGCGCGACGCCGCAATCAGTACGTCGATGGCTGCACGCTGGGAGTCGATGACGGGTGACGGTGCGAACAGGTGCCTGCGCTGCTGAACAGCAGCACGCCAGAGAGCGTTCGTTGAATCAGGCGGCGGTTCGGATGCGTCGATGGCTGCTTCGTGCCACGTACCGTGAACTCACTTCCCGGACGCGAACGACGGCAACCGCTGCACTGCTGGTATTCGCTTGGCCAAGTCGAGCGGCAGCTGATGGCCGCTTAGCGCCATCGGCGCGCGGCCAGATCCAGCGTGAAGGATCGTGTGTTGATTGTCGAGATCTCTTCATCGCCCACCTGCGACAGCACCTTACCTCCGATCACGGCGATTTCGCCATTTCCAACCAGAATGGCACGGTGCTTGTGAATCCATCCTGGACCTTCGCCGGAGACTGAGATGTGTTCAATGCGCCAGTCGTCGATGCTCAGCGCGAAAACCGGCGTCGTCCCATAGACGCGGCCGTCTTGGTAGCCCAGTGAGCCGATCACGATGATGCGGTCGCGCACGAGAGTCGCCGTATGGAAGTCAGTCGGTGGGAACAGAGATTCGGGATAGCCAATGATCTCAAGGCGGCCATCGGGATGGTGGACGAAAACGTCGTTGTAAATGCAGAAGTCGGGGTCGTAGCCATCCTCATGCTCGCCAGCGACTTGCACGACGCGTCCGTCCGGCAGCAGTGTGAGTGACTGACCTATGCGGTTCGCGCACCAAATTGGCCGGGCGCGGTCGAATGTGTCCGCGCCAAAGCGATTGGCGGCTTGGTAGCCGGTCAGCCCCGAACGCACCATCGCGACCCAGAAAGGAACCTGCATGGTCTGCGCATTACGCTGACCGAAACGACGCGTGCGATCGCGCTCAAATTCGGCCAAGCCAAGCCCTTCGAACGGATCGCTTGCAGCTGCGACCGTTGCCTCCAGGAATAGGCGCTGCTGCTCGTAACGCAAGGCGGAGGGATCGGCTCCGGCCTCCATCAAGCGGATCGCCATCGCGCGAGATTCGACGCAGCCGAGCGCAGGAAAGCCGACTTGCTCGTGGTTCGGATCGGCACCGACGGATAGCAAAAAGTCCACCATCGCATGGTCGTCTGCTTCTACCGCGTCGAGGAGCGAGGTGCTCCCGCCATGGTCGGTCGCATCCACTACCGCACCTCGCTCAAGCAACCAACGGACGACGTCCGTCCGCCCGGACATCACCGCATGAAAGATCGGAGGTCGACCGACGTGATCGGTTGGCTCGCGCCCTGCTCCAGCCTGGAGGAGCATCTCGGCTACATCGAGTCGCCCCAGTGCAAGTGCGAGCACAAATGGCGTTCGCGACCAACGATCCTTTTCCTCCAGCTCATTCGGAAAATGCGCCGCACGGAGTCGAACATCCTCAAGCGTGCCAAACGCTACTTCGCGGCACAGCGGCGTCCAAGCCAGCAGGTCTTCGGGTGCTCCGATCTCCAGCAAGGCTCGAATGGCGTCGAAACGGCATTGCCGCGACAGAACGCTCAGAGCTGATTCGCCATGCGACGACTGACCATCGAGACGCGCGCCGTGCGCGGCCAGCAACCGAAGTAGGTCTGGCATCTCGTCGTCGCGAGTCGCGCCGCATCCGAATGTCACCGTCTGCATCGCATCGTAGCCATGCTCGTCACGAAAGCTCGCCACGTCGGCGCCCGCACCGATCGCAGCTTGGATCTCGGCAAGCGTGCCGGCGCGCAGTAGTTCTCGGAGGGAAGGGCTTGGATTTGAATGAGTCGGAAGATTCGACATTGCCTGGATGTCAGCGCTGCGGCCCTCGAGCATACCGTTCGGAGACGTTTTACCAGGTGCTCCGTGGGCTACGCTGCGCGGAGCGGTGAAGCCCTCTGACTTCCGGGACAGCACGCAGTGCCGATGCGTCGGTTTTCACCACAATGCAGCGTGGAAGATCAAACTGTCATCAGACCGCATCTCGATCGAACGTCCACCAGCCGGCTTCGCCGCATGGCGGCCGCCGCTCTTGTTCGTTATGCGGCCTGCCCCCAACCGCCGAGGCCAACCAGCCGGTGTTTCTGGAGATCGCTATGCACGAAGGCTCATGTCACTGTGGCGCGGTCCGACTGACGCTGCCGTCAACTCCCACGGTCGCTACGGACTGCAATTGCTCAGCGTGCCGTCGCATTGGCGGGCCATGGGTGTACTTCGAGTTCGGTACCGTGAGGATCGAAGCGCATCCAGAAGCCACCGCCGAGTACATCTGGGGCGACAGAACGCTTCGCAGGATTCACTGCAAGACATGTGGCTGCGTCACGCACTGGGAGCCGCTGGAGCCCACTGCGGGAGCCAGGCATGGAGTGAACCTAGGGAACTTCGATCCCAAACTCATCGCCTCTGTGCGCGTTCGTCGCTTCGACGGAGCGGACACCTGGAAATTCATCGACGAGTAGGCCTGCAGGGCCGTCTAGCCCTTCGCTCCACCCGACCTGCCACAGCGGGCTGGTGAACTCACACGTTGAACGTCCACTCTGTACAAGAAAGGTCACCCTCTTCCTGATCGCCTGTCTGCTGATGGCGGCCATCCTGGCCTTTGCGCATCAAGCGCCTCTTCGGCCTTGTGCCGCATCGCTACCCACCGAGCCGCCGCGCAGCCCGACTCGTCAAGGCGAAACGGCGGCCGTCGCGGCGAGGATCGCCGCCGCCACGTCAGCCGGACGCGACAGGTGTGGCGCATGACTGGTCGGCAGCGTCACCACGGTCGCTTGAATCTTCTTGGCCAGGGCGCGCTGAAGATCGGGCTGGAGCATGTGGTCCTGCTCGCTGATGACGTACCAGGAGGGCTTCGTCTTCCAGGCCGCGACGGACACCTTGGTTTCGAAGTTCTTCCCTTGGGTGAGATGCTGCGTGGCCGCGATGACCTTGGTGCGTTCCTCGGGGAGGTCCTGGGCCAGGTACTTGGAGACGCCCTCCGGCGTGAGGGCAAGGAAGCCATCCTTGTCCGCGACGAGCGTGGTGAGGCCAGGGGGCGTGGGGTAGTCCTTGTTCAGGTCGGCAATCGACTGGTTCTCGGACGGGGCGTAGGCCGCGACATAGACCAGCGCCTTCACGTTCTCCTGTTGTCCCGCCTCGGTGATGACGACGCCTCCGTAGGACCAACCGACCAGGACCACCGGACCCGTTTCCCTGCTGAGGACGCGGCGCGTGGCGGCCACATCGTCCGCCAGCGAAGTCAGGGGATTCTGGGCGGTTACCACTTTCAGGCCCTTTGCCTGGAGGAGCGGGATGACCTGGCTCCAGGTGGAGCCATCCGAGAACGCGCCATGAACGAGCACGACGGTAGGCTTGACCGCCCCGGCCTGTGCCGTCGTAGCGGCAGTGGATGCGAGCGCGGACGCGCCAAGGGCGGTTGCGAGGATGGCGGTCTTGACCACGGACATGAGTTTTCCTTCGGTGAACTGGATGAAATCGGGGGCTGGCATCGATCGATAGACGCAACTCTAGATATGAGCCGTCAATGATTAAATGGCGCCCGTGACTCATCACATAGTCCGGAGTGTTTCAAATGGATCGACTGGGTGCCATGCAGGTCTTCGTCAGGACCGTGGAGCTTGGCTCCATGTCCGCAGCGGCGGCCGAGCTCGACCTGTCATCTCAGTTGGCTGGTCGGCAGGTGCGGGCGCTGGAGAGCAGCTTGGGCATCAAGCTGCTGAACCGCACCACCCGGCGACAAAGCCTGACCGATGGCGGGCGACTCTTCTATGAGCGGGCAAAGAACATCCTGGCCGAAATGGAAGCGGCACAAGCGCAGATCGACGAGTCGAGAGCGCTTCCCAGTGGACGTCTGCGCATCAGTGCGCCCATCACCTTCGGAAGCAGGGCGCTGGCGCCTCGACTGGCGGAGTTCATGAACCGGTTTCCGGACGTGTCGGTGGAACTCAGCCTCACGAATCGAACCGTGGACCTCGTGGATGAGGGCTTCGACGTTGCCTTCCGGACCGGCGATCTGCCCGACAGTGGATTGATGGCCAAGCGCCTGGCGCCTCACCAACTGGTCTTGTGTGTTTCGCCCGCCTATCTGAAGAAGCGGGGCCATCCCCGGACGCCGGAGGACCTCCGCAGGCACGAGTGCCTGGTGTTCGCGCACACCTCCTTGCGAACCCAGTGGTCCTTCGAAGGCCCTGAAGGCGTGGTCAGGGTTCCCATCACGGGCAAGTTCCTGACGGACAGCGGTGAGGCCCTTCGCGCCGCGGCGGTGGCAGGCGTCGGCATCATCCTGCAACCTACTGAATTGCTGGCCGAGGACATCCAATCCGGTCTGCTGACCAGGATCCTCAAGAAGTACCAACCGACCCCACGGCCGCTGCACGTCCTTTACGCGCCCGACCGCCGAATGACGCCAAAGCTTCGCTCGTTCCTGGACTTCGCGTCTGACACGTTTGGATCAAGCGGCAGAGCGCATCCCGTGTAGCCCAGCGTCCGGCCGGCTCGGGATTGCCGTGAGATCCACGGCGGCCACCCCATCGCCTGATCGCCTCCGCGAGCGATACGATCCGCGCCAGCCATGAAAGTCCTCCTCTTCCTGATCGCCTGTCTGCTGGTGCCGGCCGTTTTGACCATCGCGCATCAAGCGTGGCTGTTGCGGCAGGAACTCCGCGCACCGGTTCAAGCGGGTGGCACGACGTTGACGTGCCGCGTCAGCCCCCTTTATGGATTCCTCGGTGGCGCGTGGAGCATGTTCTTCGGCGGCATCCTGTGGACCTTGCATCGGTCGTCGCCCGCGGCTTTCGGCAAGGTGGCGCCGGTGTTGGGCGCGCTGATGGCGCTGTCGGTGCTGCTCATCTGGCTGTACCTCGTCGGCAAGGTCACTGCCAACGAACTGGGTGTGCGTCAACGCGGCATCCTCGGCTGGTGGCGATCCGCCGCCTGGACGCAGATCGTCAAGGTGGATCACACCTCCCAGCCACGCGGATGGTTCCGGCTGCACACGGCCAGCGAGCACGTGATCCGGGTGGAACCGGGGATGACCAACATGCCGCAGCTGTCGGCCTTGATCTTGAGCCACACGCTCGTGCACATCATTGAGCCCGACACGCTCGAACTCCTGAGACGGAGCGCGCTGGGCGAGAAGATCGGCAACGAACAGCTCAACCAGCGGCTCTATGTGCGGTCGGCTCCGATGCTGCGTCTTGCTGGCGGGCTGGCGTTCGTCGGCTTGGTGTGCGGCGTCGCAGGCTGGTACGGCTTCGCGCACGAGGCCCAGGCGCTGAGGTGGGCAAGCCTTTCGGTCATTCAAGGCGTGCGCCAGGCAGCGATGTCGCTGGGGCTGACCTTCATCCTCTGGAGCTTGTGCTTTGCCGCGAGTGCCGCCGTGATGGCCATCAAGCGCGCGCGGCAGCGCAAGCGCGATGCGGCCGCCAGTCCCGGCGGCACGGCGCAGATCCGGTAGCGAGGGATTCGCTCCGGCTCAAGCCGGCGGTGGCGGCGCGGGATTGCGCGACGGGTATTCGGCGATCTGCAATTGCGCGTCCGCTCCCTGTGTGCGCCCCGCCTTGATGACGACGTTGATCCCGTCGATGGCCGAAGACCTGCCGCGCTCGAAGAGGTTCATTGTCGAACGCCGCCATGTGGAGGGCTCGTTCAACAGCTGATCGCGGTCGGCCTTCACCGACTGGGCCATCGCGTCGTTGCCGGTCACGCTGGCGACGTCCTTGAGCATGTACAGCGTCTCGAAGTGGCCCGAGGCCTGCGGCATCATCGTGTCGTGGATGTTGTAGTGCGCGAAGTTGCTGCCCTGCAGCCCCTGCGCCTGCTCGAGGAAGCGGTCGAGGTCGCGGTGGGCCAGGTCCCGGCCCTGGGTCTGCTTCTGCTCCTCGGTCCAGCCGCTCAGCGTTTCCAGGTAGCGCTGGATCCACTGCTCGCGGTTGAGTTCGACTTCGGCCATCAAGGGCTGCGGTGAGTTGTAGAAGCGGTCGTGGTCCGCATCGATGGTGCCGGCGAAGTCGAGCACCGTCACCGACACCTTCTCGTAGGACTGGCCGAATTCGCGGGTGCCGGAAAGGAGCATCGGCCCTTTCACGCCGGTGACCCCGGTGGAATCCGGCGGCGCGGCCGAGGGAGACGGCGCTGGCGCCGGCGTTGAGGCCGGCGCTGGTGCTGAATGCGCGGGATGCGGGGCACGCGGGTAGTTGTTCGGGTCGCCTACGTTGGCCGTGAGGCTGGCCGTGGCGCGGAACTTGTGATGCGCGATCGACACCTGTTCATTGAGCACGCGCACGTTGCCCGAATGGTCCGCATAGAGCTGCTGCTGCCGCTCGGTCGACAGCTGCACCGAAGCATTCGGGCCGAAAGTGGCATTGCGCCGGCCCGGGCGCGGGTCACCCACGCTGAGGCCGGCCGACGCCGACAGCTCCAGCACGCTGCTCGAGGTGTCCTGCGTCATGTCGGAAATGATCAGCTTCCCGTTGCGCGCCAGCAGGGCGGCGACCGCATCGTCGAAGGGCTGTCCGCGTTCGTCCCGCAGCGTGTCCCATTGTGCGAGGTCGCGCACCACGTTCTTCAGGTGCTCGATCATCTCGGGCAGGCGCCCCGGCTCACGGCGGATGCGCATGATGGCGCCGTCGACCTGCGTGCTGTTGTAGCCGCCCTTCAGGCCGCCGGAGAGGCGCAAGCCCAGCACGTCCTCGGCGAGCTTGAAGGTCGGCCCCGCGCTCAGCCCCAACTCGCCCCCGGCCTGCCGGATCGAACCGGCGGTGATCTGCAGGCCCTGCATGGGATGGAAGATGTCGATGAAGGCTTCGCGCTTGACCTGGGCGCTCGCCACGGGCGTGATCAGCGGATGGCCCGCCGCCGGCGTGGAGATCGACATGTTCGACAGCAAGCCCGCGCCGACGACGCCACCGTCGCTGGCGCGCAGCCGGGTGCGCAGGTCCCAGCCGTCGAGCTTGGCGCACAGATCGTCGACGAAGCGCTGTCGAGCATCGGCCGCCGGAGACAGCAAGCGATGGGCCGCCGACAGGCCTTCATTCGCCCGGGCCACCAACGCGGCCGTCTGCGCCTCGTCCTGCGTCGCGGGCTGCGGGGATCGGGCCGAGACGGCCTGCAGCATGGAGGCAGCGCGCATCGCCATGGTCAGCAGCGATCCGGCGGGCGGCATGGGCACCGGCGCGCCCTGCAGGGCCTCGCGAGCCTGCGCCCGGATCGACGCCATCTCGTCGCCGGTCGGCGTGTGAGTCGGAGACAGATCGGGGTGCGCCTGCATGAAGGCACCGAGCGCGCGGCCGATAGCGATCTCGGGCGATGGGGCCTCGCGCCGTGCGAAGGCCTGGTCGATGAGCTGGCCACCGGCCTGCTCCAGCGCATGGGCGGCGGCGACCAGGTGCTCGCGCACCTGCACCGACGGCGTGCGCACGCCGACGGATGCCCCCACTGTGTCGAGCCGCTCCAGCACGCCGGCACGCAGCGGCGTCTTCTTGCCCAGCGGATTCAGGGTGGGCGGGTCCAGCTCCTGTCGCTGGCGCGTGGTACCCCGCTCGAGGTCCGCCGCGGACGCGCCGCCCAGGCCGAGCATCTGCTGGACCCGGCTCGCCATGCCGGCCTCGGGCGCCTGCGCCCGGTCGATCCATTGCGTGACCATCTTGGTCAAGCGCTTGTTGACGCGGCCGTAGTGCGAGTCCGATGCATTGGAGACGAAACCCATGCGCACTGCGCGCAGCGCCGCCAGGTCGCGCTGGCTGATCAACGCGTCCGCGCCCGATTCGGCGCTGGCCATGGCCGCGCGTTTGGCGCCTTCGAGCCAGGCTCGCACGGGTTCCGAGGATTCCTGGCGCTGTGCCAGATCGGCGCGCCAGAAGGCCCGCACATCGAGCGACTGCGGCGTCACCTCCGCGATCGTGGCCTGGTCGCGCGCGGCGAGCATCAGGACTTCGGTGCCGCGATGCACGCCGCTCATCAGGCGGAACAGCGCCTGCACGTCGGCCTCGGCTTGCGCAGCCCCATCATTCCCGGCGGTCGACATCCAGCTCAAGGTGGGCGCGTCCATCAACGCCCGCAGCGCGTCGGCACCGCGCGCGGCGTCGCCGCCCGTGACATGCGCCAGCATGCGGGACGTGGCCTCGACCATCGACGACCGCGACATCGCCTCCTTCAGCGGCTGATTGGGCAACCGATGCGCCAGCGCCCTCAGCTGGGCGGTGAGCGCGGGGGTGGGCTCGGTGGCCATGAAACCAGGCGGATGCGCCTGCATCAACGCCACCAAGCGATGTTCGGCCGCATTCAGTGCCGCGTCGTGATACTCCTGGATCTGCTGCGCGCCTTCGGCCGCCGCCTGCATCGCCGGTCGCTGACGTTCCACCTCCTCGAGCGCCGGTCGGTGCCCGGGCCCGGCCGCACCGAGCTGTTGGTCGATGCGATCGAGCTCGCCGACGGCGAAATCGAGCCGCACTCGCGTCGCCGTGTGCATGCGGGCTGCCGCTCCGAGATTGCGCAGCTGCGCCGAGGACAGCACCGCATCGAGATCGGCGGCCGCTGCGCGCAGTGCGTCGTGCGTGTCTCCTCCCGGCGCGGCCTGATGCTCGTGGGCCGCGGCATCGAAGGCGTCCTTGGCGGCATCCAGGCGTTCGCTGAAACCCGGATCGACCGGCGTGCGCCTCACCTCCGCCGCGCGGCTGTGGTGGACCGGGGGCATGCCACCACTCGACTGATGCGCCCCCAGCGGCACCGGGGTGCCGTTCTTCTCGCCGGTGAGGAAGCTGGGCATCGGCGCCGGAAAGGCCGAAGGGATCAGCCCCGCCGGCGAATGAGCGGCCACGCGACGACGCAACTTCGAGCTGCCTGGCCGGTCCATGTTCGACGGTGCATCGGCCATGGCCCGTCCTGACACCTTCAGCACCTCGGCCTGATCGGGCTCACGCTGCGCGCGTGAGCGCAGGGGATGGTCGGCATCGCCCAGCAGCTTCGGGGCCGCGGGCTGCTCGGGGTGTTCCCGCGTGCGCTCGGTGCCCGGTACGACGAGGGTGGCGCTCAGCGGGCGCGCGTTGAGCCATTCAGGCATGGGTGCTCCTTGACGGAGCAACAGTAGGCGGCTTGCCTGCTTGACGTCGGGCGGCAGCGAAGGCGAGGTGCCTATTGCGAAGTGGGCTGATTCATCCTGCCGTGGAGCGCTGGCGGCCGGTCCACGAAGACGCACTTCCTGTTGGGCGTGAACGCATCTGCACGGTCGGCCAGCCGCTTACCAACGTCACTTTCCAAGAGGCGGGTGCAGGGGTCCACTGGTGGCTTCCAAAGGAGGTGCCCATGTTTCCCAAATCGTTCTACATCTGCCCGGAGGACGTCTTTCGGCTCGGCAACGCCACCAGTCCCAGGATTGCGAACGTCCGTCCCAGCGATGTCGATTGGACCAAGATCAACGACATCATCGTGGTGATCGCCAATGGACGAGGTGTCAGCGTGTTCAGCGAGAACGAGCTGAAGAAGCGAGACATGAGCGGGTGGGTCTGGCAATTCAATGCGACGACGCCGATGCCTTCTGGACTGAAGCTGGTCAGCGACTACGAAGGGCATTACATGATCTGCCCCGCGGCTAACATGCCCATGGACAAATTCAAGGGACTTCTGGAAGAGGTGGGCGTGAAGGCGTTCCGTGTTTTCTTCAAGCAAGGCAAGCAAGCATGAAGACTTTAGGGCTGGAGCTGACGCATTGGCAGGCGCAGCGGATTCTTGAGGCGCTCACAGAGTTGGACGCGAAGTGGGCGAACATCTGTCAGACCTCCGACGATGAGGATGAGGTCGCCGACTACGGCAACGACCTGATCGAGCTTCGTATGACGCTCGAAGCTGTCAAGGCCAAGGCGATCGAGGTTTTTGGCCCAGGTGTTGCGAACTTCGACCGGACGCCGTTCTAGTCAGCGGCAGCCACGCTGCGGCTTCCATCAGCGCCCAGGCGAAGCCTCGGGCGCCGCCTCAGGGTGAGGCCCGCAATCTTCCAGTGTTCCGAGGGCTCGTCGCAACGTGGTCGCGCTCGGTGACTCAAGGTACAAGCAACGCTTGTTGTGCCGCTTGCAATGGTCCTTCACGCGCCAGTACGCGTCGTGGCTGATGCAGCCGGTCTGGCAGATCACCAGGTCCGCGGCCGCGAGGCTCGCGTCGAGCTTGGACACCGCGTCCTCCTCCCCGCCGTCGTGATGCAGGAAACGGCCGCCGGTGCGCTCGATCAACTGGCGGTAGATCGGCACCACTGCCGGCCGGCCGCCGACGCACAGCACCGAGCGCTCATCCAGCGACGGCAGCGTCGACGTCGTGACGTCGTGCGCTTCCTGGATCGGTTGCTGGAACTGCCGCTCCGCCAGCGCGAGCGCCTGCTGCAGCTCGTCCGCGCGCCGTTGCTCGCGCTCGGCCTGCTGGCGCGCGGTCAGCAGCGCGCGCTCCAGCTGATGGATGCGCTCCTGCTGCGTCTGCAGGTGCTTGGCCTGTTCGTGCCGATGCCGCAGTCCCGGGATGCTGTCCTCGAGCTGCTGCAGCTCGTCGCGCAGCCCCGCCGCCAGGGTGTCGCGCGCCATCAGCTCGCCGCGCAGGCGCAGGCATTCGGCCTGCGAGGCTTCGAGCTCGCGTGCCCGCTCCGCCAGCAGGCGCGTGCTGCGGGACTGGGCCTGCGCCAGCTCGCGCGTGAGGACCGCGTGCTCGTCCTGCAGGTCGTCGAGTCGCTGCAGGTCCGCGCGATTCGCGGCGCCGACCTGGTGCTGGAGCATGTGGATGTCGCGCAGGATCTGCTCCTGCAGCGCGGCGTCGCAGCGCGCATGCGTGAGCGCACCCCACAGTGCGCCGCCGACGTCGTTGCCCTGCTGCGCGGCATGCCACCAGCGCGTCAGCGCCTCCGCGGTCTTGTGCTGCGACGACTGCCGCAGCGCGATCGCGAAGCGCTGGTCCAGTTCCTTCTGAAGCATCTCCGACACCGGCCCGCGCCGCGCGCACTCGTTGATCGCGCCGCAGTGCATCTCGTAGTCGTTGCTCAGGGCCTGGCCGCCGAGCAGTTTGCCCAGCTTGCGGCGCAGCACCGGCATCGGCAGGCAGACGCCGATGACCGGGCACAGGGCCTGCGACGGCAGTTCCCACAGGCGTCGACGGCGGGAGCCGCGCGGCACCGGCGTGTCCTCGGCATTCGGCGCCGCGGTCGACGCGGGAGCCTCGCCGCGTGCCAGCGCCTGCGCGAGCGGAAGCCCCGCCACCGCGGCGGGCACGGCCTCGCCTTCCTGCATGAAGACGCCGGCGCCAGTCACCGGGCCGCGGGTCGCCGTCGGCAACGGGGCGTCGCCCGGCGCCCCGCCAAGGCCGGCGTCGGCGCGGGCCAGCAGGCTCAACAACGAAGGGGAAGAGGGCTTGTCGCACATGGCGAGGACTCCTTACTGCAAGGGGGCGGCCTGGAGCGCGAAGCGCACCGGGTATTCGATCCAGCTCGCCAGGCGTTGATCGCCGCGACGGGCCGGGGTGTACGGGCAGGACTCGGCGACGCGACGCGCCGCTTCGTCGAGCAGGCGCCAGCCGCTGCCGCCAGCGATGACGACCTCGGCCGCGCGCCCCTCGGGATCGACCTTCACGCGCAGCCGGACCAGGCCCTGGATGCCGCGATCGCGCAGCAGCGCCGGGTAGTGGCGGGCCGTCTGGCGCTCGCTGCACAAGCGGTGATCGGCCGGCAGCGTGGCGGGGAGCTCGGTGGCAACGGGTGCGGGTGGCTGCACCACGGCGGGCAGCGACGCCACCGTCGTGGCCGTCGACACCGTCAAGGCTTGTCGCGCGGGCATGGCGTTCGTCTCGAGAGCGACCGCGGCGCCGGCGGCAGGGTTGGTTGCGGTGCTGGTGGCGCTGGTGATGCCGGTGGTGGCCACGCCGCTGGCCACAGGGGTATCCAAGCGCGATGAGGTTTGCGGAGCGGGCAGGGGAGTCGCAGCGATCTCGACGAGGGGCGGCGGCAGATCGGGAACCGGCGGTGCATCGAGCGCGGAGCGCGGCAAGGCGATCGGCGCCATCGTGGTCGCCGATGGCGCCATCGAGGTGGCGGCGGCCGTCGTGGTGAATGGAAGCAGCCGCGCGCTGATGCCCATCGGCGCCATCGCGGCCGGCGCGGATCGCTGCGGTGCGAAGGCGCTGGCGAGTGCGAGCAGCATCGCCGCGTGGACCGCGGCGGTCATCGCCCAGCCGGTCCAGCGCGGCGCGAATCCGTGCAGGCGCAGGGCGGGCGCGGTCACGCGCGCGCTCCCGTCGGATGGCCCAGCAGCGGCAGGATCGCGAGCCCATGGTCGTCGGCCAGCAGGCGCAGCCGCGTGTCGTAGAGCTGCTCCAGCAGCGGCAGCGTCGACGGCAGCGCGTCGCAGTCGGCCAGCATGCGGCCGGCCTTCAGCAGCCAGAGCCGGTCGAAATGGTTCAGCGCCAGGTTGAGGTCGTGCAGCACCGCGACCAGCGCATGGCCGCGCGCCGCGGCGAAGTCGGACATCGCGGCCATCAGCGAGACGCTCAGGCCGGGGTCGAGCGCGGCGACCGGCTCGTCGACGAGCAGCAGCCCGTCGCGCGCATCCCAGGCCTGCGCGAAGACGCGCGCCAGCTGCACGCGCGCCTGCTCGCCGCCGGACAAGGTGTCGAAGCGGCGGCCGTGCAGGTGCTCGGCCTGGGCGTGCGCCAGGGCCTCGCGCACGATCCGGTCCTGGTGGCCATCGCCCTGGCGCGCCACGCGACCCAGCGCGACGACCAGCTCCACCGGCAGCCCGAACGCGACGCCATGCTGCTGCGGCAGCACCGCGCGGCGTCGCGCAAGGTCGGTCGGGGACCACGTGGCCAGCGGCCGTCCGTCGAAATGCAGCAGGCCGGCCGAGGGACGCAGTTCCCGCGCGATCAGGCGCAGCAGCGTCGACTTGCCGGCGCCGCTCGGACCGAGGATCGCGATGCGTTCGCCGGGCTCGACGCGCACCGTCACCGGCCCGATCGCCGTGCCGCCGAGCGTCACGCGGACGTCCTGCAAGGTCAGCAGCGAAGCCATCACGCGCTCCCCATGCGACGCACCGCGCCGCGCAGCAGGACCAGGAACCACGGTGCGCCGATGAGCGCGCTGAACACGCCCACCGGGATCTCCGCCGGCACCGCGAGCGTGCGCGCGAAGCTGTCCGCGACCACCAGCAGCAAGGCGCCGGCCAGCATGGCGTTGGGCAGCACCCGGCGCTGGTCCGCGCCGACGAGCTGACGCGCCAGATGAGGCGCCATCAGGCCGATGAAGCCGATGCTCCCGCACCAGGCCACCGCGAGCGCCGACAGCAGCGCGACCATGCCGATGCATTGCCAGCGCAGCCGCTCGACGTCGATGCCGACATGCGCGGCCGCGGCCTCGCCGAGCGCGAGGGCATTCAGCCGCGGGGCGACGCGCAGCGCGAGCGCGCCCAGCACCAGCAGCGCGCCGCCCATCACGGCGGCCATGATCCAGTTCGCGCCGGCCAGCGATCCCAGCGTCCAGAAGTTGATCGCGCGCAGCTGTTCGTCGTTGGCGATGAAGCTGCACAGGCCGACGATTGCAAAGGTCATCGCCTGCAGCGCCAGCCCGCACAGCAGCAGCGCCGCGATCGACCCCGGCGCTAGCCAACGCGACAGCCGGTCCAGCGCGAAGCACACCGCCAGCGCGCCGCAGAAGCCCACCAGCGGCAGCAACCACAGGCGCACCTCGGCCGGCAGCGCGGCGTGCAGGCCGGCGAAGACGGTGAGCGTCAGGGCGACGGCCGCCGCCGCGCCGCTCGTGACGCCGAGCAGGCTGGGCTCGGCCATCGGATTGCGGAACAGCGCCTGGCTCAGCGCGCCGGACAGGCCGAGCGCCGCGCCGACCGCCAGCGTGAGGCCCAGGCGCGGCAGTCGCAGCTGCCACAGCACATGCGCGCCGCCGGTCTTGGGCGCGTCGCTCCAGGGACCGTTCAGCCAGTCGGCGGCCGAGATCGGCACCGCGCCGAACTGCACCGCTGCGAGGACCGCCAGCACCAGCGTGAGCGCGAGCAGCACCGGTCGCGACCAGGCGCGGCGGGCCGGCGCCACGGCGACCGGCGACGGCAGGGCGGATCCGACGGTGCTCATCGCGTCGTCCGTCGAGCGGTGCTCACGCCGGCTGGCCCGTGCCCGTCGGCGCATGCAGGCCCCGCGCCAAGGCCGCCAGCGCCTGAGGTGCGCGCGGTCCGAAGCCGAGCAGCGCCATCGTCTCGAGGACGAGGACGCGTCGATGCTGGCCCGCCGGGGTCTGTGCCAGTCCAGGCAGCTTCAGCAGCCCGTCGACACCACCACTGGCCTCCACGCCTTGCGTGGTCGCCAGGATCACGTCCGGCGCTGCCGCGATGGCCGCCTCGGGCGAGAGCATCTTGTAGCCCTGCGTGTCGCCCAGCGCGTTGACCGCGCCGGCGTAGCCGATCATGGCGTCCGCGGCCGTCGCGGCGCCGGCGATGCGCGCCTGGTTCGCCGCGTTCGACAGCACGAAGAGCACGCGCGGCGCGCGGTGTCCGGCGGCGAGCTGGGTGACCTGCGCGCGGCTGGCCGTCCACTCGGTCTGCAGCTGCTGGGACAGCGCCGCCGCCTGTTGCGGGCGGCCCAGCAGTTCGCCCAGGCGCCGGGTGCGCTCGAGCACGCCGTCGAAGCGGTGCTCCGCGCGCAGCAGGTGCAGTGGCACCTGGGCCGCCTCCAACTGGCGCAGCACCGCGGGCGGCCCGGCCTCCTCGGTCGCGACGATCATCGTCGGGGCCAGCGACAGCAGCCCCTCGGCCGCGAGCGTGCGCGCATAGCCGACATTGGGCAGCTTCGTCGCCGCCGCCGGATACAGCGAGGTGCTGTCGACGCCGACGAGCTCGGCCTGCGCGCCCAGCGCGTAGATCAGCTCGGTCAGCGCGCCGCCGATGCTGATGACGCGCCGCGGCGCGGCCAGCGCCGGACCGCCGATCGTCAGCAGCGCCGCGGCCGGCGCCAGCGAGAGCAGATCGCGGCGGCTCAGCATGGCACCGCCTCCGGCGCGCCTTCGACCAGGCTCTCCAGGAGGTTGCGCCAGTCGCAGCGCTCGGCCTGTCCCGGCTTGCGTTCGCCGAACAGCATCGCGATGGTGCGGCCCTCGGCATCGAACAGCTCCAGCGAGCACACCAGGCCGTCCACCGTCGGCTTGCGCACCAGCCAGGCCGCGGCGATGTGGTCCTCGCGCAGGTGCAGGTTGAAGCCCGGGTCCAGCACGTTGATCCACGGTCCCATCATCGCGACCTTGTTCACCGGGCCGCTGTGGATCTGGATCATCCCGGGATTGCCGACGAAGACCATGAGCGAGACGCCTTCCTGCGCCGCGCGGCTGAGCAGCTCCTGGGCGCTGGAAGGCGCCACCGGCTGGGCGAAGCGCGGCTCCGCCAGGCGCAGCGCCTGCGTGCGGCTCAGGCCGTGGCGCCGGAGCAGGCCGAAGAAATCGTGGGTGTCGCGCAGCGAGGCCCATTCCGCGCGGAAGGCGGCGACGTCGACGCGGGCATCGGGCGTCGGCGTCGGTTCCCGCCAGGCCTCGCCGGGCTCGAAGCCGGGCTGTTGATCCTCGGCCAGGAAGCGCGCGACGAGCGCCTCGTAGGCGGCCAGGTCGCTCTCGGGCTTCATGAAGACCTTGTGGATCGCCTGCCCCGCCGCGTCGAAGAACTGCAGGCTGCGTTGCACCGCGCCGTCGGACAGGCGCTCCGCCACCGCGAAGCCGTGGCGCCAGTGGCTGTAGAACACGCGCAGGTCGATCGCGCCGCCCAGCACCAGGCCGACCAGGCGCTGCGGCCCCTGCGCGCTGACCTCGCGATAGACGCCGACCTTCTCGTGCACGCAGGACTCGTTGCGGGTGAGCGCCATGACGGGGCCCAGCGGCTCGAGCGCGGCGACGAGGTCCTGCCAGTCGGCGCGCAGCCGGCGCGCGCGCAGCGGGGACTCGTCCTCGGCGAACGAGCCGGCGTGGGCCGCGAGCAGCTCGCCTTCGGAGATGCTCAAGGCGCTGGCGATGTCGCGGTGGCGGGCCTTGCGCTCATGGCGCGCCGTGGCGAAGGCCTGGCGCAGGGCGGTGAAGCTGGCATGCATGGGAGGAACTCCTGATCAGAAATCGGCGCGCAGCGACACCTGCACGGCGCGGCCCGGGGCGGTGAAGGCGTCGACGACGGCCAGGCCGGCCGCGTTGCCGGCCGCGCCCTGGACGTCGCTCCAGCGCCAGTACTTCTTGTCGAAAAGGTTGGTCACGTAGGCGGCCAGCGTCCAGGTCGGCGAGAGGCGATAGCTGCCGCCCGCGTCGACGACGTCGTACTTCGACGGCGCGTACTGGGTGGTGCGCGGCGCCACGTAGATGTCGGACGGCTTCTTGCCCGAGCTGTGGACCCAGCTCGCATTGGCCGTCCACGGGCCCGATTCGTAGCGCACGCCGAGCTGGCCGCGCAGCGGCTGGACGCTGTTGAGCGGACGTCGCTCGCCATTGAAGTCGCTGTGGCCACGCGACTTCGCCACGGCGGCGTTGAGGCTCAGGCCCGGGCGCAGGTCCCAGACCGCGCGCGCCTCGACGCCCTTGATGCGCGCCCGCGCGAGGTTGACGTACTGGAAGATCGCCGGGTCCGCCGGCGTCAGCGAGCCGCTGACCTGCTCCTGCGAGATGAAGTCGCGGTAGCGGTTGTCGTAGGCGCTCAGCTGCCAGCGCAGGACCTGCTCGAAGCGCCCGCGCAGGCCGAGTTCCCAACTGGTCGAGTGCTCGGCCTTCAGGCCGGGATTGGCGATGGAGCGGTAGCCCTGCAGCGGGTTTTCGAATCCGCTGTTGACCTGGTCCGGCGCCGGCGCGCGGAAGCCCTGCGCCCACTGCACGTACGGCTGCAACGCCGGCAGCGCGCGCCAGATCACGCCGACGCGCGGCGTCACCGCGTGGTCGCTGAGCGGGGCCGCGTTGCCGCTGTAGCCGGCCGACTTCGGCTTGAGCTTGTAATGCTCCAGGCGCAGCGCCGGAATGACGCTGAAGTCGCCCACCTCGATCTCGTCCTGCACGAAGGCGCCGGCCAGCGTGTAGGTCGTGTCGGGGAAGGGCTTGCTGGGGAAGGTCTCGCCCGCGGGCGGCACGGTGCCGTCGCGCACGCCCTCGATCGTGTTGTGGCTCACGTCGACGCCGTAGCTCAGCCGCTGGCTGGCGAGCTGCGTCTGCGCCTGCGCGCTCAGGCCGACCAGGCGCTCCTTGTAGGTGCCCAGCCGGGTGCGGTCGGCGGCGCCGTTGCGGTCCTCGAAGGAGAACTGCCGCGTCTCGCTGTCCTGCACGTACAGGTGGGTGGTCGCCTGCTGCAGCCAGGTCGCGTTGAGGTCCTCGTAGCGATGTTCGATAGAGGCGCGGGTGCGCTCCGACCGGTCGCGTGCGGTGAGGCCCAGCACCGCCGTGGCCGGCAGCGTGCCGCTGGCCGGCGGCGCGGTGATGGCGCTGAGCACGTCGGTGTCGATCTTGCGCTCGCGATGCTCCAGCGTGCCGCTCAGCCGGTGGTTCGCGTTGACGCGATAACCGACCTTGGCCATCACGCTGTTGCTGTCGACGTCGGCCGGGTTGGGCCGGGTCCGGTTGGCGTTGCGCGCGTCGTTGTCGCCTTCGTTCTTCGTCTCGTGGCCGCGACGGACTGTGGCCTGCACCAGGCTGCTCCAGTCGCCGCTGCCGAAGGCGACCGCGGCGCTCGCCTGCCGGGAGTTGTCGACGCTCGCCGCGCCCAGGCGCGCGAAGCCGGCGAAGGTCTTGCCGTTCACCAGCAGGTCCTCCGGCGACAGGGTGCGCAGGCTCAGCGCGCCGGCCAGGCCGTCGCTGCCGTAGGAAGTCGAGGTCGGGCCGCGCAGGACCTCGACGCTCGACAGGCTGTTCAGGTCGACGAAGTCGGCCCGGCCGCTCGCGAACGCGCCGAACGCGTAGCCCTGCGGCAGCCGGATGCCGTCGACCATCATCAGCACCCGGTTGCCCTCCAGGCCGCGGATGTTGAGGCCCTCGTTGCCCGGCCGGCCGGTGGATGCGCCGGCGGCGGTGAAGCGCGGCGCCGTCGCCTTGACGTCGAGATCGACTTCGTCGGACAGCAGGTCCTTGAGGTCGCGCGCATCGCGGCGATCGAGCTGCTTGCGGTTCTTCACCGTGACCGTGTTGGGCACCGCGTCGATCGAGCGTTCGGTGCGGGTCGCGGAGACGGTCAGCTCGCCGAGCGGCTGGGGGGACTCGGCGGTCGGCGGGTTCGTGGAAGCCGGCGTCTGGGCGAAAGCCGGCGGGAAGGCCAGCGGAAATGCCAACGACAGGGCGAGCGCGACGGGCGTCGGGCGCAGGTGCATGGTGTCGAAATCCTTGTAGTTCTTGGATCTCGCACGGGCTGGCGCGACGCGGGCTGGTGCGGGCGGTCCTCTCGGACGGCCGGTTCGGGACAGCGGAACGGGAACGCGAGCGGCGGGGCGGTCCTCGGCCGGCCGCCGCTCAGCGGGTCACTTGGTCAGGATCAGCTTGCCCAGCGACGTGACGCGCAGGCGATAGAGCTGGCCGGCGTGCTCGATCTCGACCTCGCGGTCATTGCCCATCAGCGCCTGGCTGCTGATGCGCCGGCGCTGGACCAGCGGAGCCGCTTCACGCGGCGAACCTGCGGCGACCCGGGCGCCATCCAGCGCAACGGCTTGCAGGGCTTCGATGTGGGAGTGGTGATGGGCGTTCATGCGAAGCATCTTAATGAGAACTATTCGCAATAGCAACCGAGAATCGCGGCGATCGCTTTTTTCTTGATGGATCGCGACTCGCCAGAGCGAGGAACGTGCTGCGAATACTTCGCATGCAGAGCGGGCGGGGCGGGTCTTGTCCCCATTCGTCGTAGGGATGAGGACAATGCGCGCCATTCCGCATGATTTCCAGGAGAAGAACATGAAGGGCGATGCCAAGGTCATCGAGTACTTGAACGCGCAGCTGAAGAACGAGCTCACCGCGATCAACCAGTACTTCCTGCATTACCGGATGCTCAAGAGCTGGGGCTTCGAGAAGCTGGCCAAGCACGAGTACGCCGAGTCCATCGAGGAGATGAAGCACGCCGACAAGCTGATGGATCGCATCCTGATGCTGGAAGGCCTGCCGAACCTGCAGGACCTGGGCAAGCTGTACATCGGCGAGAACGCCGTCGAGGTCCAGCATTGCGACCTGAAGATCGAGATGGGCAGCCATCCGCTGCTGAAGGAAGCCATCGCCTATTGCGAGTCCGTGCGCGACTACGTGTCGCGCGAGGTCCTCGAGGAGATCCTGTCCGACACGGAGGAGCACATCGATCATCTGGAAACCCAGATCGAGCTCATCGCCCAGGTCGGCGAGCAGAACTGGCTGCAAAGCCAGATGGGCGACGCCAGCTGAACGCCAGCCACGCCCATCCTGGGGCCCCAGCCGTCGCCAGGACCCCGAAGCCCCGCTTGCCGGGGTTTTTTTGCGTCCGCGCGCCGGCGCGAGGCGGGGTGATGGGGGGCGCCGTGTCGCGGTTCACGGACATTGGCCGGACGCCGCGCAGGGGCTCTGCGACCTAATTGAGAGGAATTCGCGTTTGCGTTAGTATCGCGGCCATTCCAGGTTCATTCCTGTTTCGCCGCCATGATCGTCTGCCTCTGCCACCGAGTTTCCGACCGCGACATCCGCCGCACCGTGGCCGATGGCGTGCACAACTTCGAGGTGCTCCAGGACGAGACCCAGGTGGCGTCGGCCTGCGGCAGCTGCCACGACTGCGCCCGCGAGATCTTCGATGAAGCCCGGCGCGCCTGCGCCGCCGCGCACGGCGTGACCTGCGCGAGCAGCGCCCGCGTCATCCCGATCGCCCAGATGGCCGCGGCCTGATCCAGCATCGGTACGCGGCCTCCAGGCCGCTTCCGGCCAGGCGCCGGACAAGGCAAAACCGCAGACCGGTCACCCGGTGCTGCGGTTTCTTTTTTGGGAATCGCCGAGGACGTCGCCAGCGACGTCCTCACGCATCCCGCTTACTTGGCGGCGGAAGCGCCTTCAGCGGGCTTCTCGGCCTTCTTGTGGGTCTTGTGCGTCGTCTTCTCGCCGGTGGCCTTCTCGCCAGCGGCCTTGTGGTGCTTGGCGGTCTTGTGTTCGGCCTTGGCATCGGAGGCCGGGGCGGTCGTCGCGGCCGGAGCGGCCTGCGTCGCGGGCGCGGCCGGGGCGGTGGTGCCTTGGGCCATCGCGGCGCCGGCGATCAGCAGGGCGGGAATCAGGGCCAGGGTCTTGACGGTCTTGAAGGCTTGCATCTGGTTTACTCCAGCAGGTTGAACAAGGTGAGCGAACAACGACGCCGCATGTGTGTGTGTTGACATGGGTTCGCAGCTTTGCAATGGGTTACGCAATCCGCACGGGTCCTTCACGCGTCAGGTCTTGCGCGCTGTCGGCGGCGACAGCCATCGGGCAAGATGCCCCGCACCCCTACAGGAGACGTCCCATGACCGCCCCCGCCCATGCCTTCGACTGGACCCGCGGCTACCCGAGCCAGCGCAGCCCGGTCTTCGCGCGCAACGTCGTGTCGACCTCCCACCCGCTGGCCGCGCAGGCGGGACTGCGCATCCTGGGCCAGGGCGGCAACGCGGTCGACGCGGCGATCGCCACGGCCGCCTGCATGACGCTCGTCGAGCCTTGCAGCAACGGGCTCGGGTCCGACGCCTTCGCCATCGTGTGGGACGGCCGGTCGCTGCAGGGACTGAACGCCTCCGGCATCGCGCCGCAGGCCTGGACCCCCGACTACTTCGACCGCAAGCACGGCGCCGGCAGCGCGATGCCGCGCCGCGGCTGGGATGCGGTGACCGTGCCCGGCGCGGTGGCCGGCTGGGTCGCGCTGAGCGAGCGCTACGGCAAGCTGCCCTTCGCCGACCTGATGGCGCCGGCCATCGAGATCGCCGAGCGCGGCTATGCCGTGCCGGTGATCGTGCAAAGCAAGTGGCGCATGGCGTCCGAAGTGGCGGACCTGGTCGCGCAGCCGGGCTTCGCCGAGGCCTTCCTGCCGCGCGGACGGGCGCCCGAGGTGGGCGAGCTGTTCCGCTTCCCCGGCGCGGCGCGCACGCTGCGCCTGATCGCCGCGACCAAGGGCGAGGCCTTCTACCGGGGCGAGGTCGCCGAGGCCACCGCCGCCTTCGCGCGCGAGACCGGCGGGGCGATCACCGCCGCGGACTTCGCGGCCTACGCGCCGCAGTGGGTCGACACGATCTCGATGGACTACGCCGGCCACACGCTGCATGAGATCCCGCCCAACGGGCAGGGCATCGCGGCGCTGATCGCGCTGGGCATCCTGAAGCAGTTCGACATCGGCGCCTTGCCGGTGGACTCGACCGCGTCGCAGCACCTGCAGATCGAGGCGATGAAGCTGGCCTTCGCCGATGTCTACCGCCATGTCGGCGATCCGCGCACGATGAAGGTCCAGGTGGCGGAGCTGCTGGATCCCGGCTACCTGGCCAGCCGCGCCAAGCTCATCGACATGAAACGCGCGCAGGACTTCCAGGCCGGCAATCCGGTCAAGGGCGGCACCATCTACCTGACCGCCGCGGACGAGAGCGGCATGATGGTCAGCTTCATCCAGAGCAACTACATGGGATTCGGCTCAGGCGTCGTGGTGCCGGGCTACGGGCTGTCGCTGCAGAACCGCGGCCACGGCTTCACCCGCGAGGCCGGGCATGCCAACGTCGTCGCGCCGGGCAAGCGGCCGTTCCACACCATCATCCCGGCCTTCCTGATGAAGGACGGCCAGCCGCAGATGAGCTACGGCGTGATGGGCGGCAACATGCAGCCGCAGGGCCACCTGCAGACGCTGGTGCGGATGCTCGACTACCGCCAGCATCCGCAGGCCGCCTGCGACGCGCCGCGCTGGCGCTTCAACGAGGGCCTGTCGATCAACGTCGAGCCCTCGATGGCGCCGCAGACCATCGACGGCCTGCGCGCGCTCGGCCACCAGATCGGCGACATCCACGACAGCTACCAGGACTTCGGCGCCGGGCAGTTCATCTGGCGCCTGGGCGATCCGGCGGTGGAGGGTTACGTCGCCGCGAGCGACCCGCGTCGCGACGGCGCCGCCGCGGGCTGGTGAACGGCGACTCCCGGGCTGGCCGCCGGCGCCCGGGTTCCCCTGTCTTTCCTCACTTGTGGCGGCCGGAAGGGCGCTGATAGCATCGGCGCCTTCTTCCTCCCCGGAAGCTCTCACGCCACGATCCCCGATCGGAGCCGACCCCATGACCAAGCTGCTGGACCGCACCAAACACGACGCCCGGGCGTCGGTGCGCGCGCTTGGGCCATCCGGCTGGGCGCGACGACCGTAGGCGTCTGGA
Source organism: Roseateles sp. 22389 (assembly GCF_052044995.1). Lineage (NCBI taxonomy): Bacteria > Pseudomonadati > Pseudomonadota > Betaproteobacteria > Burkholderiales > Sphaerotilaceae > Roseateles > Roseateles sp. 22389. The sequence goes on from NZ_JBQEOF010000001.1 coordinate 420,867, forward strand.
CGACGCCCGCCGGCCTTCCACGGCCGGTTCCCAGGTCCCTGGCTTTTTGCGACGGCGACGCCCACCGCGTCCCGCTCGCCCGATCCGCGCCCGGCGCACGACGCCCCGCGCGGACCGCATCCGGAGTGTCAACATGCTGCCGATCAAGGCATCCACGTGGGTCGACCGTCTGCTCGACCGCTTCCTCGATCTCCTGCGCCTGCCCGCCGGGGATCTGCTGCGCAACCTCGTCTACCGGCGTCTGTGGACGTCGATCCTGATCAGCTCGCTGGGCGGGCAGATCACGCTGCTGGCGCTGCCGCTGACCGCGGCGGTGCTGCTGCATGCCTCGCCCACGCAGATGGGCGTGCTGACCGCGATGGAGCTGGTGCCCTTCGTGCTGTTCTCGCTGCCGGCGGGCGTCTGGCTGGACCGGGTGCGCAAGCTGCCGGTCTACATCGTGGGCGAGCTCACGCTGGCCGTCGCCGTGGGCAGCGTGCCGGTGGCCCACTGGATGGGCTGGCTGGGCATGCCCTGGCTGTACTTCGTCGGCTTCCTGCTCGGCACCGTCTACACGATCGCGGGCAGCGCCTCGCAGATCGTGCTGACGCAGGTGGTGAGCCGTGACCGCCTCGTCGAGGCGCATGCGAAGAACGCGCTGGCCTCGTCCGGCGCCGAGGTCGCGGGCCCCGGCGTCGCGGGGGCGCTGATCAAGCTCGTCGGTGCGCCGCTGGCGCTGGCGGTGGACGCGCTGCTGCTGGTGGCGTCCGCGCTCATCCTGCGCGGGGTGAAGGTCACCGAGACGCTGCACCGCCTGGACGGCGCCGACTTCTGGCGCGACCTGAAGGCCGGCGTCGCGTTCGTGCGCGGCAAGCCCATGCTGGTCGCGCTGGCCTGCGCGGTGGGCGGCTGGCAGATGTTCAACCAGGCCGCGCAGGTGGTGCAGATCCTCTTCGCGACGCGGGTGCTGGGGCTGTCGGCGCAGAGCGTGGGCCTGTCCTACATCGCGCTGGGCGCGGGCACGGTGCTGGCGAGCGCGCTGGGCCATCGCATCAGCGCGCGCTTCGGCCCCGGTCCCAGCCTGATCGGCGGCTTTGCGATGTGCGGCATCGGCTGGGCGGCGCTGTGCGTCGCGCCGGCCAACGCGGTCGGCGTCGCGGCCTTCGCCTTCACGCTGTTCATGTTCGGCGTCGGCGCGGTGCTCATCTTCATCAACTTCCTGTCGCTGAGACAGGCGGTGACGCCCGCCCCGCTGCTCGGCCGGATGACCAGCACCATGCGCTGGCTGATCCTGATCCCCGCCGGCCCCGGCGCGTTGATCGGCGGCTGGCTCGGCGAGCATGTCAGCCTGCGCGCCGCGCTGGCCTTCGCGGGCGTCGGTGCCTTGCTGCTGGCGGTGCTGGCCTGGCAGGTTCAGGCGATCCGCCAGGTGAAGGTGCTGCCCAAGGTCGAGGGCGAGGATCCGCCGCTGGGCGCCGAGGCGATGCCCGGCGTGACGCCGGCCCCGACCACGGGCACCGCGCAGCTGCAACCCGCCAACGGCAACTGAGGTCTCCATGCGCGTTCAAACCGCCCCCGATCCGCTCCTGGTCGAGGTTCCCGAGCGGATCGACACCGCCCGGCTCGTGCTGCTGTCGCCGCGCGCCGGGCTCGGCCCCGCGCTGAACCGCGCGGTGCTCGAGGCCCAGGAGCATCTGAAGCCCTGGATGCCGTGGGCGCACGAGACGCCCACCGTCGAGCAGTCGGAGGGCGTCGCGCGGCGCATGCAGGCGCAGTTCCTGCAACGCGAGCACCTGGGCTACTACCTGCACGAGCGCGGCGTCGACGGGCGGCCCGGGCGCCTGATCGGCGGGGCGGGGCTGCATTCGCCGCACTGGCAGGTGCGCCGCTTCGAGCTGGGCTACTGGATCGTGCCCTCGCACACGGGGCGGGGACTGGTGGTCGAGGTCGTGGCCGCGCTGGTGCGCCTGGGCTTCGAGCAACTGCGGGCGCGGCGCCTGGAGATCCGCACCGACTCGCGCAACGCGGCCAGCCGCGCGGTGGCCGAGCGCTGCGGCTTCACGCTCGAAGGCGTGCTGCGGCGCGACGCGCTCGACGTCGAGGGCCAGCCCTGCGACAGCTGCGTCTACGGCATGACGGAGCTCGCCGACCTGCGCCAGCCGCCGCGCTGATCGGCTGAATCGCGGGGTGGCCAGACGACTCAGCGGCGTCGCGGGCAGTCAGGCGGTCGGGCTGAAGCGGTCCACCGCATCGGTGATGATGCCGTCCACGCCATTGGCGATCAGCCATTGCGCGGCCGCGGCGTCGTTGACGGTGTAGACCAGCGCCTTCATTTCGGCCTCGCGCAGCCGCGTGACCAGCGCCTGATCCATCAGCGCGTAATGCGTGATCACCGCGCGGCAACCCAGCGATTGCGCCAGCTGCAGCCAGCCGTCGCCGTCGAGCTTGTCGAGCAGCAGCCCGCGCGGCACCTGCGGCGCCGATTCGCGGGCGCCGCGCAGCGCTTCCGGCTGGAAGCTGCTGAACAGCACCGACACCGGCGCCGTCTCCTCCCACAGCCGCAGAACCTCCCGGCCGACGATCTCGCCGGTGCGGAACTCGTCGCCGGGCGTGGGCTTGATCTCGATGTTCAGCGCATGCTGGTTGCGGCGCACGAAGGCCGCGATGCTCTCCAGGCTGGCGGGCGGCTCGCCGGCGAAGGCGCGGCTGTGCCAGCGTCCGGCGTCCAGTCGCGACAGCTCGCTCCAGTTCCGGTCGGCGGCGCGGCCGCGCGCGGTCGTCGTGCGGTCCAGCGTCGCGTCGTGCAGCAGGAAGGGCACGTCGTCGGCGCTCAGCTTCACGTCGCACTCGAAGGCGCGATAACCATGCCGCGCGCCTTCCCGGAACGCGGCCAGCGTGTTCTCGGGCGCCAGCTTGCCGGCCCCCCGGTGGGCCACCCAGAAGGGCAGCGACCAGGGCCAGCTGGGTTCGTCGAGGGCATGCGTCGAGACCGTCATGTCGTTCTCCCTGATCGCTGTCGCGGATCGTTCGTCTGTGGCCGCCGGCCGCGGTGGATGGCGCGTCGATGGCGCCGCGCGTCAGTCGACGCGCTGCCCGGTCGCCGGGTCGAACCAGTGCAGCCGCTCGCCGGGCGCCTGCAGCAGCACCTCGTCGCCGGGGCGCGGCGGCGTGTCGGTGCCATCGATGCGCAGCGTGAAGGCAGCCTCGCCGAGGCGGCCGTAGACCAGGCGCTCGGCGCCCAGCATCTCGACCATCTCCACCTTCAGCGGCCAGGCGGTCGCGTCGGCGGCGACGGCCTGGCCGTCGTGCGGCAGCGCATGCTCCGGCCGCAGGCCCAGGGTCAGCTCGCCCTCGCGCGGCGCCGCCAGCGGCAGGTGCAGCGAGGTGCCGCCCACATGGAAGCGCCGGCCCTCGACGCGGCCCTTGAGCAGGTTCATCGCCGGCGAGCCGATGAAGCTCGCGACGAAGGTCGTCGCCGGGCGGCCGTAGACCTCCTCCGGCGTGCCGAACTGCTCCATGCGCCCGCCGTTCATGACGACGATGCGCTGCGCCAGCGTCATCGCCTCGACCTGGTCGTGGGTGACGAAGAGCGAGGTCACGCCCAGCTCGCGGTGCAGCTTCTGGATCTCCAGCCGGGTCTGCACGCGCAGCTTGGCATCGAGGTTGGACAGCGGCTCGTCGAAGAGGAAGACCTGCGGGTCGCGCACGATCGCGCGGCCCATCGCCACGCGCTGGCGCTGGCCGCCGGACAGCTCGCGCGGCCGGCGCTGCAGCAGGTGCGACAGCTCCAGGATGCCGGCCGCCTTGTCCACGCGGGCGCGGATCTGCTCGGGCGGCAGCTTGCGGATCTTCAGGCCGTAGGCCATGTTCTCGAAGACGCTCATGTGCGGATAGAGCGCGTAGTTCTGGAACACCATCGCGATGTCGCGATCGGCTGGCTCGATCTCGTTGACGACGCGGTCGCCGATGGCGATCTCGCCGCCGCTGATCTCCTCCAGCCCGGCGACCATGCGCAGCAGCGTGGACTTGCCGCAGCCCGACGGCCCGACGATGACGACGAACTCGCCATCCGCGATCTCGGCGTTGACGCCGTGGATCACCGGGTTGGCCTTGGCGCCGGAGCCGTATTGCTTGACGACCTTGCGCAGGGAAATGCTTGCCATCGGAGTCTCTTCTCGTGTTCTTTACTTCTCGGCGTCGACCAGGCCCTTGACGAACCAGCGCTGCATCAGCACCACCACCAGCGCGGGCGGGATCATCGCCAGCATGGCGGTGGCCATGATCACGTTCCAGTCGTTGGCGGCATCGCCGCCGCTGATCATCCGCTTGATGCCGATGACCACCGGGTACATCTGCTCGTCCGTCGTCACCAGCAGCGGCCACAGGTACTGGTTCCAGCCGTAGATGAACTGGATGACGAAGAGCGCCGCGATGCTGGTGCGCGACAGCGGCAGCAGCACGTCGCGGAAGAACTTCATCGGCCCGGCGCCGTCGATGCGGGAGGCCTCGACCAGTTCGTCGGGCACGGTCAGGAAGAACTGCCGGAACAGGAAGGTCGCCGTCGCCGAGGCGATCAGCGGCACCGTCAGGCCGGCGTAGGTGTTGAGCATCTTCAGGTCGGAGACGACCTGGTAGGTCGGCCCGATGCGCACCTCCACCGGCAGCATCAGCGTGACGAAGATGGCCCAGAAGAAGAAATTGCGCGCGGGGAAGCGGAAGTAGACGATCGCGAACGCGGACAGCAGCGAGATCGCGATCTTGCCCACCGCGATGACCATCGCGGAGACGAAGCTGATCCACATCATCTGCCCGACCGGCGCCTTGGAGCCGGCGCCGCTGCTGCCGAACAGCGCGGCCGAGTAGTTGTCCACCAGGTGCGCGCCGGGGGTGAGCGACATCGGGGACTGGACGATCTCCGCGGCGGTCTGCGTCGAGGCGACGAAGGCGATGTACAGCGGGAAGGCGACGATCAGGACGCCGAGCACCAGGATCAGGTGGGACAGCAGCGTGAGGGCGGGGCGGCGCTCGACCATGTCAGTACTGCACCTTCTTTTCGACGAAACGGAACTGGATGACGGTCAGCGCGATGACGATGGCCATCAGCACCACGCTCTGCGCGGCCGAGCCGCCCAGATCCAGCGCCTTGAAGCCGTCGTAGTAGACCTTGTAGACCAGGATGGCGGTGTCCTTGCCGGGGCCGCCCTGGGTGGCCGCGTCGATGATGCCGAAGGTGTCGAAGAACGCGTAGACGACGTTGATCACCAGCAGGAAGAACGAGGTCGGCGACAGCAGCGGGAAGGTGATGGTCCAGAAGCGGCGCCACGGGCCGGCGCCGTCGATCGCGGCGGCCTCGATCAGCGACTTGGGAATCGACTGCAGCCCCGCCAGGAAGAACAGGAAGTTGTAGGAGACCTGCTTCCAGACCGCGGCCATCACCACCAGCGCCATCGCGTGGTCGGCGTCGAGCAGGTGATTCCACTGGATGCCCATTCGCTGCAGGCCGTAGGCCACGACGCCGATGGACGGCGCGAACATGAACAGCCACAGCACGCCGGCGATCGCCGGGGCGACCGCGTAGGGCCAGATCAGCAGCGTCTTGTAGACCGGCGCGGCGCGCACCACGCGGTTGGCCATGGTGGCCAGCAGCAGCGAGACGGCCAGCCCCAGCACCGCCACCAGCAGCGAGAACATCGCCGTCGTCTTGAACGAGGCGAGGTAGCTGGCGTCGTTGAACAGCTGGCGGAAGTTGTCCAGGCCGACCCATTCGGTGGACAGGCCGAAGGCGTCCTGCTGCTGCAGGCTCTGCAGCAGCGCCTGGCTGGCGGGCCAGAAGAAGAACACGCCGATCACCACGGCCTGCGGCGCGAGCAGCAGCCAGGGCAGCCAGCGTGATCGGAAGACCACGCGCTTCTGCTGGGACATCAGGTCTCTTTCAGGTCGTCAGGGGATTCAGAGCTTGGCCGACTTCTGGAAGCGCTCCAGCAGTTCGTTGCCGCGCTTGACGGCGGCGTCCAGGCCTTCCTTGGGCTGCTTCCTGCCGGCCCAGACCTGCTCCATCTCCTCGTCGATGATGGTGCGGATCTGCGCGAAGTTGCCCAGCCGCACCCCGCGCGACTTGTCGGTCGTCTTGCGGATCATCTGCTGCACGGCCACGTCGGTGCCCGGGTTCTGCTTGTAGAAGCCGCTCTGCTCGGTGAGCTCGTAGGCGGCCTTGGTCACCGGCAGGTAGCCGGTGCGCTTGTGGCTCTCGGACGCGACCTCGGCCTTGGAGAGGTACTGGAAGAACGCGGCCACGCCCTTGTACTCGGCCGGCTTCTTGCCCGCCATCACCCACAGGCTGGCGCCGCCGATCACCGTGTTCTGCGGCGCGCCCGGCACGTCGGGGTAGTAGGGCAGCGGCGCGATGCCGGAGGCGAACTTGGCGTTCTTCTTGATGTTGGCGTACAGGCCCGAGGAGCCGGTCATCATCGCGCACTCGCCCGAATAGAAGGTCGCGTCGGCCGTGTTGCCGCGGCCCTTGTAGACGAACAGGCCCTGCTTGGCCATGTTGGCCAGGTTCTCGATGTGACGCACGTGCAGCGGCGAGTTGAACGCCAGCCGCGCGTCCAGGCCGCCGAAGCCGTTGTTCTTCGTCGCGTACTCGACGTTGTGCCAGGCGGAGAAGCTCTCCAGCTGCGTCCAGCTCACCCAGCTGGTGGTGAACGGGCACTTGTGGCCGGCGGCCTTGAGCTTGGCCGCGGCAATGGCGACCTCGGGCCAGGAGCTCGGCGGCTTGTTGGGGTCCAGGCCGGCGGCCTTGAACGCGTCCTTGTTGTAGTGGAAGACCGTGGTCGAGCTGTTGAAGGGGAAGCTCAGCATCTGGCCGTTGGGCGCGGTGTAGTAACCGGCGACGGCGGGGACGTAGGCGGCGTTGTCGAACTTGACGCCCGCCTGCTGCATGACCTGGCCCACCGGCACGATGGCACCCTTGCTGGCCATCATCGTGGCGGTGCCGACCTCGAAGACCTGCAGGATGTGCGGCGCGTTGCCGGCGCGGAAGGCGGCGATGGCGCCGGCCATCGATTCGTCGTAGCTGCCCTTGTAGGTCGGGACGATCCTGTAATCCTTCTGGCTGGCGTTGAAGTCCTTGGCCAGGTCGTTGACCCAGTCGCCGAGGGCGCCGCCCATCGAGTGCCACCACTGGATCTCGGTCTGGGCCGAGGCGGTGAAGGGGGTCATCAGCGCGATGGCCGCGACGGATGCGGCCAGCAGGGAAGTCTTGACGGGCTTCATGGGTCTCCGATGCTCGGGGAGGGTGGTTCTGCGGTCCCGGGGCGGACATCGTCGGGTGGACGAGCCACCGGGGGCCGGCGAGCTTATCGGCGCATTGTGACACTGGCGAACCATCCATCGCAGGGTGCGAAGCCAGGCTTCCCTAGAGTCCCTCGCCGGGGATGGCCCTCTGGCGCTGCGGTAGGATTCCGCCCATTGCCCGAACCGGGCCGGCCGCCGATCGCGGCCATCGCGAACGCCCCTTCCAACCCCGTGTCCAGCGGGCGCGGGGACCACAAGTCCGGGGCGGCGTCCGGCACCGGGCGTCATGCTTTCCCCCAGCCTGGCATCGGCCCCTGTCCCAGGGCGCCGGCCTGCCGCAACCCCGGTGCGCGAGCACCTGGCCGCCATGAACGCACCGCATCTGCTGATGCCCGCCGACCCCGCGATGGCCGGCGACGTGACCCCGACGCCCACGCCCGCCGCCCGGCTGCGCGAGATTCCGTACAACTACACGTCCTTCTCCGATCGCGAAATCGTCCTTCGCCTGCTCGGCGCCCGCGCCTGGGAGCTGCTGGACCAGTTGCGCGGCGAGCGCCAGACCGGCCGCTCCGCGCGCATGCTGTACGAGGTGCTGGGCGACATCTGGGTGGTGCAGCGCAACCCCTACCTGCAGGACGACCTGCTGGACAACCCCAAGCGGCGCGAGGCGCTGATCGGCGCGCTGCGCCATCGCCTGGGCGAGGTGCAGCGCCGCCGCCATCCCGAGGACGACGCCAAGCGCGACGCCTGGGTGGGCGAGCTGCTGACCGCGGCCGAAGCGGCGGTGGGCGCGTTCTCGCACCAGTTCGAGCAGGTCGCGGAGCTGCGCAAGCGCGCGGTCAAGGTCTTCGCGAAGACGACGGCGAAGGACAACATCAAGTTCGACGGCCTGTCGCGCGTCTCGCACGTGACCGACGCGACCGACTGGCGCGTCGAGTACCCCTTCGTCGTGCTGACGCCCGACACCGAGGCCGAGATGGCCGCGCTGGTGGCGGGCTGCTTCGAGCTCGGCCTGACGGTGATCCCGCGCGGCGGCGGCACCGGCTACACCGGCGGCGCGGTGCCGCTGGTCTGGAACAGCGCGGTGATCAACACCGAAAAGCTCGAGGCCATGCGCGGCGTCGAGATGAAGACGCTGCCGGGCCTGGACCGCGAGGTCCCGACCATCTGGACCGAGGCCGGCGTCGTCACGCAGCGCGTGTCCGACCTGGCCGAGCTGCACGGCTTCGTGTTCGCGGTCGACCCGACCTCGGCGGAGGCCTCGTGCATCGGCGGCAATATCGCGATGAACGCCGGCGGCAAGAAGGCCGTCCTGTGGGGCACGGCGCTGGACAACCTCGCGTCGTGGCGCATGGTCACGCCGGACGCGAAGTGGCTGGAGGTGGTGCGGGTCAACCACAACCTGGGCAAGATCCATGACGTCGAGGTCGCGAGCTTCGACCTCCACTACTACGACGCGACCGGCAAGACGCTGGAGCGCACCGAGCGCCTGGACATTCCCGGCCGCACCTTCCGCAAGGAAGGCCTGGGCAAGGACGTCACCGACAAGTTCCTGGCCGGCCTGCCCGGCATCCAGAAGGAAGGCTGCGACGGCCTGATCACCAGCGCGCGCTGGATCGTGCACCGCATGCCGGCGCACGTGCGCACGGTGTGCCTGGAGTTCTTCGGCAACCCGAAGGACTGCGTGCCCTCGATCGTCGACATCAAGGACTTCATGTTCGGCGAGATGAAGAAGCCGAACGGCGCGATCCTCGCGGGCCTGGAGCATCTGGACGACCGCTACCTGAAGGCGGTCGGCTACGCGACCAAGAGCAAGCGCGGCGGGCTGCCGAAGATGGTGCTGATCGGCGACATCGTCGGCGACGACGCCGATGAGGTCGCGCGCGCCACCAGCGAGGTGGTGCGGCTGGCCAATGGCCGCTCTGGCGAAGGCTTCGTCGCGGTCAGCGCCGACGCGCGCAAGAAGTTCTGGCTGGACCGCAAGCGCACGGCGGCGATCTCCAAGCACACCAACGCGTTCAAGGTGAACGAGGACGTGGTGATCCCGCTGCCCCGCATGGGCGAGTACACGCTGGGCATCGAGCGCATCAACATCGAGCTGTCGCTGCGCAACAAGCTGGCGCTGGTGGAGGCGCTGCGCGCCTTCTTCGCCGCCGGCAACCTGCCGCTGGGCAAGAGCGACGACGCCGGCGAGATCCCCAGCGCCGAGTTGCTCGAGGACCGCGTGCAGCAGGCGCTGGCGCTGCTGGACGAGGTCGGTGCGCAGTGGCGTACCTGGATGCAGGAGCTCGACGTCGAACGCGACGGCGAGCGCACCTACTTCGAGCAATTGCAGGACTACACGCTGCGCGCGAGCTGGAAGCGGCAGATCCTCAAGCCGCTGCAGGATGTGTTCGCGGGTGCCTCGTTCGCGCCGATCCTGGCCGAGTGCAAGCGCATCCACAAGGAGGTGCTGCGCGGCCGGGTGTGGGTGGCGCTGCACATGCATGCCGGCGACGGCAACGTGCACACCAACATCCCGGTGAACTCGGACAACTACGAGATGCTGCAGACCGCGCACGAGGCGGTGGCGCGGATCATGACGCTGGCGCGCTCGCTGGACGGCGTGATCTCGGGCGAGCACGGCATCGGCATCACCAAGCTGGAGTTCCTCAACGACGAGGAGCTGGCGGGCTTCGCCGGCTACAAGGCCAAGGTCGACCCGGAAGGGCGCTTCAACAAGGGCAAGCTGCTGCGGCCCGGCACCGGCGGCCACGGCAGCCAGCACACCTTTGCCGACCTGACCAATGCCTACACGCCTAGCTTCGGGCTGATGGGGCACGAGTCGCTGATCATGCAGCAGAGCGACATCGGCGCGATCAGCGAGTCCATCAAGGACTGCCTGCGCTGCGGCAAGTGCAAGCCGGTCTGCGCGACGCATGTGCCGCGCGCCAACCTGCTCTACAGCCCGCGCAACAAGATCCTGGCGACCTCGCTGCTGGTGGAGGCCTTCCTCTACGAGGAGCAGACGCGCCGCGGCGTGTCGATCAAGCATTGGGAGGAATTCGAGGACGTCGCGGACCACTGCACGGTGTGCCACAAGTGCGTGAATCCCTGCCCGGTGAAGATCGACTTCGGCGACGTCACGATGAACATGCGCAACCTGCTGCGCAAGATGGGCAAGAAGAGCTTCCGGCCCGGCAACGCGGCCGCGATGCTGATGCTCAACGCGACCAATCCGGAGACGATCAAGGTCGCGCGCGCGGCGATGGTCGGTGTCGGCTTCAAGGCGCAGCGCCTGGCCAACAGCCTGCTCAAGCGCGTCGCGCGCAAGCAGACCGGCGCGCCGCCGGCGACGGTCGGCACCGCGCCCGTCAAGGAGCAGGTGATCCACTTCATCAACAAGAAGCTGCCGGGCGGATTGCCGAAGAAGACGGCGCGCGCGCTGCTCGACATCGAGGACAAGAACTACGTCCCGATCATCCGCAACCCGCAGAAGGCCTCGGCGGACGCGGAGGCGGTCTTCTACTTCCCGGGCTGCGGGTCGGAGCGGCTGTTCAGCCAGGTGGGCCTGGCGACGCAGGCGATGCTCTGGCATGCGGGCGTGCAGACGGTGCTGCCGCCGGGCTACCTGTGCTGCGGTTATCCGCAGCGCGGGTCCGGGCAGTTCGACAAGGCCGAGAAGATCATCACCGACAACCGGGTGCTGTTCCATCGCGTGGCCAACACGCTGAACTACCTCGACATCAAGACGGTGGTGGTCAGCTGCGGCACCTGCTATGACCAGCTGCAGGGCTACAAGTTCGAAGAGATCTTCCCGGGCTGCCGCATCGTCGACATCCATGAATACCTGCTGGAGAAGGGCATCCAGCTCGATTCGAAGCAGGCGTATCTCTATCACGACCCCTGCCACTCGCCGATGAAGTTGCAGGAGCCGATGAAGACGGTGAAGGCGCTGGTCGGGCCGGAGGTGATGAAGAGCGAGCGCTGCTGCGGCGAGAGCGGCACGCTGGGCGTCACCCGGCCGGATGTGTCGACGCAGGTGCGCTTCCGCAAGGAAGAGGAACTGCGCAAGGCCGAGGCGCAGCTGCGCTCGGCGGGGAAGGTGGGGGCGCAGGAGAACCTGAAGATCCTCACCAGCTGTCCGTCGTGCCTGCAAGGCCTGAGCCGCTACGGCGGGGACCTGCAGAACGGGCTGCTCGAGGCGGACTACATCGTGGTCGAGATGGCCCGCAAGATCCTCGGCGAGAACTGGATGCCGGAGTACGTGGCCAAGGCCAACAACGGCGGGATCGAGCGCGTGCTCGTTTGAGGGTCTGCTGACTCAGTGAGTCTGCCGGCCCTCACCCCTCCCTCTCCCGCAAGCGGGAGAGGGGGTCACACCGGCGGCGCTCCTCTTGCCCCCTCTCCCACCTCGTGGGAGAGGGAGGGGTGAGGGCCAGCGGCGGCGTCATGGTGGCAGCAGCTTCGGGAGTTGCTCGTTCAGCACAGCGATCACGGCTTCGGGCCGTTGGTCGATGAAGAAGTGATCGCCCTCGATCTCGCGATGGATCGAGGGGCCGTCGAACTCCCGCCGCCAGGCGTCGATCGCGGGTCCGCGCAGGCAGGCGTCGCGGGTGCCGCCCAGCGTGATCAGCAGCGCGGGCAGCGGCGGCGCGGCGCGATGGCGATAGGTCTCGCCCAGCGCGATGTCGGCGCGCAGCACGGGCAGCATCAGCTCGACGAGTTCCGGTGAGTCGAAGAACCCGGCCGATGCGCCGCCGAGGCCGCGGATCGCCTCCAGCAACGCCGTCGCCGGCAGCGTGTGCAGCGAGGATTCGGCCAGCAACGAGGGCGCGTTCTTCGCGGAGGCGATGAACGCGAGCGGCGTCCGCTGGCGATCGTGCAAGCGGCGCGCCAGCTCGAAGGCCACCAGCGCGCCGTTGCTGTGCCCGAAGAGCGCGAACGGTCGGTCCAGCCACGGCGCCAGTTCCTCCGCCAGTTGCCCGGCCAGTGCAGCGGCATCGCTGAGCGGGGCTTCCGCGAAACGTCTGCCGCGTCCGGGCGGATCGATGCAGACCAGCTCGATGTCCGGGTGCAGGTGCTCCGGCCAACGACGGAACATCGCGGCGCTGCCGCCTGCATAAGGAAGGCAGAACAGGCGCATCCGCGACGGGGACGGCGAGGATGGCGGGGCGGGGAAGGGCGCGTTCATCGCGGCTCGCCCTCGGGGCGGGGAGGCGGTGCCCCGATGTCGCGGATCGCCGGCGGCAGGTCCGTCATCCAGGGGGCGAGCTGCTCGTAGGCATGGGCCAACTGAAGCACCGACAGGTCGTCGCGCGGCCGGCCGATGACCTGCACCCCCATGGGCAGGCCCCCGGGTCCGAACCCCACCGGCAGGCTGACCACCGGGCAACCCGACAGCGTGCCGGGGACCGCGACCTCCATCCAGCGGTGATAGCTGTCCATCGCGCGGTCCGCGATCCGGCGCGGCCAGGGCCACTCGGCCGGGAACGGAAACACCTGCGCGGCCGGCAGCGCGAGGAAGTCGTACTCGCCGAACAGCCCGAGGATCCGCTCGTACCACGCCGAGCGATCGCGCGCCGCGCGCTGGACCTGCGCTACCGTCAGCGCGCGGCCCTGCTCGATTTCCCATTGCAGCTCGGGCTTCATCTGTCGGCGCGACGAGGCGTCGTCATAGCGCTGGCTGACCGGATCGCCGCCGATGCTGAACTGCCGCAACACCACGAAGGCCCGCCAGAGCCGCTCCCCATCGATCCCGCCGTCGACGTCCTCCATCGTCAGGCCGGCGGCTCCCAGCCGCTCGAGGGCGCCGCGGCACAACGCGAGGATGCCGTCCTCGAACGGCAGGTGGCCTCCCCAGTCGCCGAGCCAGCCGATGCGCGCGCCGCGGAAGTCGCGCGCCAGCCGATCACCCCAGTCCGGCACCGCGCCCTCCAGCGACAGCGGCGCCCGGGCGTCATGGCCGCCCAGGACCGAGAGCAGCAGGGCGAGGTCGTCCGCGCTGCGCGCCATCGGCCCGGCCGTCACCAGTTGCTTGAAGAAGAGGTCCTCGCCCGGCACATGGGGCACGCGCCCCTGGGAGGGCCGCAAGCCCAGCACGTGGTTGAACGCCGCGGGATTGCGCAACGATCCCGCCAGGTCGCTGCCGTCGGCCAGCGGCAGCAGGCGCAGGGCGACCGCGACGGCGGCGCCGCCGCTGGAACCGCCGGCGCTGCGCTCGGGGTCCCAGGCGTTGCGGGTCGGTCCGAAGACCGGGTTGTAGGTGTGCGAGCCCAGTCCGAACTCCGGCACGTTGGTCTTGCCGATGAAGATCCCGCCCGCCGCGCGCAACCGCGCCGCGACGAGCGCGTCCTCACGCGGCACGTTCTGCGCGAACAGCGGGGAACCGAAGGTCGAGCGCAGGCCGCGCACCGGCACGGTGTCCTTGATCGCCAGCGGCAGCCCATGCAGGGCACCCAGCGTGTCGCCGCGCGCCACGGCCGCATCGGCGGCATCGGCCTGGGCCAGCGCCGCATCGGTCTCGACCCGCGACACGATGGCGTTGAAGCGCGGGTTCAGCGCGTCGATGCGGTCGAGGAAGGCCCGCACCACCTCCCGGGACGACAACTCGCGGTGCCGGATCAGGGTGGCGAGCCTGCGGGCGGGCAACAGGCACAGCGGTCTCTCGGACGAGGGCATGCGGCATCCTTTCAGCTCAGCAAGCCGAGCAGCGCGGCGCGCGCGACGGCGCCGGTGCGGGTGGCCGCCCGCAGCTTGACCATCGCGCGCTTCAAGTGGAAGTTCACTGTGTTCACCGAGAGGTGCAGGATCTCCGCCGCCTCGCTCGAGGTCTTGCCATCGGCCAGCCAGCGCAGGATCTCGGTCTCGCGTGGGGTCAGCGGCGTGTCCGGCCCCATGTTCAGCTGCGGGGCCACCAGCTTCGAGAAGGCCTGATCGGCGGCATGGGCCAGCCAGCGCATGCGCGGTTCGTTGGCGTTGAGCTCGGCCTGGCTGAGCGCGATGCGCTGGCGCGACAGCGACAGCATGCCGGCGCGCCCGTGCAGGTCGAAGCAGGACTGCGCCCAGCCGACCCGCAGCCCATGCGACTGGGCCTCGTCCCAGAAATCCGGGGCCTGCGCGAAGACCGCGTCGCTCCAGACCAGCGAGGACTGGCTGCGGCGGCCGTGGGCCACCGTCGGATCGACGCCCAGGTAACCGCGCCGCACATAGAGCTCGCGCCATTCGTCGGGATAGTTGCTGATCAGGAAGACCTTGGGACTGGTCAGCGGCAGCGGGTAGCTCAGCCCATAGGCGCAATGGTCGAAGCCCAGCTCCCGCGCGGACGCCAGCACGAGTTCGAACACCTCTTCGGCGCTGGACGCCCGTTTCAAGGCCTCCCCCAGTATCTGCGACCATTCGTCCACGGTTTACTCCCTGACCGCTGTGCTGGCTATTTTTTGCCAAGCCTCGGTAATGAATGTAAACCTGCCTGCAATCTCCCCTTGTTCCGGCCAGTTTCTTTTGTGTCAAGCGCGTCTTGCTTGCGACAGTGCTAGACGCCTGTTCACGTTCAAATACTCACCGGAATCATCACTGAAATTCTCTATATAAATGCAACCAAGTGATAACCAGGCCGCTGGTGGCAGCGTTTCCGGCGATGGCTGGCTGCGTCTGCCGGAGGCGCAGGTGCGCGCGCTGGAGATCCGGCACCTGATGACGGGCATGGACCCGGATCCGGACCCGGACCCGTCGCGAAGCACCCGCCGCTGCGGCACGTCCGTGCCCGTGACCGGATACACCGAGTGGGTCGGGCGGTGTCATCCGCAGCTCTCCATCGGCTGGGACTGGCGGCTGGAGACGCTGCCGTCGGGTCTCCGGGGCGTTCGCTTCGTGCGGGTCGGCGCACCGCGCAGCAACCTCCTGGTCAGCGAGGGCGGGATCGACCTCGACTGCGCCAGAAACCTGGTGCTGCTCGCCGCGGCGATCGACCGCATCGATTGGCAGTCGGCGGTCTGTCGTGCGATTTTCAATTTCCATTCCTGCCCGGACTACCAGAATTGGTAGTTCTGGAATTCATGTAATCGCGCTGAAACTCCGCTTCGTGGACGGCGCACGGGAGCGGGAAATTGGAGATTATCGCAGGGCGGTTCGATACCTTTTCTCCAGGCGTGCTCGATGAGCTTGCCGAGTATCGATATAAGGTCTTCGTCGAGAAACTTGGCTGGAAGCTGCCAGTTTCGCAGGGCAGGGAACTCGACCAGTTCGACCGGGAAGACACGATCTACCTGCTCGTGCGCGGAGGCGCCGGTGAAGTCGTGGGCACGGCCCGGCTGCTGCCGACCGTGCGTCCCTATCTGCTGGGCGAGGTGTTTCCGCACCTGTTTCCCGGCGAGCCCCCCTGCGATCCGCGGGTCTGGGAGCTGTCCCGGTTTGCCGCGAGTGGGGAGGCGTCGAACGCCACCGGCCCACTGTCCCAGTTCGCGTCCGCGAAGGTGGCCGCGCTGCTGCGCGCGGCGCTCCGGTTCGCGGCCGGGCACGGCGTGCAACGGCTGATCACGGTGTCTCCGCTGGGCGTCGAGCGCCTGTTGCGCCGTTACGGGTTTCCGGCCCACCGCGCGGGACCGCCCGCGATCGTCGATGGCCAGCCGATCTTCGCGTGCTGGATCGACACCGGTGCCGACAGCGCCCCGGTGCCTGACACCGCGCCTGTCGCGGACCCTGCATGAACGTCCCTGAATCTTCCCGATCGAGGAGCGAGTCGATGTCTCTCACAAGCGAAGCGGTGCCGGCCTGGGTGGCGCGGGGCAATGACCGGTTGACCGGCGATTCCTTGAACGCGCTGCTGTCCAACGAGATCCCGTTCATCCGCGTGCCCGAGTTCGGCGACGTCGGCGAGTGCGAGTTGCTGCTCGCCGCGGCCGCGCGCCGGGGCTTCGGCGCGTATCGCAATGTCGAGCCGCGCATCGACCGCATCGGCAACACGGTGTTCGAGTTCAACGACCTGTCCCGGGCCGAATACTTCGAGCGCAACCGGGAGCTGATCGTGGCGCAGGCCCAGATCTTCGCGGCCTCCTTCAACCCCTTGCATCGGCTCCTCGCGCTGCTGTGGTCGCGGGCGGGCCGGCGTGCCGAACTGGCTCGCAACGACCGCGGCGAGCCGTACTACGCCGGCCTGATCCGCCGCATCGAAGCGGGGACCCAGGTCCATGTGGACTTCGCGCCCGGCGAGCAGCCGGGCTGGGAGGTGGGTCGCGTCACGCATCAGCTGTCGTGGAACCTGTACCTGCGCGCGCCGCTCGGCCAGGGGGGCCGGACGCACATCTTCCATCGCCAGTGGGATCCCAGCTGCAATGTCTACAAGAGCGGCAGCTACGGCTACGACCCGCTGGTCGTCGAGGGCGTCGCCAGCGCGTCGTTCCAGCCCCGGCCCGGCGAACTCGTCCTGTTCAACACCCGCAACTTCCATTTCGTCGAACCGTCGGAGGGCGACCGGGTCACCGTCACCTCCGCGATCGGCCGGCTGCCCGACGGCGGTCTGATCCTGTGGTCATGAGCGGGGCGCTCGCATGATCCAGGCCGCTGTGATGCACGGCGCCGGCGAGCCCGTGCGCATCGAGGAGTTTCCCGAGCCGGTGGCGGGACCGGGCGAGATCGTGCTGTCGACGATCTATTCGGAGGTGTGCGGCACCGACGTCCACCTGAAGCACGGACGCCTGGCCGGCGTGCCGTATCCCATCATCCCGGGCCACTTCTCGGTCGGCACGGTGGCCCAGGTGAATGGTGAGATCGTCGACATCAACGGGCACCGGCTGGCCGAAGGCGATACCGTGACCTTCCTGGACGTGCACGGCTCCTGCCATCGCTGCTGGCAATGCCTGGTGGCCCGGTCGACGACGAAGTGTCCGGACCGACGCGTCTACGGCGTGTCGCATTCGACGGCGGAGGGGCTGCTGGGCGGGTGGTCGCAGAAGATCCTGCTCAAGGCCGACGTGCATGCGATCCGCCTGCCCGCGGACATCTCGCCGCTGCGCTTCATCGCTGGGGGCTGCGCGCTGCCGACGGCGCTGCACGCGATCGAGCGGGCGCAGCTCCGCATCGGCGACCGGGTCGTCGTGCAGGGGGCGGGGCCCGTCGGACTGTCGGCGGCCATCCTGGCGCGCGAAGCGGGCGCGGACCAGGTCGTCATCCTCGACCGGTCTCCGGCGCGGCTGCTCACCGCCGCGACCTTCGGGCTGGACACGGTGCTCGTGGACGAACCGCACGCCGGCGCGCATGTCCAGGCGGCGCTCGATGTGATCGGGGGGCGCGGCGCGGACGTGGTGATCGAAGCCACCGGCGTGCCGCGGGCCGTGAGCGAAGGCACGGCCATGTGCCGCGACGGCGGCTGCTACGTCATCGTCGGCCACTACACCGACACGGGCGAGGTGACCCTGAACCCGCATCGCGACATCAACCGCAAGCACCTGGAGATCCGCGGCACCTGGGGCATCGACTTCCGGCACTTCCACGCGATGCTCGGCGTGCTGCGGCCGCGGTCCGGCCGGGACATTCCGTGGGAGGCGCTGGTCGGGACCGTCTACGGCCTCCACGACATCGAGCGCGCGCTGGACGACGTCGCCCAGGCGCGGATCGTCAAGGCGGTCATCGCTCCGAACCGGCACCGCTCGCCGGAGCAGGGGCCGGAGGCTCGACATGACTGGTGAACCGGAGCTGGCGCTGATCGGCGGCGCAGGCGCCATGGGCGGCGCCCTGGTGCGAGGCTGGATCGGTGCCGGCGCCGTGCCCGCCGACCGCATCGCCCTCACGGCGCGTGATCCCGGCCGCGTGTCGGCGCGGGCGGCGGCGCTGGGCGTCCGCGCGGCCGCGACGAACCTTGCGGCGGCGGCTTCCGCGCGCATCGTCGTGCTGTGCGTCAAGCCGGGTCAGTGGCGCGACGTGGCGGCGGAGCTCCAGGGCCGCTTGCCCGCCACCGCGGTGCTTGTCAGCATCGTCGCGGGCGTGTCGATCGCGTCCCTCCAGGAGGCCTTCGGCCATCCGGCGGTCGTGCGCTGCATCCCCAACCTGGCCTGCCGCGTCTCACAAGGCGTGGTGCCGTGGGTGGCGAGCCAGGCGGTGGCCGTCGCCTGGCGGCGCGAGATCGAGCGCCTGCTCGGCGCGCTCGGCACCGCCGTCCCCGTGGGGGACGAACGCGACCTGGACCTCGCGACGCCGGTGAGCAGCGCCGGGCCGGCCCTGGTCTTCCTGTTCATGGAGGCCTTGATCGACGCCGCGGTCCACGCCGGCCTGTCCCGCGGGGACGCCGAACGGATGGTCATCGCCACCGTGCGCGGCAGCGCGCAACTGGCCGAGGGCGCAGGCGAATCGCTGCAGGCGCTGCGTGCGCAGGTCACCAGCCCGGCCGGAGTGACCGCGGAGTGCATCGCGGCCCTCGAGCAGCGGGGCTTCCGGTCGGCCCTGGACGGCGCCGTCGCCGCCGGCTTGCGCCGGACGCTGGCGATGGCCGGCCCGTCCTCGGTGGCTCACCCCTTTCCCACTTCCTCATTGGAGATCGCATGAGCAACCCTTTCGACGATGTCGACGCCACTTTCCTGGTGCTGACGAACGACGAACGCCAGCATTCGCTGTGGCCCGACTTCCTCGCCGTGCCGGCGGGATGGCGCACCGTGCACGGGCCGTCGACGAAGGCGGACTGCCTGGGGTTCGTGGAGGACCACTGGCTCGACATGCAGCCCGCCAGCCTCGATGAGGTCTGCCTGAGCGGCGACACGGATCGCGATCGCGTCCATTGATGGACACCCGGGCGCCGCTGGTCGCGGCGCCCCGCCTTTCCCTCCCGGACCGGAGTCGAGCCATGACGTCGTCGCATCCCCCCGACTGGCCCTTGTCACTCGCGCAACTGGGCCTCTGGTTCGAGCGCCAGTTACAGCCCGACGAGCCGTCGCACAGCATCGGGGAGGTCGTCGAGATCCGTGGCGCCATCGACCCCGCGGTCTTGCTGCGATGCCTGGAACGGGTCGCGCGGGAAAGCGACGCGCTGCACACCCGCTTCATCGACGGCGAGTCCGAGCCGAGACAGCGCATCGAGTCGTCCCCCGCGGCGCGCGCGGCGGTCACCGCCGCCGCGATCGATTTCGTCGACCTCAGCGCCGACCCCGATCCGCGCGGGGCCATGCGCGACCTGGTCCGCCGGCGCATGGACCAGCCGCTGTCGCCGCTGGACCCGGTGCTGTTCTCCTTCTGCCTGATTCAACTCGCCAGCGATCGATTCGCCTGGCACCAGCGCTATCACCACATCGTCGTCGACGTGTTCGGCTACTCGCTGATCGCACGCCGTGTGGCGGAGCTCTATGCCGACCTGTCGCAGGGCCGCGAGGGGTCGGCGCCGTGGTTCGCGCCGCCCACCCGGCTGCTCGAGATCGAGGCGGCCTACCTGGCGTCGGAGGCGTTCGCCGCGGATCAGGCGTTCTGGCAGAGCTACCTGGCGCAGTTGCCCGCGCCGACGCGATTCGGCGGCGGTCCCGGCAACGTTCCCGGAAGCGGTCCGGGCGATCGGCCCGCCGGCACGTCGACACGGCCCCTCCGCAGCACCGGCCGCATCGAGCGCCCGGTCGCGCAGGCGCTCGCGGCCTTGTCGCGCGACGCGGGCACCTCGCTGGCGCGCGGGCTCGTCGCCGCCGTGGCGCTCTGCCTCTTCCGCGTCACGGGAGCCCGCGAGCTGTCGATGGCGCTGCCCATGTCGGGCCGCACCTCGAAGACCTTGACCATCCCCTGCGCGATGTCCAACACGCTGCCGATGCACCTCTCGGTGCGGCCGGACATGACGATGACCGAGCTCATCCGGCACGTGGACGAGGCGATCAAGGCGATCGCGCCGCATCAGCGCTATCCGGCGTCCCGCCTCTACCTGGACGCGAAGCGCCTGCGCGGCTACGGCAGCGACTTCGGCCCGGTCGTGAACGTGATCCCGTTCAAGGAGGGCGTGCGCTTCGGGGAGTTCCCGTCCCGGGCCTTCAACACCTCGGCGCGATCGGCGCCGGACCTGTCCTTCGCGTTCTTCGTCGACAGCGAGGAGGGCATCGATCTGCACTGCACCGCGAATCCGGAACGCTATTCGGCGCAGGAGCTGGCGACGCACCAGCGCCGGCTGCTGCATGTCATCGCCTCGATCGCCGGCCAGGCGCGGACGCCGGCGGCATCGCCGCCGCCGATCGGGCGGCTGGACATCCTGGAAGAAGCGGAACGCCGCCGCCTGCTGGTGGACGGGAACGGCCCGAGGCCCTTGCCGGTCGAGGCGACGCTGCCGGCGCTCTTCGAGCAGCAGGCGGCGCGCACGCCCGATGCCGTGGCCGTGTCGTTCGAGGGCGCGTCCCTGCGCTACGGCGAGTTGAACCAGCGGGCCAACCGGCTGGCCCATCGCCTGATCGCCATGGGCATCGGGCCCGGCAGCATCGTCGCGCTGGCCGTGCCGAGATCGCCGGCCTTGATCGAAGGCCTGCTCGCGATCCTGAAGGCCGGGGCCGCGTATCTGCCGCTGGACCTCGACTACCCGCCGGAGCGGCTGCGCTTCATGCTGACGGATGCGGCGCCGGCCTGCATCGTGCGGATGTCCGCGGGCGGTCCGGCGCTCGCGGCGAGCGGCACGCCGGCCGTCTGCCTCGATGACCCCGGCCTCGTCGAGGCGCTCCTCGCCTCGCCCTCGACGAATCCCGTCGACGCCGATCGGACGCGACCGCTGCGGCCGCGGGATCCCGCCTACGTGCTCTACACCTCGGGCTCGACCGGGCGCCCCAAGGGCGTGGCCGGCACCTGCCTGGCGCTGCTCAACCGCTTGCGGTGGGACGTGCGGGAGGCCGGCGGCGACACCGTCTATGCCCAGCGGACCACGCCGAACTTCATCGACTTCCTGTGGGAAGTGCTGAGCCCGCTCTTCGCCGGACAGCGCCTGGTGATCGTTCCTCCGGCCGTGGGTCGCGACATCGATGGCCTCATCGACCTGCTGGCCGCGGAGCGGGTCACCCGGATCGTCCTCGTGCCGTCGCTGCTGCAGGCGCTGCTGGACAGCGGCGAAGCGCTCGCGCGCCGTCTGCCCGCGCTGCGGTACTGGTCCTGCGGTGGCGAGGCCTTGCCGCCCGCGTTGGCGCGGCGGTTCCGCGAGGCCCTGCCCGATGCGCTGCTGCTGAATCTTTATGGGACCTCCGAGTTCTGGGACGCCGCGGGCTGGATCAACGAGGCGCTCGCCGACACCGGTGGCCCCAGCGTCCCGATCGGCCGTCCTCTGCCGGGCGTCCAGGTGTACGTGCTGGACGGCTGGCTGCAGCCGGTGCCCGCGGGCGGCGTCGGCGAGCTGTACGTGGCCGGCGCGGGACTCGCGCGCGGCTACCTGCACCGTCCCGGGCTCACGGCCGAGCGTTTCGTGGCGAATCCGTTCGGCGCGCCGGGCGAGCGGATGTACCGCACCGGCGACCTGGCGCGCTGGCGCCTCGATGCCGAGGGCGTGCTCGACTACCTGGGCCGGGCGGATCACCAGGTGAAGGTCCGGGGCTTCAGGATCGAGCCCGGGGAGATCGAGGCGGCGCTCGCGGGGCACCCGGCGGTGAAGCAGGCCGCCGTGCTCGCGCGGGAGGATGCCGCCTCGGGCCGCCGCCTGGTGGCCTACCTGGTGCCGGACCCGGCCGGACTGCCCGAGCGCGAGCGCGGCCCGGCGTTCAGCCTCTTCTACTTCGCCGATGCCAGCCAGGACCCGGACGGCGAGCTCTACCGGCTGTACCTCGAAGGCGCCCGGTTCGCGGACCAGCATGGCTTCTCGGCGGTGTGGACGCCGGAGCGGCACTTCACGAAGGTCGCCGCGGCGTTTCCCAATCCCTCGGTGCTGAGCGCGGCGCTGGCCATGATCACCCGGCGAGTGCAGCTGCGCGCCGGCAGCGTGGTGCTGCCCCTGCACCATCCGGTGCGGGTGGCGGAGGAGTGGTCCGTGGTGGATCACCTGTCGCGCGGGCGGGTCGGCATCGCCTTCGCCTCGGGCTGGGTGCCGGAGGATTTCATCTTCGCGCCCGACCGCTACGCCGACCGGTTCCAGGTCATGCTGGACGGCGTGGCGCAGGTGCGCGAGCTCTGGCGCGGCGGCGCGCTGCCCGCGCGCAACGGCGCCGGGCACGAGACGCAGGTCCGGTTGCAGCCCCGGCCCCTCCAGGCCGAACTGCCCACCTGGATCACCGCGACCCGCAGCCCCGCGACCTTCGAGGAAGCGGGCCGCATCGGCGCCAACGTCCTCACCGCGCTGCTGAGCCAGACGGTGCCGGAGTTGACGCAGAACATCCGCCGCTATCGCGAGGCGCTGCGCGCCCATGGACATGACCCGGCGGCGCACACGGTGACCGTGATGCTGCACACGCTGGTCGGCCCGGACGACGAGACCGCGCGCCAGTGGGCCCACGAGCCCATGGTCGAGTACTTCCGCTCGCACACGGCGCTGCGGGAGAGCGTCTCGCGAGAGCTCGCGGGGGAGATGCCGAATCGCACGTTCGGCGAAGTCGACGCCGAATCCTTGATCGCGGCGGCGGTCGGGCGCTACTTCGGCGCGTCGTCGCTGATCGGCGGCCCCGAGCGCTGTCTGGCGCTGGTGCGCCGCCTGGAGGAGGCCGGGGTGGACGAGTTCGCCTGTCTCGTCGATTTCGGCGTGGCGACGGACCGGGTGCTGGAGGGCCTCGTGCATCTGGAGACCGTCATGCGGCGCGCCCGCCAGGCGCCGCCGCCGGAAGACGCCGCCCTGCGGGCGTGGCTGGGGGCGCGGCTGCCGGATCACCTGGTGCCCGCGCAGATCGTCTGGCTGGACGCGCTGCCGTTGACGCCCAACGGCAAGCTCGATCGGCAGGCGCTGCCGGCACCTCCCATGACGGCCCGCGTCCGCCGCGCGCCCTCGACACCCGCGGAGGAGCAGCTGGCGCGGCTCTTCGCGGAGGTGCTCGGACTGCCCGAGGTCGGCGTCGACGACAGCTTCTTCGACCTCGGCGGCCACTCCCTGCTCGGGATGAAGCTGATCAACCGACTGCGGACCGCGATGGGCGTGGAGATCGGCGTCCATGCGCTGTTCGAGGCGTCCACCGTGGCCCAACTGGCCGGCAGGCTCGCGACGGCGCCGAAGGCGCGCACGGCCCTGCGTTCCGTGCGCCGGAGCCACCAGGTGCCGCCGGCGTCCGTCGACTACGACAACCGCCTCTGAGCGCAAGCGGCAACGATGAACTTTCCAGCCCCGGTCCCCTTGTCGTTCGCGCAGCAGCGGCTCTGGTTCCTGCATCAGATCGACGGTCCCTCGCCGACCTACAACGTGCCCATCGCGGTGCGGCTCACGGGGCGGATGGACGACGCGGCGCTGGCGGAGGCGCTCGCCGATGTCGCGCAGCGGCACGAGAGCCTGCGCACGGTCTTCTCGCAGGCCGGCGCGATCGCCGCGCAGCGCGTGCTGGCGCCGGAGGCGGCGCGTCCCGTGCTGACGGTGGCCCGGGTCGGCGAAGCCACGCTCGCGCGCGAGGTCGAGGCGGCCTGCGGCTACCGCTTCAGGCTGGACCGGGAGATGCCGTTCCGCGCCTGGCTGTTCCACCTCGGCGGGGAGTCGCACCTGCTCCTGCTGCTGTGCCATCACATCGCCTGCGATGGCGCGTCCTGGGCGCCGCTGGCGCGCGACCTGTCCCGCGCCTACGAGGCGCGCTGCCACGGCCGGGCGCCCGCCTGGCCCGCGCTGGCGGTGCAGTACGCCGATTACACGCTCTGGCAACGCGAGCTGCTCGGGACCGAGGACGATCCCGGCAGCGTCATGTCCGCGCAGATCACACACTGGCGGCGCGCGCTCGCCGGCCTGCCCGAGGCGCTGGCGCTGCCCCTGGACCGGCCGCGGCCGGCGGTGTCGAGCCAGCGCGGCGGCAGCGTCGACTTCGAGCTCGGCGCGCCGCTGCACCAGGCGCTGCTGGCGCGGGCCAGGACCGGCCGGGCCAGCCTGTTCATGGTGCTGCAGGCGGCGCTGGCCGCGCTGCTGACGCGGCTGGGGGCCGGCACCGACATCCCGCTGGGCACGCCGGTCGGTGGACGCAACGACGAGGCGCTGGACGAGCTCGTGGGCTTCTTCGTCAACACGCTGGTGCTGCGCACGGACACCTCGGGCAACCCGACGTTCGAGACGCTGCTGGCGCGGGTGCGCGAGACCGACCTCGCGGCCTACGCGTGCCAGGACCTGCCCTTCGAACGCCTGGTGGAGGCGATCAATCCGGCGCGCTCGCTCGGCCGGCATCCGCTCTTCCAGGTGGCGCTGGTGCTGCAGAACAATGTGCGCGCGCGGTTCACGCTCCCCGGGCTCGAGGTGGAGGGCGTCGAGTCGCTGGAGTCGATGGCGGCGGGCTTCGACCTGTCGGTGACGATGACGGAACAGCTGGCCGCGGGCGGCGCGCCACGAGGGCTGTCCGGTCGCATCGGATTCGCCGCGGACCTGTTCGATACGGCCACGGTCGAGCAGCTGGCGCAGCGATACCGGCGGGTGCTCGAGGCGGTCGCGGCGGACGCCGGCACGCGCATCGGGGACATCGACATCCTGCTGCCCGGCGAGCGCGAGCGCCTCCTGCATCACTGGAACGACACCGCACATGGGCTGCCAGGCGGCACGCTGCCGGCGCTCTTCGAGCGGCAGGCGGCCCGCGTGCCGGGCGCCACGGCGGTTGTGTTCCAGGGCACGGCGCTCACGTACGCGGAGTTGAACGCCCGCGCCAACCGACTGGCGCATCACCTCATCGCGCGGGGGGCGGGGCCCGAGCGTTTCGTCGCCCTGGCGCTGCCGCGTTCGCACGAGCAGGTGGTCGCTCTGCTGGCCATCCTCAAGGCCGGCGCGGCCTATGTGCCGCTCGACATCGAGCATCCACCGCAGCGGCTGGCAGTGATGCTGCGCGACGCGGGCGCGCTGTGCGTGATCAGCGATGGCGCCACACGGGCCCGCCTGCCCGAGGAGACACCCGCCGTGCTGATCGACGCGGCCGATGTCGCCGCGGCGCTGGCCCGGCAGCCGTCCACCGATCCCACGGACGCGGAGCGGCGGCGGCCACTCTCGCCGCATCACCCGGTGTATGCGATCTACACCTCCGGATCGTCGGGCGCGCCGAAGGGCGTGGTCATGCCTGGCTCCGCGTGGGTGAACCTGGTGTCCTGGCACGCGCGCCATGACGGCGAGGAGGAGGTTCCGCGCGCCACGGTGGCGCAGTTCACGTCACTGGGGTTCGACGTGTCGGCGCAGGAGATCCTGTCGGCGCTGTGCTCGGGCCGGACGCTGGCGATCCCGCCGCAGGACATCCGCGGCCATGCGCCCGATTTCCTGGCCTGGTGCCAGGGCCACGGCGTGACCGAGCTGTTCATTCCGAACATCGTGCTGAACCTGCTCTGCGAAGCGGAAGCGGAGGACACGGAGGCAGCGGAGGCCGCGGACGTCCCGCTGGACGCCGCGCTGCAGGTCTGCCAGGCCGGAGAGGCCTTGCGCCCGGGCCCGGTGGTGGTCCGGTCGTTCGCCCGCTTTCCGCGGCGGCGCCTGCACAACCACTACGGGCCAACCGAGACGCATCTGGCGACCGCGCATGAGTTGCCGGCGGCGGTCGAGGCCTGGCCGGCGACGCCGCCCATCGGCCGGCCGATCTGGAACGTCCAGGTGTACGTGCTGGACGAGCGCCTGCATCCCGTGCCGCCGGGCGTGCCCGGTGAGGTCTACATCGCGGGCGCGGGGCTGGCCCGCGGCTACCTCGGCCGGCCGGGCCTGAGCGCCGAGCGCTTCGTCGCCAATCCCTTCGGCGCGCCGGGCGGCCGGATGTACCGCACCGGCGACCTCGCGCGCTGGCGTCCGGACGGCGTGCTGGACCATCTCGGGCGCGCCGACCGGCAGGTCAAGATCCGCGGCATCCGCGTCGAGCCCGGCGAGATCGAGGCGGCGCTGCTGCGCCAGCCGGGCGTGGCCGCGGCCGCGGTCGTGGCGCGCGAGGACCTCCCCGGGGAAGCCCGGCTGGTCGCCTACGTGGTCGCGTGGCGCGCGTCGCCGCCAGGCTCCCGCACCCGGGATGCCGGTCCCCGCGGCGTCGGCGAGCTCGATGCCGCGGGGCTGCGCCGGACGCTGGCGGAGCAACTGCCCGAGCCGCTGGTCCCGGCGGCGATCGTCGAGCTGCAGGCGCTGCCCCTCACGCTCAACGGCAAGCTCGACCTTCAGGCCTTGCCGGCGCCGGAGTTCACGGTGTCCGCGGCTCGTCCGCCCCGCACGCCGCGCGAGTCGGCGCTGGTCGAGCTCTTCGCGGAAGCCCTGAATCTGCCGCGCGTGGGCGTCGGCGACAACTTCTTCGACCTCGGCGGCCATTCGCTGCTGGCGGCTCGGCTGGTCGGCCGCATTCGCGCCGCGCTCGGCATCGACCTGCCCCTGCGCACGCTGTTCGAGAGTCCCACCGTCGAGCAACTGAGCCGGCGCATCGGGCCCGTCGCGCGGCTCGGGGAGGAGCCGTCCTCATGCGGATGACGGATCTGTTCTCGCTGGCGGGCCGGACCGCGCTGATCACGGGCGGCTCGCGCGGCCTCGGCCGGATGATCGCGCAGGGCTATCTGATGCAGGGCGCGCGCGTCTGCCTCTCATCGCGGGATGCCGCGGCCTGCGAGCGGGCGGTCCAGGCGCTGGCGCCGTTCGGCGAGGTCTTCGCCCTCCCGGCCGACGTATCCACGGTGGATGGCGCGCGCGCGCTGGCCAAGGCCTATGCGCAGCGCGAGCGCGGTCTGGACATCCTCGTCAACAACGCCGGTGCGGCCTGGGGCGCCGCCTATGACGAGTTCCCGGAGACCGGCTGGGACCGGGTGATGGACCTGAACCTCAAGGCGCCGTTCTTCCTCACCCAGGCCATGACGCCGCTGCTGCGCAAGGCCGCGGCCAACGGGCATCCCAAGGTGATCAACATCGCTTCGGTGGACGGCATTTCCGTCAGCCCGCGCGAGACCTATTCCTACGCGGCCAGCAAGGCGGGCCTGATCCAGTTGACCCGCCTGATGGCGCTGCGCCTGGCGCCGGAGGGCATCGTCGTCAATGCCATCGCGCCGGGCGCCTTCGCCACCGACCTCAACCGGTCGGCCCGGGACCATGGCGAGGAGGTCGCGGCCTTCATCCCGCTGGGCCGCATCGGCGGCATCGAGGACATCGCGGGCGCCGCCGTGTACCTCGCTTCGCGCGCCGGCGATTACGTCGTGGGCTCGACCCTCATCGTCGACGGTGGGGTGACGCATGCGCGCTGAGCTTTTCCCATGCCGGTGGAGGACCACTGGCGATTCCCGGCTTCAGGCGGGCAGGAGGTGCCGCCGGAGCCATTTCATCGACGACAAGCGCAAAGGCAACAAGAAATGACTGACAACCAGACACCGGCCCGCAGAACGGCCCTGAAGTACGCGGGCGCGCTGGGCGCGGCGGGCGCATTGAGCGTGGCCTCGACGGCACAGGCCCGCAACACCGCCTTCCTGAACGGCAAGCCCTTGTGTCTCGATGCCGAGAGCCTGGTCCTGCCTCACACCCCGACGACCGCCGAGGACCAACTGGTCCAGTTTTCGCAGCGCACGCTGACGAACGACCTGGCGACCATCATGGCGGGATACAGCCCGTGGGACACCAGCGAAGTGTTCCTCTTCACGAATCCGGACGGCACGCTGAGGCTGCGGACGACGGCCAGCCTGCCCGAGGCGCAGCAGCGGTGGACGGACTATCTGGGCCGCGCGCGCTACCCCGGTGGCGAGCGCCGCAATTCCGAGAACGTGGGCCGGTGGTTCGACCTGATCGACTCGCAGTATTTCCAGATCGACACGGCCACGGGCGTGGAGTCGACCACCCGGGCGGCCTTCCTGTTCTACGCCTGGCCCGACGGCGTGATCGGCCAGATCTACTGGCCGCAGCCGCCATGGACGCCGGCCTTCGAGGTGACCCGGCCGCGCGCCCTGCTCCGGGCGCTGGTGGCCTACGAGAACGCCTGGCTCGCGGGCGACGTCGACGCGCGCCTGGCCCTGATCGAGGACCAGACGACCTGCAGCGTCGTGCGCATCGCCAGCGTGAACAGCAACCGCCGGAGCCGCTTCACCGCCATGACCAAGGCCGACCTGCGGGCCGGCTGGCTGTCCGGCGCCTGCGGTCGGGTGATCGAGCTCGAGCGCCTGTACCAGGTGGTCTCCACCTTCTACGTCAGCGCGGCGTACCGGCTGGTGGTCGAGGTCGCGGGCCGCCGCGTCGTGCGCGAAACCGCCGTGATGTTCCCGCTGGGCCCCAACGGGAAGTTCGTCGGCGAATTGAGCTACTCGCTCGAATCCTGATCGCGGCGCGCCGCGGCTCAGACCCGGAACTGGCCCACCTGCTCCACCAGCCGGTGGGCCTGCTCCCGCAGGCTCTCGGCGGCGGCCGTGCTCTCCTCGACCAGCGCGGCGTTCTGCTGCGTGCCCTGGTCCAGCTGCGCCACGGCGCCGTTGATGCGCGTCACGCCCTGCGACTGCTCGCGGGCCGCGGTGGAGATCTCGCCAATGATGTCGGTCACGCGCTTGACGCTGGCCACGATGTCCCGCATCGCCTCGCCCGTGTCGCCCACCAGCTTGGCGCCGGACTCGACCCGCTCGCCGCTGGCCGTGATCAGCGCCTTGATCTGCTTGGCGGCCTCCGCGCTGCGCTGCGCCAGCTGACGCACCTCCGCGGCCACGACCGCGAAACCGCGGCCCTGCTCGCCGGCCCGCGCCGCCTCGACGGCCGCATTCAACGCCAGGATGTTGGTCTGGAACGCGATCGAGTCGATCGTGCCGATGATGTCGCCGATCTGGCGGCTGGCCGTGCTGATCTCGTCCATCGTGGTCACCACCTGCGCGACCACATTGCCACCGCGCTGGGCCGCGCGGTCGGACTCGCCGACCAGCTGATGCGCCTGCGCGGCCGACGCCGCCGTCTGGCTCATGGAGCTGGCGAGCTCCTCGAGCGCCGACGCGGTTTCCTGCAGGTGGCTGGCCGACTGCTCGGTCCGCGAGGACAGGTCGCGGCTGCCGGCGGCGACTTCGGCGGAAGCCGTGCCGATGGAGTCGCTGGCCTGGCGCACCTCGTTGATCGTGCGCGACAGCTGCAGCCGCATGCGCTCGACACCCGCGGCGAGCGCGCCGAGGTCATCCTGCTGGCGCACGAGGACCGGCCGCGTCAGGTCGCCATTGGCGACCGCGCCGACGGCCTCGTTCAGGTCGGCCAGCGGCTGGCCCACCCAGCGACCCAGCATCCAGGTCACGCCCAGGCCCAGCAGCAGCACCGTCGCCAGCATCAGGCCCCACAGCACCCACAGCGTGGTGTTGTGCGCCGCCAGCGCCTGCGCGCGCGAGGCCTCGGCGATCACCCACCAGCCGGTGGCCTGCGACTTGCGCGCCACCGCGAACGCGTCCTGGTAGCTGTCGCCGTAGACCGCCTGGACCTCCTCCAGCACGCCGTCGGCGTCCTCGGTCACCGTCTTGACGTAGCGCTCGGCCTGGTCGGCCGGCATCAGCTCCGACAGCTTCTTGCCCTGGGCGCGCGGATGCGCGCGCAGCAGCGCGTCGGCCGGCGTCTTGCCCGGATCGAGCAGGTACATCCCGCCGCTGCCGTAGAGCTTGACCGCGTCGGTCATCTTGACGAGCTCCTGCTGCAGCCCGCGCATGTCGAAGCCGATGTACAGGATGCCGACGACCTTGCCGCCCGCGTCCTTGATCGGCGAGTAGCGCGTCATGTAGGGCACCTTGAACAGCGTCGCCGGCCCGACATAGGTCTCGCCGGCCGCGAGCTTGGCGTAGGCTGCGCCGGCGCGGTCCAGCGTCGTGCCGACCGCGCGCGAGCCGTCTTCCTTCTTCACCGAGGTGGTGACGCGGATGAAGTCGTCCGTGCCCTTGCGCGCGAAGATCGTCGCGTTGCCGCCGGTCAGACGCGTGAAGCGGTCCACTGCGTCGAAGTTGCCGTTGAGCTTCTGGCCGTTGAAGGCCAGCTCGCCGTCGCCTTCCAGCGTGAAGGCGCCACCGGCGAAGTCACCCGCCAGCACGTCGTACAGCCGGTTGGCCGAGTCGCGCGCGGTGCGGTCCAGCGCGTCGGCGATGCGGGCGACGGACGAGGCCTCGGCCGACATGTAGTCCAGCGTGCGCTGCTGCGCCTGGTTGGTCAGCACCCAGGACAGGGCGCCGCAGATGACGATCAGCAGCGCCGCGATCGCGACGCTCGACCAGATGGAAACGCGACGGGCCACCGTCGCGCGAACGGCGTTGTTGTTGTTCATGACAGGACGGCCGCGTCGCCGCGGGCGGGAGTGAGGGGAGGTCTCCTGGCGCGTCGTTGTCGTTTTGTCTTTGCGCCCGGTCAAACTTTATTCCGCTTGAGCCGCGCCGCGCAGCTTTCGAGGCCCGCACTTCAAGGGAAAACCCGCAGCTATTCGATCCCCCCGTGAAGTAATGCGCGGCCGCCCTCACTCGGCGGAAATGCCGCGGCTGCGGATCAGCGCATGCCACTTCTGGGTCTCGGCCTGGACGAAGCGCGCGAGGGAGGCTGCGTCACCGGGCGCGACCTCCAGGCCGAAGTCCTCGAGCCGGGCCTTCAGGTCGGGCTGGGCCAGCGCCTTCGCCAGCTCCGCGCCCAGGCGCGAGACGATCGCCTCCGGCGTGCCCTTGGGCACGAACAGGCCCTGCCAGGCGCTGACCTCCACGCCGCTGATGCCCGTCTCGTCGAAGCTGGGCACGTCGGGCAGCGCGGCGATGCGGCGCGGCGCGAGCACCGCCAGCGCCTTGAGCTTGCCGGCGCGCAGGTGGGGCAGTGCGGCGGCGGTGTCCAGGATGCCCATCGGCACCACGCCGGCGATCAGGTCCTGGGTCGAGAAGGCCGTGCCGCGATAGGGCACGTGGACGATGTAGCTGTGGGTGCGGTCCTTCAGCAGCTCCATCGCCAGGTGGTGCGGGCTGCCGACGCCGGGCGACGCGTAGCTGTACTTGCCGGGCTTGGCCTTGATGGTCTCGAGCCACTGCTTCGCGCTGGTGAAGCCGGCGGCCGGGTTCACCACCAGCAGCAGCGGGAAGCGCGCCATGAAGCCGACCGGCGCGAAGTCCGACGGCGCGTAGGGCAGCTTCTTGTAGAGCGCGCTGTTGAAGACCATCGCGCCGTTGTCGCCGGTCAGGATCGTGTAGCCGTCGGGCGGCGACTTCGCGGCGTTGTCGGTGCCGATGATGCCGGCCGCGCCGGGCTTGTTGTCGATGACCAGCGTCTGGCCGAGCGCCTTGCCCAGCACCGGCGCGAGCTGGCGGGCGAGGAAGTCCGAACCGCCGCCCGCCGGATAGGCCACGACCCAGCGCACGGGCCGGCTCGGCCAGCTGTCCGCGCGTGCCGCGCCGGGCCAGCCGAGCGCCGCGGCGCTGGCGCCGAGGGCACCGGTGATCAGCAGGGAGCGGCGCACGGGATCGGTGGCCGCATCGGTGGTCGCATCGGTGGCCGCATCGGTCTGATGGGTGGGCATGAAGGAGCTCTCCGGGTGGCGATGGCGGCCATCCTAGCCAGCCCCGCGAGCGCCCCCTTGGGGGACAACCCCATCAGCGCCCGTCGACCGCCGCCGCGCTCGCCGCGATGTCGGCGGCGCCAGCGGCGGGCGGCGCCAGTTCCATCATCGCCACGCGCTGGTTCATGTCGCTGCCACTGTCCTGGTTGCGGAACGCGATCTGCATCACGTAGAGCGTGTCGCGCTCGGCGCCCTGGCAGGCCAGGCTGCGCACGGCGCGACGCACGGCGGCCGCGTAGACCCAGGGGCCGCGGGACTGGTGGACGTCCGAGATGGTGCTGCCGTTGAGGCGGAAGCTCACCGTGGCCAGGCCTTCCTTGCCTTCGATGTACTGCTGCCGGGCCAGCCGGTCGAACAGCGCCTGGTCGACGCCGGGGCAGGTGGCGCGCACGTCGGTGCGCGGGATCTCGCCGGGGCGCCGGCCGGAGATCTCGACGCGCTGCAGGTCGTCGGGCGCGGCCTGCGCGGCGCCGGTGGCCAGCACGGCGAGGAGCGCGGCGAACGCGGCGCGGACGAGGGTCGTGTGGGAGGGGCGGGTGGTCGCTTGCATGTCGTGCTCCTGAGGACGGGGGAACCGTCGTGGCGCGCTTCCTGGCGTCCATGCGATCGGTCTTTTTTCAGCGTAGGCAGCGCGGGCAGCGCCACCAAGCGGCGGGCGACCAAGCGTTGAAGGCGAGGGCTGGAGCGCCGCTTTGCCGCGACGAAACGCAGGCCGGCGCGATGAGCCGCGAATCGACTTTCCCCCGTATCCATCGTGTCAAAAGTCATGCTGGCCTCGGTCATCGATCGGCATATTGATCGGCATATCGATCGATGTGACACGCGCGTGGCAAGACCTGTCCCCACGCCCCGGCCCCGGCGATCCATGACTTCCGCCGACCCGTCCCGGAAGACAGGGGTCCCGAATGGCACGGGGCCCGCCACGCCTCACGGCGCGCGGGCCCCGCGACCACGACCCGGCGGGCCGCGGCGGACCTGCCGGTCACCAGACCTTGATCGGATCCGCGGCGACCATCGCATCGCCCGGCTTGCAGTCGAAGGCCTTGGCGAACTCCGGCATGTTGGACATCGGCGCGAGCACGCGGTACTTGCCCGGCGAATGCGGATCGGTGCGCAGCTGGTTCAGCAGCGCGGCTTCGCGCGACTTGTTGCGCCACACCAGCGCGTTGGACAGGAAGAAGCGCTGCTCGGGCGTGAAGCCGTCGATCTTGTCGGTCTTGCCGCTGCGACGCAGCGCGTTCTGCAGCGCGTCGAAGGCGATCGGCATGCCGGCCATGTCGGAGATGTTCTCGCCCAGCGTCAGCCGCCCGTTGATCGGCGTGCCCTTCACCGGCTCGTAGCGACCGTAGAGCGCCACCACCCGGTCCGCGAGCGCCTGGTAGTGCTCCGCGTCCGAGGCGGTCCACCAGTCCCGCAGGCTGCCGATGCTGTCGAACTGGCGGCCGCGATCGTCGAAGTGGTGGACGATCTCGTGGCCGATCACCATGCCGATGCCGCCGTAGTTCACCGCGTCGTCGGCCTTCGCGTCGAAGAAGGGCGGCTGCAGGATGCCGGCCGGGAAGGTGATCTCGTTGAGGCCGCCCGCCTGCGCGTTGACGATGTGGGGCGACATCGTCCAGCGGGTGCGGTCGCTCGGGCGGTCCAGGTCCTTGATCTGCTCGCCGTGGAACCAGGCCGCCGCGCGCAGCTGGTTGCCGGCGAAGTCCTTCGGATCCAGCGCCAGGCCCTCGAACCGGGGCCAGGTCGGCGGCGCGCCGATCTTGGGCTGCATCGCCTCGAGTTTCTCCAGCGCCTTGAGCTTGGTTTCCGGGCTCATCCAGCTCAGGTTCTGGATCCGCGTCTTCATCGCCGCCTTCACGTCGCCGATCAGCAGCGTCGCGCGGCGCTGCGCCTCGGGCGAGAAGGCCTTGGACACGAACAGCTCGCCCAGCGCCAGCCCGAGCGGGCTGCCGCCGGTGCGGCCGCCGATCATCAGGATGACCTCCTCGTCGCGCGGCGCGTGCTGCTCGAGCCCGTTGATGGCGACGCCGCGGTAGTCGAAATCGGCGTCCGCGAAGGCCTGGGGCAGGCGCGCGGCGCTGTTCTCGAGCACCCGCACGCGGAGGTAGGTCTGCCAGGTCGCCAGCGGGATGTGCTCGGCCATCAGCGCAACGCGGGTCATGAAGGTCGGCTGCGCCACGATCAGGCGCTCCACGCCGCCGGCGCGGGTGTCGCTGCGGGTCAGCGCCTTCAGGTAGGCCTCCCAGGCCAGGCCCGGCGCCTTCTCGGCCAGCTCCGGCGTCGTCATCGGGTTGTAGACCTTGAGCGGATCGCGCAGCTGCGCGCGCGGCACCGTGGCCTCGGCCAGCTGGGACTCGAAGCCCATCAGCGCGTCCAGCACCGCCGGCGTGGCCTCGAAGCCGGCCGAGGCCAGCAGCCGCTGCGCATACAGCCGGTAGGCGGCGCGCAGCTTCTTGGCGATGTCGGTGTCCTTGAAGTAGTCGTCGCGGTCGGGCAGGCCCAGGCCCGCCTGGCTCAGCGTCAGCACGTTGACCCGGGTGTTCTTGACGTCCGCCCGGACGAAGCTGCCCACCGGCGCGGCGATGCCGACACGGCCCAGCTGCGCCAGCAGGTAGGGCAGGTCCTGCGCCGACTTCATCGACGCGATGCGGTCCAGCAGCGGCTTCACCGGTTTCAGGCCCTGGGCCTCGATCGCGGCCAGGTCCATGCCGCTGGCGTAATAGGCGGCGACCTGCTTCAGGCCCGGCGTCTTCTGCAGCGCCGGCTGGGCGACCAGTTCCGCGAGCGCCTGGCTCAGCAGGCGGTCGTTGGCCACGCGCAGCGCGTCGAAGCTGCCGATGCGGGTGCGGTTGGCCGGCAGCTCGGTGCGGTCGACCCAGGGGCCGTTCACGTAGTCATAGAAATCGGCGCAGGGCGAGACCTCGGTGGAGAAGCTTGCGACATCCAGCGCGCGGGCCGGCAGGGCGCTCAAGGCGAGGGCGGCGCCGGCCGCGACGGCGATCAGGCGTAGAGGGAACATGGTTATTTGTCACCAATGTGTGGCGAAAACGACAAGCCGCACAGGCTAAACGAGCCCCTTTTGCCCCGCCATCGGCGCCGTCCCGCGGATGGCTTTCGGCATCCCGGGCACGCCGTTCGCGCAGCCTCGCAAACTGCGCGCAAACCTTACGAATCAGTCCTTTAGCTGTAAGAAAGGGGCGATTGACGGATCAAAGTGAGCATTTCGACACAAAACGGTTATAGGGGTATTCCTTCCTGTTAACTGTTGCAGGGGGGGCGGTTGTCGCCCGACCAGCTTCCTACACTGCGCCGCACACCGCTCGGATTGGGCCGATCGGCGTGCCCCGCCAGAGGTGCCAACGCGCCAGGGCGTCGGGCTTGGCGGACGTCGGGGAACCTGGCGTCGTTGGAAAACTCTGGAGATGACAAGCATGTTGCGATTGAACAAGCTCAGCTGCGCGCTGGCTCTGGGTCTCGTCACGATGGGCGCGGCCCAGGCGGGCGTGTCGTCGGTGGATGTGGACAAGGCCCCGCGGGAACTGAGCAGCCAGACCGACCGGCTGATCGTGAAATACAAGGACGGCAGCACCGTCGTGCAAGGGCGCCTGGGCGCCGCCGTCCAGGCGCAGCCGCTGGCCAGCGACGCCATCGGCGCCCGCACCGAGCGCCTGCAGCAGCTGGCCGCGCCGCTGGGCACCCGGCTGTCGCTGGTGCGTCAGATGGGCACCGGCGCCCACGTGTTCCGGCTGGACCGCCGGATGAGCATCGAGCAGCTCCGTGAACTGGGCGAGCGCATCAAGGCGCAGGACGCCAACGTCGAGTACGTCGAGCCCGACCGCAAGATGTACGCGATGTTCACGCCCAACGACACGAGCTACAACTCGCAGTGGGACCTGTTCGACAGCGTCGGCGGCATCCGCGCCCCGGCCGCCTGGGACCAGGCCACCGGCACCGGCGTCGTGGTGGCGGTCATCGACACCGGCTACCGGCCGCATGCGGACCTGTCCGGCCAGATCGTCGCGGGCTACGACATGATCTCGGACACCGCCGTCTCGGTGGACGGCAACGGCCGCGACAACGACCCCAGCGACCCCGGCGACTACAGCGCCGCCAACGAGTGCCAGGCCGGCGATCCGGCCTCGACCTCGAGCTGGCACGGCACCCACGTGGCCGGCACGATCGCGGCCAAGACCAACAACGCGCTGGGCGTGGCGGGCATCGCCTTCAACGCCAAGGTCCAGCCGGTCCGTGTGCTGGGCAAGTGCGGCGGCTACACCTCCGACATCGCCGACGGCATCACCTGGGCCTCGGGCGGCAGCGTGTCCGGCCTGCCGGCCAACGCGACGCCGGCCAAGGTGCTGAACCTGTCGCTGGGCGGCGGCGGCGCTTGCGGTACCACGACCCAGACGGCCATCAACGGCGCCCGTTCGCGCGGCGCCAGCGTGATCGTCGCGGCGGGCAACGAGAACCAGAACGCCTCCAACTCCAATCCGGCGAACTGCTCCGGCGTGGTGGCGGTGGCTGCCACCGACCGCTACGGCGCCCGCGCGTACTACTCGAACTACGGCTCGATCGTGGCGCTGGCGGCCCCCGGCGGCGACGTGCGCTCCAGCGCCAGCAACGGCATCCTGTCGACGCTGAACGCCGGCACCAGCACGCCGGGCGCGGACAGCTACGCGTACTACCAGGGCACCTCGATGGCCACGCCGCACGTGGCCGGCGTCGCGGCGCTGATGTACAGCGCCAAGCCCACGGCCACGCCGGACGAGATCACGGCCGCGCTCAAGAGCAGCGCCCGCGCCTTCCCGGGCACCTGCAGCCAGTGCGGCAGCGGCCTGCTGGACGCCAACGCGGCGGTCACCGCGATCAAGGGCGGCGGTGGTGGCGGCGGTACGGTCGCCGAGGTCGAGCCCAACGACAGCCGCACCGCGCCGCAGACGATCAGCGCGCCGGCCACGGTGACCGGCAGCCTGTCGACCTCCGACACCAATGACTACTTCAAGATCACGCTCCCGGCCGGCAAGACCCTGAGCGCGACCTTGACGCCGGCCAGCGGCAAGGACTTCGACCTGTACCTGCAAAGCAGCACCGGCTCGCAGCTCCGTGCCAGCGAGAACGCCGCCGGCGCGGTCGACAGCTTCACCTACACGAACAGCGGATCGACCTCGATCACCGTGTACGTGCGGGTCCTCTACTACTCGGGCACCAGCGGGACCTACTCGCTGGGCCTGAGCTGGTAAGGAGCCGCCAACCAGGTTTGCCACTCTCCTCGTTTGGTAAGCCGGGTGCCTCGGGCCCGAACGGGGCTCCCGTTGAATCCCGCCGGTGCAAGCCGGCGGGATTTTTTTCATTCCCCCGGCGGGGAGGAGGGGCGGCCGCTCCCCCGGAAGGGGCCGCTACACTGCGGGGCTTGACCTCCCGCGCGCTCGCCGCGCCGCACCGCGCTTTCCCCATGGCCGGCCTCGACTCCACCACCCCGCTCCCCACCGACATCGTCGTGCACCAGCAGTCCAAGGTGCTGGAACTCGCCTTCAGCGACGGCGCGCGCTTCCGCATCCCGTTCGAGCTGATGCGGGTGTACAGCCCGTCGGCGGAGGTCCAGGGCCACGGGCCCGGCCAGGAGACGCTGCAGACCGGCAAGCGCGAGGTGTCCATCGTCGCGGTGCAGCAGGTGGGCCATTACGCGCTGCAGCCGCTGTTCTCCGACGGCCATGAGAGCGGCCTGTTCACCTGGGCCTATCTCTATGAGCTGGGTCGCGACCAGGACCGCCTGATGCGCGAATACGAAGACAAGCTGGCCGCCGCGGGCCTGGACCGCGACGCGCCGATGCCGGCGAAGGCGGCCGGTGGCCATTCGCATGGCGGCGGCGCTTGCGCCAGCCATTGACCGGCGTCGACGACCGGCCGACCGCCTTGCCGGCATCGCCCCGACGCCCCCCATTCAGCAGGACATCCCCATGAGCTCCACCCATTTCGGCTTCGAGACCGTCGACGAGACCGCCAAGGCCCGGCGCGTGCGCGGCGTCTTCGACTCGGTCGCTTCGCGCTACGACGTCATGAACGACCTGATGTCGATGGGCCTGCACCGCGCCTGGAAGCGCTACACGCTGGCCGTGGCCAACCTCAAGCCGGGCGACCGCGTGCTGGACATCGCCGGCGGCACCGGCGACATGGCGCGGCTGTTCGCGAAGAAGGTCGGCGAGCGTGGCATGGTCGTGCACACCGACATCAACGAGGCGATGCTGCGCACCGGCCGCGAGCGTCTGATCGACGAGGGCCTGGTGCTGCCCACCAACCTCTGCGACGCCGAGGCGCTGCCCTACAAGGAGGGCTCCTTCGACCTGGTCTGCGTGGCCTTCGGCCTGCGCAACATGACCCACAAGGACAAGGCGCTGGCCGAGATGAACCGCGTGCTGCGGCCCGGCGGCCGGCTGCTGGTGCTGGAGTTCTCGCAGGTGGCCGAGCCGCTGCGCAAGCCTTACGACTGGTACTCCTTCAAGGTGCTGCCGCGCATCGGGTCGCTGATCGCCGGCGATGCGGACAGCTACCGCTACCTGGCCGAGTCCATCCGCATGCACCCGCCGCAGGCCGAGCTCAAGGCGCTGATGAAGAGCGTCGGTTTCGGCCATGTCGACGTGCACAACCTGACCGGGGGCGTCGTGGCCCTGCATGCCGGCATCAAGTGCTGACCTGGCCTGGCCCGGCGCTGCGGCGCCATCGCCATCGCCATCGCCATGAAGAGGGCCCCAATAGGGGCCCTTTGCTTTTGGGCTGCCGCCCTGGGGGCGCCGAGCAGCGCGGGCGTCAGCAGGGCGACTTCCACTCCCTCAATTCGGTGGCGAGGATGGGATGTCCGTCCTCCTCCGCGCGGCGGGCGAGCTCGTCGACGTTGCGGTCGTTGACGTATTCATGACCGACGCCCTTCACGAGCTGGCCGTAGACGCTGTCGAGGTCGTCGGCATCGATTTCGGCATCGGTGGTGGGAAAGGGCGGCACGTCGGCCGGCAGTTCGGGCCGGAGTTGCTGCGTCGATCGGGAGGGCGAGTGGGAAGCGGCCATCGGAGTGCTCCTTGAGTCCAAGAGGTCGTGGAAGGGGAGGTCGTGCGGAATGGCAAGCCGCCGTCATTTCGGGCGGACGGCCTTGCGATTGGAACGGGGCAGCTTTCCCTCCCGCAACTGCTTGACCGCGTCGCCGACGAGGTCGGCCACCAGCCGGACCTCGCGCTGCAGGGCCTCGTCGCGGTCCAGCGCCTCGTGGCTGTCGTAGTAGGGCGCGTAGTAGCCGAGGTAGCGGTCCAGCCGGGACAGGTCGCCGGCGTCCACCAGGCCCATCCAGTCGAGCCAGTCGCCCAGGTTGCGGCGCTGCGCCTCGACGCCGGCCACGTCGCCGTGGACGACCAGGCCGTAAACCCGCCCCTCGAGGTGCTTCGGGTAGTGCCAGCCGCGGGCCTCGATCGCCTTGGCCTCCTCGACACGCTTGCCGTGGGTGGAGGTCGGGTCCGGGTTGCCGCCGTCGGCGCAGACCAAGCGGTCGATCATCAGCTTCAGCGCGCTGGGTGACTGATACCAATAGGTGGGGGTGAAGAGGATCACCCCATGGGCGGAGACCCAGCGCTCGTAGATCTCGTTCATCCAGTCGCTGGACTGGCCCAGCGCATGGTTCGGATAACAGCTGCAGGGCCAGTGGCACAGCGGCATCGCGGTGGAGACGCAGCCCTTGCAGGGATGGATCTCGCGCCCGTATTCCGACGTCATCAGGCTGAGGTCCAGCACGTTGACGATGAGGTCGCGGCGGCCGAGCTGTTCCTTCGCGAGCTGCGTCAGGCGCCAGGTCTTGGACATCTCGCCGGGGCAGGAGCCATCGTTGCGGTCGCTGCCGCAGACCAGCAGCACCCGCGAACGAGTGGCCGGATCGGCCCAGCGCTGCTGGGCCTGCTTCAGCCGTTGGTGGGTGTCGAGCCACTCGACCGAGGCCTCGTAGTCAGGATCCTGGAAACCGTTGCCGGCGCGCCGGGTGATCGGCGCCTTGCGGCCATCCTTCATCGCCTGCCAGGCGATGGTCTCCAGTCGCGCGATGGCCTCATGCTCGACGCGGTAGGCCGGATCCATGAACCGCCGCATGAAGCGCTCGTGGAATTGCTCGCGGGTCAATTCCGCCGGCTGCTGGCCTTTGCGGATCTCGGTCATCGACGGTCCTGGAGTGACGATGCGCCCAGTATTCGAGGCCCTGCGCCGACCGGTCGTCGGACGAGCGCGGGTTGTCAGGCGGGCCTCGTCCTACGCGGTGCCCACCTTGGGGCGAGCTGCACCGGCCCCGGACAAGGCCGCGTGACCCGCACCGCGACCGTGCGGGCACCCCCCTCGAATGCGGGGTGCGGCATTCCCTCCTCCGGGCTTCCCCGCAACCTGCTTGTCACCAAGCGACCCTACGCTCCGCCCGTTCCACTGCTGCGCCAAGTCAAGCGCACAAGCTCACAGATTTGCTGACAAAGTTTTGCCGTAAACGTTTGCGCAAACATTTGTTTTAACTATTGACGTCGAGGGTCGCCATGCATCTGAAATCCATCCTGCTCGCCGCCGGGCTGTTGCTTGCCGGGGCGGCCCAGGCCGACACCGTCGCGCTGTGGGGCTTCAATCCCGACCGCACCGGCACGCCGACCACCAAGCCGACCTACACCGACCATGGCGGCGCGTTCTTCGGCACGGTGGGCAACGTCACCACCACCTTCGCCAGCCAGTCGGGCTCGTCCGACACCACCGCGAACAGCTCCGCGCTGAACACCTCGGGCTACGCGGCGCAGGGCACCGGCGACCGCACGACCGGCGTGCAGTTCTCGGTCGACACCTCCGGCTTCCAGGACATCGTGCTGACCTTCGACCAGCGCAACAGCGGCACCGCGTCCGCCTGGACGGCGTTGCGCTACACCATCGACGGCGAGAACTGGGTCGAGGCGACCACCTTCCGCATGGTGCGCGACAGCGTCTTCGTGAAGGGCCTGGGTTTCGACTTCTCCGACATCGCCGGCGTCGACGACAACGCCAACTTCGCGGTGCAGCTGGTCAGCATGTTCGCGCCCAATACGCAGGCCTATGCCGGCACCAGCAACAACTACGGCACCGCCGGGACCATCCGCTACGACATGGTCCAGTTCGCCGGCTCGCTGATCCCCGAAGTCGTGCCGGAAGTTCCGGAGCCCGCCTCGATCGCGCTGACCCTGGCCGCCCTGGGCGCGATGGGCGCCGTGGTCCGCCGCCGCAAGCAAGCCTGATCAAGACCAAGGAGCCTTCCCCATGAGAGTCCGTGCCCTGATTGCCCTGACCGGTCGCGCCGCGCTGCGCGTCACCACGCTGAGCGCGATGGCCGTCGTGCTGACCGCCTGCGGCGGCGGCCTCAACGGCGGCGACAAGTCGTCCGCGCAGCCGCAAGCGGCGGCGCCGGACGACCGTGCGACCGCGCAGGTCGCCGATCCGGCGGCCAAGTACCCCGACCACCACGAGTTCGACGCCGCCCTCGACGTGCCCTTCACCGGCGCCGAGGCCACCGGCGCGCGCGCCTTCAAGGTCCACCTGGACTACGTCGGCGCGCCCGCGGGCACGCTGCTGGCCTATCGCGTCGAGCTGCGCGCCCCGGGCGGCGCGCTCGTCAAGCGCTGGAGCGGTGTCGAGTCCTATGCCGGCGACGTGCGCACGGTCACGCTGGACTGGGCCGGCCGCGGCGACGCGAGCCTGGCCGATGGCGTCTACACCGCGACGCTGACCGCGCTCAGCGCCAAGGCGGGCACCGCGCTGAAGGCCAGCGGCGCGGACGCGCAGTTCGCCGAGATCCTGGCCGCGCAGCAGTCGGGCGACAGCCACGGCCATGCGGTCGAGCAGAGCTGGAACTTCGCCGTCGGCAAGCCGGCCAAGGTCGCGATGGGCACGCTGCGTCCGCTGGCGATGGGCGCCACCGGCGAGGCCGACCAGCGCGTGCGCGCACAGTCGGCGGCGGTGGGCGCGGGCTCCTGGCCCT
This sequence comes from Roseateles sp. 22389, assembly GCF_052044995.1. Taxonomy (NCBI): domain Bacteria; kingdom Pseudomonadati; phylum Pseudomonadota; class Betaproteobacteria; order Burkholderiales; family Sphaerotilaceae; genus Roseateles; species Roseateles sp. 22389. The sequence continues at coordinate 462,669 of NZ_JBQEOF010000001.1, forward strand.
ACACCATCTACTACGGCAGCTTCCACGGCCAGACCAACGACTCCGACGGCGGTGGCGCGATCGGCAGCTGCAACTCGTCGCAGCCGGCGCAAAGCGGCGCCTACGGCCCCGACGTCGCCTTCCCGTATGCGAAGGACGCCGGGCTGGACATCTTCGCCAACACCGACCACAACCACTACTACGACGGCTCGTCCAGCACCAACACCAGCGGCAGCGCCACCGCGGCCAAGGCGCGCTACCAGCGCGGCCTGCAGATCGCGGCGGAGGTCACCGCGGCCAACCCCGGCTTCCTGGCGATGTACGGCATGGAGTGGGGCGTCATCAGCAACGGCGGCCACCTGAACATCTTCAACAGCAACGAGCTGTTCTCGTGGGAATACAACGCGCAGAACGAGCTCTTCGGCGATCGCTACATCGCCAAGAACGACTACGCGACGCTGTACTCGGTGATGCGCGCGCAGGGCCTGGTGGGGCAGTTCAACCATCCGGACTCGAGCGGCCAGTTCATCATCAACGGCACCGACATGGCCTACAGCGCCGACGGTGACGAGGTGATGGTGATGGCGGAGGTGATGAACACCTCGGCCTTCTCGTCCAACACGACCGAGAGCGAGACCTCGCGCAGCTCCTACGAGGGCTCGTGGAAGAAGCTGCTGGAGCGCGGTTTCCACGTGGCGCCGGCGACCAACCAGGACAACCACTGCGCCAACTGGGGCAAGTCCTACACCAACCGGACCGCCGTGCTGATCCCGACCGGCACCGCGCTGAGCAAGGCCGCGCTGGTCGATGCGCTGAAGGCGCGCCGCGTCTTCGCGACGATGGACAAGCAGTCGCAGCTGATCTTCAGCGCCAACGGCCGGATCATGGGCGAGCGCTTCGACAACGCGGGCGCGCTGGCGCTCAACGTCGGCTTCTACAACCCGAGCGGCCGCACGGTGGTGTCGACCGAGATCTGGGAAGGCGTGCCGGGCCGCAACGGCACGGTCACGCTGCTGGGAAGCAACCCGACGGCGACCATCACGCCGGCCAACGGCAAGCACTTCTACTACGCCAAGGTCACGCAGGACGACGGCAAGGTGCTGTGGTCCGCGCCGATCTGGGTCAACCAGGGCGTCAGCGGCGGCGACACCACGCCGCCCTCGGTGACCGCGGCGGTGAACGGCACCACCGGCACGATCACCTTCTCCGCCACGGCGAGCGACAACGTCGGCGTGACGCAGGTCGAGTTCTGGCTGGACGGCGCGCTGCGCGAGGTCGACGCCACGGCGCCGTATTCGATCGCGGTCAACTCGACGCAGCTGACCAACGGCACGCACAGCCTGGTGGCCAAGGCCTACGACGCGGCGGGCAACACGACGACCTCCGCGCCGGTGAGCTTCAACGTCAACAACGTGGTCGACGCGGCGGACGAGGTGGAGCCCAACAACACGATCTCCGCGGCCAACGCGGTCGGCAGCCGCAACCAGCTGACCGGCTTCATCGGCAGCGCCAGCGACGTCGACTTCTTCAAGGTCACGCTGGCCGCGAACCAGCGGCTGCGCGTGGACATGACCGGGCCGACCTCCTCGAGCATCGATTACGACCTGTACGTGGTGAGGTCGACGGGCACGGGCCTGGCGCGCTCGGAGGCGGTGGGCAGCACCGAGTCGCTGACGTACCAGAACGGCACGAGCGCGCAGACGGTCTACATCAAGGTGATGTCGTACGCAGGCTCGAGCACCACGTCCCCGTACAAGCTGACCATCAGCTATCCCTGACGCCGCGACGGGCGCACCGCCCGTCCGCCTTCCCGCCTTGAAGAGAGCAGCCGCACGCAGCGCTGCTCTCTTTTTCTTTCTCCCTCTCCCGCTTGCGGGAGAGCAACCGTGTCCAGCGTTCCTGCGCTGCCACCGCCGCTGGCCCTCACCCCTCCCTCTCCCACTTCGCGGGAGAGGGTGTAAGAGAGGCGCTGGCCGGTATGACCCCCTCTCCCGCTTGCGGGAGAGGGCAGGGGTGAGGGCCAGCAGCCGACGAAGTGCAGCCGCGGCCCGCTACTGCGCGCTGGTCGACTCCTCCACTTCCCACCCGCCGCCCAACGCCAGGAACAGCTGGACCTGCTCGTCGATCAACGCGGCCTCCGACGCCGCCAGCGCCGCATCGCTCGCGGCCAGCGCACGCTCCGCATCCAACGCATCCAGATAGCCGACCTTGCCGCCCTGATACAGCCGCCGCGCCTGTCCCGCCACGGTCGCCGCCTCGTCGCGCGAAGCCTGCAGCGCCGCGCGCCGGTCCAGCTCCCGGGCGTACTGATTGAGCGCCGTCTCGGTCTCCCGCAACGCATTCAACACGACGCCATCGAATCTGGCCGCCGCCTGCCGCGTGCCCGCCTCGGCCTGCGCGATGCGCGCGTCGGCGACGCCGTTGCTGGGCAGCGTCCACGAGATCAGCGGCCCGAGGCTCCAGCTCAGCGTGTCGCTCCTGCCGAACCCGGCCAGCGTGCCCGCCGAGCCCGCCGACACGCCCAGCGTGATCTTCGGATACCGGTCCGCGATCGCCACGCCGATGCGCGCCGTCGCCGCATGCAGCTCCCGCTCGGCCTGGCGGATGTCGGGCCGCCGGCGCAGCAGCGCGGCGCCATCCCCGACCGGGATCGTGCCGGCGACGCGCGGCGCGAGGTGGCATTCCGCCAGCCCGCGCGGAAAGTCGGCCGGCAGCTCGCCGGTCAAGGTGGCCAGCCGATACAGCGCCGACTGTCGCTGCGCCAGCAGCGGCGGCAACGCCGCCTGCAGCTGCTGGAGCTGGCTGCGCGCACGTGCCGCGTCGATGTCGCCGACCCGACCCGCGCGCTGCAGCCGCTCGGTGACCGACACGGCCTCGCGCTGCAGGTCCACCGAGTGCCGCGCCGACTCGAGGCGCTGCCCCGTCGCGCAGGCCTCGGCATACGCGCGCGCCGTGCCGGCGGCCACGTTCACCTTCACGAGGTCCAGCGCCGCGGCGGCCGCTTCGGTGCTCGCGTGCGAGGACTCGATGGCGCGCCGGATCTGGCCGAAGAGATCGAGCTGATACGACAGCCCGACGCCCGCGCTGTAGCGGAAAGTGTCCGGCGGCACGTCGTCTTTCTTGAGCATCGAGAGGCCCGACGGATGGCCGAAGCTGGGCCCGCCGTTGACGCTGATCGCGGGCCGCTCGCCACCGCGCGCCTCGGACTCGAGGGCCTGGACGCGTTCGAGGTTGGCCGCTGCCTGACGCAGATCGGTGTTGCGCGCGAGCGCCTGCTCGACCAGCGCGTCGAGCGTCTCGTCGTGAAAGAGCCGCCACCAATGCGGCGGCAGTGGCGCGTTGTCGAAGGGCGCGGACTTCGCGCTCGCCCCGCCGCCGCCCTGGCCCGCGTCGGCGACCTCGCCGGCCCCGGCGGCCTGTGCGGCGCGTTGCTGCTCAAGGAAGGGCGCCGCCGCTGCGGGCTTCATGACGACGGCCTCCGCGGGCACCCGATAGTCCGGTCCCTTCGGCGCCGTCGAGCACGCCGCGAGCGCCGCCGCGGCCAGGATCGTCAGCGCGTGCTTCATCGGGCCGCTCACGATTTCGCTCCCCCAAGCACCTGCACCGTGACCGTCTGCCCGGCGACGAGCCGCTCGCCCTGCGGCAGCGGATCGAGCTTGACCCGCACCGGCACGCGCTGCGGCAGGCGCACCCAGTTGAAGGTCGGATTGACGCTGGGCAGCAGATTCGCGCTGGTGCTGCGGTCGCGGTCGGCGATGCCGGCCGAGAGGCTCTCGACGCGGCCCGTGAGCGCGCGGCTCGCGCCCATCGGCTTGACCTGGACGGCATCGCCGATGTGGATGCGCGCGAGCTTGGTCTCTTCGAAGTAGCCCTCGACGTAGAGCGAGTCCGCGTCGACCAGCGCGAGCACCGGATGCCCGGCGCTGGCGTAGGCGCCCTGGCGCAGGTCGAAGTTGGTGATCGTGCCGGAGGAGGGCGCGCGGACCTCGGCGCGCGCGAGGTTGAGCCGCGCCGCGTCCACCGCGACCTCGGCCTGCGCGACGGCGGCGCGCGCCTGCTCGGCGCGGCTGCGCGTCTGCTCGCGCGACTCCTGCGAGACCAGGCTGCCCAGGTCGCTGTTGCGCTCGGCCTCGCGCAGCGACTGCGCGAGCGCGACCTTCTGCGCGGCGAGCTGCGCCTGCGCCTGGCGCAGCGCGAGCTCGTACCGCGCGCGGTCGACCTCGAACAGCAGCGCGCCAGCGGCGACGCGCTGGTTGTCCTGCACCGGCACGGCGGTGACGAGGCCGGAGACGTCCGGCGCGATCTGCACGACGTTGGCGCGCACGCGGCCGTCGCGGGTCCAGGGCTGGATCTCGTAGCGGTCCCAGAGCTGCTGGGCCGCCCACAGCGCGCCGCCGACGGCGGCCAGCGTGACGGCCATTGAGATCACGCGTCGCAAGGGAAAGGAGGAAGGCTTCATGTCGTCGGGGCCGGCCAGGCCGGCATCGTTGATTGGGAAAGGCCACGCCGCGGGAAGGCGACGTCGCGACGGGGCGGTTTCAGCGGAGCCTGGACCGGTGGGCGCTGCGGCTCCTTGCTGCAGGCGGCGTCACCCGGGTCCGTGCAGCACGCGCAGCGAGGCGTTGCTCAAGCCCCAGAGCAGCAGCAGGTAGATCGCCAGGTCGAAGAGCGCGGGATGCCAGATCCAGCGGTAGGCACCGACCCAGGCCAGCAGCCGCCGCACGGCGGAGAGCGCGATCAGCGCGAGCGCGGCGAGCGGCATCAGCCACGGCAGGTAGAGCCCGAAGAAATTCACGGCGCCGGTCATGGCCGGTCCTCCTTGTCGTTGTCCACGGTGCGCGGCGGCAGCGCCGGCACTGGCGCATCCGGGAAGAGGTTGCGACGCAGGCCCATCAGCGCGCCGGCCGCGGGATGCGCCTCGGGGGGCAGGTCGCCGGCGCCGGCGTAGGCCTCGAGCAATCCGGCGAGCGCGGCGTCCAGGCGCTCCAGCAGCGATGCCGGCGGTGCGTCGAGTCCGTCGAGCGCGCCGGGCCGGCCGTCGATGCGGGCGCGCAGCCAGTCGCCGATCGCGCTCAGCAGCGGCCCCAGCGGACGCTGCGCCAGGGCGGGCAGTTGGCCGCGCACGCTTTGCAGCGCGACGAGGTCCGCGCCGATGCGCAGGTCGCGCAGCGTGTCGTCGGTGGGCACGCCGGGCACCGAGCCGCCCGACTGCGCGACGCGCGGCGCCAGCAGCGCGATGCGGTCGACCATGCGCAGCAGGTAGGCCTGCCCGCGGCCCGCCGGGCGCGGCAGGCGGGCGAGGTCGTCGAGCTCCCGCCAGGTCGCGCGCTGGATGCGCCGGGAGCTCCAGTCCGCGCCGACCGACCGCATCAGCCGCGTGACGCGCGCCGCGACGAAGATGCCGGCCAGCTGGCCCGACATCGAGTTCAGGTAGCTGGTGAGATCCGCCTGCGCGGTGTCGTGCATGACCAGCGTGCCCATGACGCCGAACAGGAAGGGCAGCGCCGCGCCGACGGTCGCCGGGCGGCCGATGAAGGCGCCCAGGAGGAGGAAGACCGGCGCGCACACCGCCATCAGCGTCCACATGTCCTGCACCAGCGGCAGCAGCACCAGCACGTAGAGCGCGCCGAAGGGCATCGACCAGAGCGTCCAGGCGAGGAAGCCGTTGATGGCCGGCACCGGATCGTCCATGGACGCGAAGAAGCAGCAGAAGATCGCGGCCATCATCGCGGCCGCCGCGCCCATCGGCCAGCCGGTGAGGATCCAGAAGGCGCAGCACACGAGGATCGCGATCAGCGCGGCCGCGCCGGACCACAGCGCCATGCCCAGGTCCAGGTGCAGCTTGGGCCCGTCCGGCGCGGACGCGGGCCGCGCGGGCATCGGCGCGCCGGACAGGCCGCGGTCGATGTCGGCGCGCAGGTGGACGCAGTGCAGCCAGCCGTCGAGCAGCTCGCCGAGCCGCTGCGCCAGCGCGACGCGGAGCAGCCGCGCCCAGGGATCGCCGGCCAGGCGGTCGCGCGCGTCCGCGCCGGTCAGCGCGTCAAGCTGCGCTCGCAACGCGGGCAAGCGCGCCTCGGCCTGATCGGCGGGCAGCGTCAGCCAGGGACTGAGGCGGTCCAGCAGCGCGCGCACGTCGTCCGGCAGGCCGCCATGCGCTTCGAGCGCCCGCAGACGATCCTCCACGCCGGCCAGCAGCGGCGTCAGCGCGGCCACGTGGTCCTGCATCGCATGGACCGCGTCGGCGGTCCAGCGCAGGTGGCTGGTGTCGAAGGGGATGTGGGTCGACAGCACCCGCAGCTGCGAGATGTCGCCGGCGACACGGCGCCGGTCGGCGCCGCCATCGCGGCGCGCGGCGATGTCGGTGAGCCAGGCGCGGGTGTCGCCCAGCGTGCGATCCAGCAGGCCCAGCACCGAGCCCGCCAGGCTGTTGGGCAGCACCAGGCTGTGCACCAGCGTGGCCGACAGCACGCCCAGGCCGATCTCCTCGAGGCGGGCGACGGCGGTGTCGAAGATCGTCAGCGGCGTGTCCACCGCCGGGAAACCGATCAGCGCCACGGTGTAGCCCGCCAGCATGAAGGCATAGGCGCGCGGCGTGCGGTCGCGCAGCGACAGCACCAGGCAGCCCGCCACCCACAGCGCCAGGGCCAGGCTCAGCAGTTCCGGCGCATTGGCCAGGCTCGGGACCAGCAGCACCGCGGCCATGCCGCCGACCAGCGTGCCCGCGACGCGGAACACGCCCTTGGAGCGCACCGCGCCCGCCATCGGATGGGCCACGATGTAGGCCGTCATCAGCGCCCAGAACGGACGCGGCTGGCCGGCCCAGCTCGCCAGGAAGACCGCCAGCATCGCCGCGGCGAAGGCCTTGATCGAGAAGATCCATTCGGCGCGCGTGAAGCCGGGCCGCAGCGCGGCCGGCAGCTTCGGCGGCGCGGGCAACCGGATCGCCGGCAGCCGCAGCGTGGGCAGCCGCAGCGCGGGCAGCCGGATCGCGGGCAGCCGGATCGCGGGAAAGGAGAGGGCGGGGAACTTCATGGTCGGTGAGGCGCGACGGGCACCCTCACTTGCGCCGCGGCGGCACGGCCGGCGTCGGCGCGCCGACGCGCTCCGCCAGCGTGGAGAAGACGCGCAGCGCGGCCTCGACGTCGGCGTCCGCGATGCCTTCGTAGAGCGCGTTGCGCAGGTCGCGCAGCGTGACCTCGATCTGCTCACAGGCGTCCGCGCCCAGCGCCGTCAGGTGCAGCGTCCTGGCGCGGCGGTCGTCAGGATCCTCGTGGCGCTCGATGTAGCCGCCGGTGATCAACTGGTCCACCGAGCGCGTCAGCGACGGCCCCTCGATGCCCAGCAGCGTCGCCAGCTCGCCCTGGCGCATGCCGTCGCCCTGGCGGCCGATCATCACCAGCGGCCAGGCCAGCGCCTGCGACAGGCCCACGTGCGCCATCGCCAGGTTGGCGCGGGCGCGGTACGCCCGCTCCAGCACCGGCAGCATCATCCCGACCGTCATCAGCGCCGCTTCCCGCGCGGTGCGCGTCAGCGAGCGGGCCGGCTTGTCCTTGGAGGTGTTCATGCCGGCGAGTTTAAATAGTTAGCTTGCTATCTATTCCGGTGGGGTTATTGGGCGAATGGCGGAAGCCGGGAGGGGCTGGCACGACGAGGCGCCGTCTCGCGGCAGAAAGCAGAACGGCCGGTCTTGTCGACCGGCCGTTGTTATTTCGCGTCGCGGGCTGTCAAGCCCATGTCGCGGGTTCGGGGCTCATCGGCCGCCGGGATCAGTCCTTGTCCTTCATCTGGAGCATGCGGTTGGTGCGCAGCGCCACCAGGGTGACGATCGCGCCCGACAGCAGGTAGGCGGTCACCGCCCACAGGCCGAACTTCGCCGACAGCCCCAGCGCCACCAGCGGCGCGAAGGCCGCGCCGATGATCCAGGCCAGGTCGGAGGTCAGCGCCGCGCCGGTGTAGCGGAAATGGGGCAGGAAGTTGGACGTCACCGCCCCCGAGGACTGGCCGTAGGACAGGCCCAGCAGCACGAAGCCGACCAGGATGAAGATGTTCTGGCCCATCGCGCCGCTGTCCAGGAGGATGGGCGTGAACAGGCTGAAGATGCCGATCGTCGTGGCCAGGGTACCCAGCGTGCTGCGCCGGCCGATGCGGTCCGCGATCATCCCGGAGATCGGCATCGCCGCCGCCGCCAGCAGCGCCCCGATGACCTGCACGGTCAGGAACTGGGTGACGTTCTGGTCCCCGTACAGCAGCACCCACGACAGCGGGAACACGGTGACGATGTGGAACAGCGCATAGCTGGCCAGCGCCGCGAACGCGCCGATGAACAGCGTGGTGCCCTGCTGGGCGAAGAGCTCGTCGGTGTCGCAGGGGTCGAGCTCATGCTCCTCCATGTTCTTCTCGTACTCGTGCGTCACCACCAGGCGCAGCCGCGCGAACAGCGCCACGACGTTGATCGCGAAGGCCGCGAAGAAGGGGTAGCGCCAGCCCCAGCTCAGGAAGTCGATCGGATCCAGGCTGCTCCACAGGTAGGCATACAGCGCGGCCGCGATCAGGAAGCCGATCGGCGCGCCGAGCTGCCCCAGCATCGCGTACCAGCCGCGGCGGCCTTCCGGCGCGTTCAGCGCCAGCAGCGAGGGCAGGCCATCCCAGGACCCGCCCAGTGCCAGGCCTTGTCCGATCCGGCAGGCGGCCAGCAGGGCGATGGCCGCACCGCCCCAGGTGTTGAAGCCGGGCAGCACCGCGATCGTGCAGGTGGAGATGCCCAGCAGGAACAGCGCCACCGTCAGCTTCACGCTGCGGCCGAAGCGCCGCTGGATGTCCATCCCCACCAGCGTGCCGATCGGCCGCACCACGAAGGCCAGCGCCAGCAGCGCGAAGGCGTACAGCGTGCCCTCCAGCCGCTCCATGTGGGGGAAGAAGATGGATGGGAACACCAGCACCGAGGCGATCCCGTAGACGAAGAAGTCGAAGTACTCGGACGCCCGCCCGATCACCACGCCGACGGCGATGTCGCCGGGGGCGATCGCGTCCTGCTCCTCCTGCGTGGCGACCCCGCTGCCTCGCGGCAGCGGCTGGCCCACGGTCGAGAGGTGTTGCCCGGCTGTCGAAAGGGTGCTGCTGTTCATACGTCTCCTACCTGGGACAAAATGTCCAATAGTTGGTTTGAGTCAATCGGGCAAAATCTGCGCCCGGCGTGCAACGGTCGACAAGTGTCGTTTTCCCCTTTATCGCTTTCCCTCCAGAGGAAACCCCAGGTTTCGGACGGCGGGAACCCACTGCCAGGTGCGGTGGTCAAAGGGGGCTCCGCGTGAACTACGCCTGCTGGTCTGCTGAAGTCCCATGTACCTCAAAGCCTCTCCAAAAACAAGTCTCGCCCGCCCACTCGCCCGTCTCGGGCTGCTGGCCCTGGCGCTGCCCCTGTCCGCCTGCAACATGGTCGTGATGAAGCCGTCCGGCGACATCGCGAACCAGCAGGCGCAGCTCATCGTCGCCTCGACGCTGCTGATGCTGTTGATCATCGTCCCGGTGATCATCCTGACGCTGGTCTTCGCGTTCCGCTACCGGGCGTCCAACACGCAGGCGACCTACTCGCCGGAGTGGGACCACTCGACGCGCCTGGAGCTGATCATCTGGGGCGCGCCGCTGCTGATCATCATCGCGCTGGGCGCGATGACCTGGATCAGCACCCACAAGCTCGATCCCTTCCGCCCGCTCGAGCGCTTGGACGCGCAGCGTCCGGTCCCCGCCGGCGTGCAGCCGCTGACCGTCGAGGTCGTGGCGCTGGACTGGAAGTGGCTGTTCATCTATCCCGAGCAGGGCATCGCCACCGTCAACGAACTGGCCGCGCCGGTGGATCGCCCGATCCACTTCAAGATCAGCTCCTCGACCGTGATGAACGCGTTCTACGTGCCCGCCATGGCCGGCATGATCTACGCGATGCCCGGCATGCAGAGCCAGCTGCACGCGGTGATCAACAAGCCCGGCGTGTATGACGGCTTCTCGGCCAACTTCAGCGGCGATGGCTTCTCGCACATGCGCTTCAAGTTCCACGGCCTGTCCAACGACGAGTTCTCCGCCTGGGTCGAGCGCAACAAGGCCGACGGCGTCGCGCTGACCAAGGAGCTCTACCTGGACCTGGAGAAGCCCTCCGAGCGCCAGCCGGTGCGCCGCTTCGCCAGCGTCGCGCCGGGCCTGTTCGACGCGGTCGTGAACCGCTGCGTCGACGGCACCAAGATGTGCATGGGCCAGATGATGGCCATCGACGCCGCGGGCGGCGGCGGCAAGGGCGCGATCGACGGCCTGGCCAGCAAGCCCTGGAGCAACGAGCAGAAGCGGATCTTCGTGGCCGCGCTGTGCACGCCTGACAACGCGGGGCAGTACGCGTCGCAATGGCAGGCCTCGGCCACCCGTAATTGATTGGCGTCCCCCGGCGCGAACGGCGATGAATCGCCGCGCCGGGACCGCAAGCACTACCGAGATCCAAGATGATTGACGCTCAAAAGCTCATCTTCGGACGCCTCAGCCTAGAGGCGCTTCCGCTCCACGAGCCGATCCTGGTCGGCACCTTCGCGATGGTCGTCCTGGGCGGCCTCTTCGTCCTCGCGATGATGACGAAGTACAAGCTCTGGGGCCCCTTCTGGCGGGACTGGGTGACCAGCATCGACCACAAGAAGATCGGCATCATGTACATCGTGCTGGGCCTGGTCATGCTGCTGCGTGGCTTCGCCGACGCGCTCATGATGCGCGCCCAGCAGGCGATCGCCTTCGGCGACCAGCTCGGCTTCCTCCCGCCGCACCACTACGACCAGGTCTTCACCGCCCACGGCGTGATCATGATCTTCTTCGTGGCGATGCCGTTGATCACCGGCTTCATGAACTACGTGGTGCCGCTGCAGATCGGCGCCCGTGACGTGGCCTTCCCGTTCCTGAACAACTTCAGCTTCTGGATGACCACCGGCGGCGCCGTGCTGGTCATGATGTCGCTGTTCATCGGCGAATTCGCGCGCACCGGCTGGCTGGCGTATCCGCCGCTGTCGGGCCTGCTCGCGAGTCCGGGCGTGGGGGTGGACTACTACATCTGGTCGCTGCAGGTGGCCGGCGTGGGGACGACGCTCTCGGGCATCAACCTGATCGCCACCATCATCAAGATGCGGGCGCCGGGCATGACCATGATGAAGATGCCGGTCTTCACCTGGACCTCGCTGTGCTCGAACATCCTGATCGTGGCCTCGTTCCCGATCCTGACCGCGGCCCTGGCGCTGCTGTCGCTGGACCGTTACGCCGGCACCAACTTCTTCACGACGGACCTGGGCGGCAACGCCATGATGTACGTCAACCTGATCTGGATCTGGGGCCACCCCGAGGTCTACATCCTGGTGCTGCCGGCCTTCGGCATCTTCTCGGAGGTCGTCTCGACCTTCAGCCAGAAGAAGCTGTTCGGCTACGCCTCGATGGTCTACGCGACGGTCGTGATCACGATCCTGTCCTACCTCGTGTGGCTGCACCACTTCTTCACGATGGGCTCGGGCGCCAGCGTCAACTCGTTCTTCGGCATCACGACGATGATCATCTCGATCCCGACGGGCGCGAAGATCTTCAACTGGCTGTTCACGATGTACCGCGGCCGCATCAAGTTCGAGGTCCCGATGTACTGGACCGTGGGCTTCATGGTCACCTTCGTGATCGGCGGCATGACGGGCGTGCTGCTGGCGGTGCCGCCGGCCGACTTCGTACTGCACAACTCGCTGTTCCTGATCGCGCACTTCCACAACGTGATCATCGGCGGCGTGCTGTTCGGCCTGCTGGCGGGCATCTCGTACTGGTTCCCCAAGGCCTTCGGCTTCAAGCTGGACCCGTTCTGGGGCAAGGCCTCGTTCTGGTTCTGGCAGATCGGCTTCTTCGTCGCCTTCATGCCGCTGTACGCGCTGGGCCTGATGGGCGTGACGCGCCGCATGAGCCACTTCGACGATCCCTCGCTGCAGATCTGGTTCCAGGTCGCCGCCTTCGGCGCGCTGCTGATCGCCGCCGGCATCGGCTGCTTCCTGATCCAGCTGGTGGTGTCCTTCCTCAAGCGCGAGCAGCTGCGTGACGTCGATGGCGACCCGTGGAACGGCCGCACGCTGGAGTGGTCGACCTCGTCGCCCCCGCCGCAGTACAACTTCGCGTTCACGCCGGTGGTCCACGACCACGACGCCTGGCACGACATGAAGACCCGCGGCCACCAGCGCCCGGTCGGCGGCTTCAAGGAGATCCACATGCCGAAGAACACCGGCGCGGGCGTGATCCTGGCCGGCCTGTCGACGCTGTTCGGTTTCGCCCTGATCTGGCACATGTGGCTGGTGGCGGGTGTCGCCTTCGCGGTGACCGTGATCGCCGCGATCGTCCACACCTTCAACTACAAGCGCGACTACTACATCCCCGCCGATGAAGTGGCCAGCACGGAGGACGCCCGCACGAAGGTGCTGGCCGCCCAGGCCTGATTCCGCAGCGAGCGATATCCAACATGCAAGCAACGACCATGACGAACAACACCGGCGCGCCGGTGTTCTACGACAACGGCGACCACCATCCGCAGCACGGCACGCTCCTCGGGTTCTGGATCTACCTGATGAGCGACTGCCTGATCTTCGCGGTGCTGTTCGCGACGTATGCGGTCCTGGGCCGCAGCTACGCCGCCGGCCCGTCGGGCGCCGACCTCTTCGACCTGCCGCTGGTGGCGCTCAACACCGGCTTCCTGCTGCTCTCTTCGATCACCTATGGCTTCGCCATGATCAAGATGCTGGGCAACAAGAAGTCGGGCACGCTGGCCTGGCTGGCGATCACCGGCGTGCTGGGCCTGTGCTTCCTGGCGGTGGAGCTCTATGAGTTCGCGCATCTGATCCATGAAGGCGCGGGTCCGCAGCGCAGCGCGTTCCTGTCCTCGTTCTTCACGCTGGTGGGCACCCACGGCCTGCACGTCACCTTCGGCTGCATCTGGCTGGTGACGCTGATGGTCCAGGTGTCCAGGTTCGGCCTGACCAAGGAGAACAAGCGCCGCCTGATCTGCCTGTCGATGTTCTGGCACTTCCTGGACGTGATCTGGATCGGTGTCTTCACCTTCGTTTACCTGATGGGAGTGCTGCCGTGAGCGCCGACCACAACCACAAGCATGATTCGCATGGCCACGACCAGGGCCACGGCGGTCACGACCATGACCACGACGACGTCGGCTACCACGCCACCGTCAAGGGCTACCTGATCGGCTTCCTGCTGTCGGTGATCCTGACGGCCATCCCCTTCTTCCTGGTGATGACCAAGTCGATCGCCTCGTCGCAGGCGATGGGCATCGTGCTGCTGATCTTCGCGGCGGTGCAGATCGTCGTGCACATGGTCTATTTCCTGCACATGAACTCGAAGGTCGAGGGCGGCTGGTCGATGCTGTCGCTGATCTTCACGATTGCCGTCGTGGTGATCATGCTGGCCGGCTCGATCTGGGTGATGTTCCACCTGAACAGCAACATGATGCCGGTCCACGACATGCGCAACATGCCCTGATGACCGCCGTTCATCCGGAACCGCCGCGGCCGCGCCGCAGCACCGCCTTCTGGGCGCTGCTGCTGGGCGCGGCCCTTTTGTTTGCGGCCTTCCTCGCGCTGGGCGCGTGGCAGCTGCAGCGGCTGGCGTGGAAGGAGGACCTGATCGCGCGGCTGGACAAGCGCCTGGCCGCCGAGCCGGAACGCGCGCCCGGCGCCGACCGCTGGGACACGATCACGAAGGTCGGGGACGAGTACCGCAAGGTCGTGCTCAACGGCACCTTCGACCATTCGCGCGAGACCCTGGTCGGCGCGAGCACCGAGCTGGGCACCGGCTACTGGGTGCTGACGCCGCTGCGCACCGTGCGCGGCGACTGGGTGCTGGTCAACCGCGGCTTCGTGCCGCCGGAATTCAAGACGCGCGCGTCGCGCACCGCGTCGGAGACGCAGGGCGAGGACCGCGTCGTCGGGCTGCTGCGGCTGAGCGAGCCCGGCGGCAGCCTGCTGCGCAAGAACGACCCGGCGCAGGAGCGCTGGTACTCGCGCGACGTCGAGGCGATCGCCCAGGCGCGCCGGATCGTCGAGGGGCCCGTGGCGCCGTACTTCGTCGACGCCGCCGCGGCGGACGACCGCACGCGCTGGCCGCGCGGCGGGCTGACGGTGGTGCGCTTCAACAACCATCACCTGCAGTACGCGCTGACCTGGTTCGCGATGGCGGCGATGACCGCCGGCATCGGCGTCTGGCTGTGGCGGGTCGAGCGCCGCCGCGCGCTCGGCCTGGACGCGGCCGCGGACTGAGGCCGCGACCATGCCGCTGAGCCGTCCCGATCCGGACGACGACCACCCCGACGACAGTCGCTACCTGGACGGCGCCGCCGGGGCGCTGGGCATCGAGGAATCCTCCGGCGAGGGTCGTGCGCTGCAGGCCGGCCGCAACAACCTGCAGCAGCTGGTGCAGCTGCGCTGGCTGGCGGCGGCGGGGCAGTTCGGCACCGTGCTCTCGGTCCACTACGCCTTGCACATCCGGCTGCCGATGCCGGAGATGCTGACGCTGCTGGCGGTGCTGGTGCTCTTCAACCTGGCCTGCTGGCTGCGCACCCGCTGGGTGCCCAGCGTGCGCAACGCCGAGCTCTTCGCCGGCCTGCTCGTCGACATCGCGGTGCTGAGCGGCCAGCTCTATTACAGCGGCGGCGTCACCAACCCCTTCATCTTCCTGTTCCTGCTGCAGATCGCGGTGGGCGCGGTGCTGCTGCCGTCGCGCTACATCTGGTTCACCGTCGCGGTGACGGGAGGCTGCTTCGTCGCGCTGACGCAGTGGCGCCTGCCGCTGCTGGTGCCCGACATGGAAGGGCTGTCGCTGCCGACGCACTACATCGGCGGCCTGCTGATCTGCTTCGCGATCAACGCCTCGCTGCTGGTGATCTTCATCCAGCGCATCGGGCGCAACCTGCGCCTGCGCGACGCGCGCCTGGCCGACCTGCGCCAGCGCGCGGCCGAGGAGGAGCACATCGTGCGCATGGGCCTGCTGGCCTCGGGCGCCGCGCATGAGCTGGGCACGCCGCTGGCGACGCTGTCGGTGATCCTCGGGGACTGGTCGCGGATGGCGCCCTTCGCCGGCGATCCCGAGCTGCGCGAGGAGATCGAGGAGATGCAGGTCCAGTTGCGGCGCTGCAAGGCGATCGTCAGCGGGATCCTGATGTCGGCGGGCGAGCTGCGCGGCGAGGCGCCGGTGGTGACGACGCTGCAGGCCTTCCTCGACGACCTGGTGACGCACTGGCGCGCGACGCGGCCGCACCACGGCCTGGACTACCTGCCGGACGCCGGCCTGCCGAAGGTGCGCATCGTGTCGGACGTCGGCCTCAAGCAGATGATCGACAACGTGCTCGACAACGCGCTCGAGGCCGCGCCGGGCCAGCCGGTGTCGCTGCGCGCGCTGGTCGAGGACGGTCAGCTGGTGCTGCGCGTCACCGATCGCGGCACCGGTTTCCTGCCGGAGATGCTGGAGCGTTTCGGCAAGCCGTATCAATCGAGCAAGGGCCGGGCGGGCGGCGGGCTGGGGCTGTTCCTGGCGCTGAACGTCGTGCGCTCGCTGGGCGGTCGCCTGCAGGCGCGCAACCGGCTGGCGGAGGAGGGCGGCGGCGCGGAGGTCGAGATCCGCATGCCCCTGTCCGCGCTCGAGCCTCTAGGACTGCCTGACAATGCCGCTCATGACGCCGGATGACCTTGCCGCCGATACCGACCGCCTGCTGTTGATCGTCGAGGACGACGATGCCTTCGCGCGCACGCTGTCGCGTTCGTTCGAGCGCCGCGGCTACCAGGTGCTGCGGGCGACGACGGTGGAGCAGGTGCAGAAGCTGCTGGCCGAGCGCGGTCCCGAGGAGGCGCCGGAGTACGCGGTCGTCGACCTGAAGCTCGCCGGGGGCGGCTCCGGGCTGGCCTGCGTGCAGACGCTGCACGAGCACGATGCCGAGATGGTGATCGTGGTGCTGACCGGCTACGCGAGCATCGCCACGGCGGTGGAGGCGATCAAGCTGGGCGCGCGGCACTACCTGGCCAAGCCGGCGAACACCGATGACATCGAGGCCGCCTTCGCGCGCGCCCAGGGCGATGCCGAGGTCGAGGTCACCGAGCGCGCGACCACCTCCATCAAGACGCTGGAGTGGGAGCACATCCACGAGACGCTGGCGGCGACGGACTTCAACATCTCGGAGACCGCGCGACGGCTGGGCATGCACCGGCGCACGCTGGCGAGAAAGCTGGAGAAGCAGCGGGTGAAGTGAGGCGACCGCCGCTCGTTTCGAGCGCTGCGCAGCGGCCTTATCCTGATCGTGTCGCGGCACACCGACACGAAAGGAAGATCGATGAAACCCTCGCTGGCGCTCGCCCTGAAACGTGACCTGATCGGCTCGATCGTGGCGCGTTATCCCACAACGAACTTGCGTGTCTTCGGATCCGCGCTGCATGGGCGGGATCGCGAGGGCAGCGACCTGGACCTGCTCGTCGACGCCTTGCCGAGCGCCACCTTGATCGACCTCAGCGGTCTTCATCTGGAGCTGGAGGACTTGCTTGGAGTTCCCGTGCATCTGCTCACACCGGGGGACCTCTCATCGAAGTTCCGTCGTGAGGTGCTTGCTGAAGCGCGTCCGGTATGAATGTGAGTTTCGACATCAATCATGATGTCGTGCGGCGGACGGTGAAGATCTGGGTCCCTGAACTCCTGGCGAAGCTGCCTGCCGTGCGGGCGGCCGCAGTTGCAGCGGCGGACAGGGCGGATTCGCCATGAGAAAGGGGCCACGAGGGCCCCTGGTCGCTGACGAGCGCAGCGCGCTCAGTACGTGCGGGTCGCCGCCGGCGCGCGCACCACGCGGGCCTTGCCGCCGGTGGTGACGATGATCACCGGCTCGCCGGAGACCCAGTTCTCGTTGCCCTGCGCCTGGACGATCGCGCGGCGCTCGCCGTTGCGCAGCTGCAGCAGGATCTCGACCGCCTGTTCCTTGGTCACGCCGCGCTCGACCGCGTTGCCGAGCGCCGCGCCGGCCACCGCGCCGAGCACGCCGACGATCACGCCCTCGCGGCTACCGCCGACGCTGCCGCCGGCCACACCGCCGACGACCGCGCCCGTCACCGCGCCGGCCCCGCTCTGCGAGCCGTCCACCGTCACCGGCCGCACCGACAGCACCGTCGCATCCTGCACCTGCGACAGGCGCTGCGCGTCACCGCGCTGGATCACGTCCGGGTTCGTCGTCGAACAGGCGGCCAGGGCGGCCACCAGGGTGGCAATCAGCAGCTTCTTCATCTCGTCTCTCCAAATCGATGTGCCGGCCAACGACGACCGGTGACATTCCGTTGACCGCGCAACAAGTCTTTACCTCGGCGCCCTCGGGCTTCCCGCGCAGCAATGGCGCGTGAGTCCACTCTACCGGTGCCGCCTTTGAAGGCTCTTAAGCGCGGCATAACACCAGCATCGTCAGCGCGGGAAAGCCACGCCGCCGCTCACAACTGGTCTTTGCCGAAGACCGCTGAACACTGTCGATCGCCATCGATCACCGCCCCTGCCCCCGTCACGACGCGTACAGCCGCGACGACCTGGGCACGCTCGCCAGCAGGAACTCCATCTGGTCCGCCAGGATGCGCCGGCCGCGCAGGATCATGTCCTCGTGCAGGCTGGGCACGTAGGGCAGGTAGAGCAGCGCCATGCGCGCCTCCTCGGGCGTGCGGTTGCCCTTGCGGCCATTGCAGGCGCGGCAGGCGGTGATGCAGTTCATCCACGAATCCCGCCCGTTGCGCGAGACCGGCTGGATGTGCTCGCGCGTCAGCAGGTCGGCGTGGAAGCGGTGGCCGCAGTAGGCGCAGACATGCCGGTCACGCGCGAACAGCTTGAAATTGGACAGCGCCGGCGCCTGGCGCCAGGCGCGGCTGGGAATGGCGCCGCGCACGGCCACGATCGGGTGCAGTTCGATGCGGGATTGCAGGCCGGACAGCCGCTGGTAGCCGCCGCGCAGCACGTGGAAGGGCTCGCCCAGCGTCCACGCGATCGCGTCGCTGGCATAAAGCACCGCTGCTTCCTTCGTCGAGATCCAGGCCTGCGGGCGGCCCGAGATGTCCAGCTGCAGAACGTCCACGGTCGTTGACCTCCAGCGACAAAGGGTAATCCAGTCGCAGGGGGCAACTCAAGTGCCGGACGCGCAGGGAAGCGCCGCCAGGAACGATATTCAGGCTGTTCGCCCAACATAGGCGCCCGATTGCCGAGGTTCAAGGCGCCGACCGACCTCGATCGAGGGGCTCGTCCGGGCCAGGCGCCACGTCGCACCGTGGTCAAACGGTGCGCAGCGTCCTCACGGCAGGCGGCCGAGCGCGCGCAGCTCCGCGAGCGTGACCAGTCCCCCCGCCGACAGCGCGTCGTCGGGCAGCTGCGCGCGGCCCAGGCGCAGCGCCGATCCCTGGAGCTCGGCGCGGTCGGCCAGCGGTGGGGCGTCCTCGCCGTCGATCTGGGCGATGCAGAGCCGGCCGCCGTCCGAGGTGCCGAGCCAGCCCACCAGGTCGCCGCCGTCCAGGCCGGTGATCAAGCGCGCCGCCAGCGGTTGCAGCGCCTCGGCGCTGCCGGCGAGCACATGCACGACGAGGTCGGAGCCATCCCGCACCGCCAGCCGCACCATCTGGTCGAGGCGCTCGTGCAGGGCCGCCGCGTCGACGGGGCGCGGCGGCGGCACCTCCGGCTGTCCGGTCAGCTGCCGCAGCATGAGCTCGAGTTCCTCCGCCTTGTCGAAGAAGCCGTCGGCGCCGGCGGCCAGCACCGCGGCGCGATAGGCCTCGGTCTGGTGGGACAGCACATGCACCTGGCCGCGGTAGCCCTGCTTGCGCAGCGCCTTGAGCACCGCGATGCCCGAGCCGCCCTGCGCGAGCGACAGGTCCAGCAGCACCGCGTCCGGCTGCAGGTAGCCGATCAGCGTCAGCGCGGTCGCCTCGTCGGCCGCCTCGCCGACGACGCGCAGCCCGGGCACCGTGTCGAGCCGCTGCAGCAACTGCCGGCGGATGGTGAAGGAGTCCTCGACGAGGACCACGGTCAATGGTGTCGCATTCGCTTGCATCGTGCTGTCGAGTCTTCCTCGTCAGGATGGTGTCAATCGTCCAGGGGGTCGAGGTCGCCCCAGCTGGTGCGGCTGATCGCGCGTTTCACCTCGTCCATGAAATGGCCTCGCGGCCCGGCCGGCGTGCGCGCGCCCGGCGGCGCCGGCACCGGCGCGCCGTTGGCGGCGGCTGCGGCGGCCGTCTCGCGGTTGACGGTGGCGCGCTGCACATGGCGGTTGAGCAGCTCGCGGTCGCGCGGCGTGAGCTGCGACGCCGCCACCACGATCACCGGGATCGCCGCGGTCAGCGGATCGCGCTGCAGCGCCTCGACGACGCCGATGCCGTCGACCTCCGCCATCAGCAGGTCCAGCACGATCAGGTCGGGCACGTGGCGCCGGGCCAGCTCGATGCCTTCCTTGCCGCCGGTGGCGCGCAGCACCGAGAAGCCGGGCTGCGACAGGTGGGCGCTCAGCGACTGCAGGTCGCCGGGCGCGTCGCTGATCGCCAGCACCAGGAACTTGCGCGTCGCGGTCGGCTTGAAGCCGAGCATCTCCAGCTCCTTGCTCAGCGCCTTGCGCGACACCGGCTTGTGCAGCACCGCGGAGGCGCCCAGCGACAGCGCCACCTCCTGCCCCGCGTCCACCGACACGACGACCACCGGGATGTGTGCCCACCCCGGCAGGTTCTTCAGCCGCGACAGCAGCTCCCAGCCGTCCAGCCCCGGCAGGTTCACCTCCAGCGTGATCAGCTCGGGCCGCAGGTGCGGGGCGAGCTCCAGCGCCGCCTCGGCCGAGGCGACGTGCCGCACCCGGAAGCCCGCCGCCTTGAGCTGCGTCTGCATCAGCGCCGCGGCCTGCTCGTTGTGCTCGATCACCAGCGCCAGCGGACGCTCGCCGGTCTCGTCGGGCAGGATGACGTCGGGGATCACCGGCTCGCGCCACGGCAGCCAGCAGGTGAAGCAGCTGCCCTTGTCGGGCTGGCTGCTCACCGCCACCGCGCCGTCGTGCAGCTGCACCAGGCGCGCCACCGTCGCCAGGCCCAGGCCGGTGCCCTCCACCTTGTGGGTCAGCACGTTGCGGATCTGGTTGAAGGGCTGGAACAGCTTGTCCAGGCCGTCCGGCGGGATGCCGATGCCGTTGTCGGTGACGCTGATCTGGACGAACTCGGCGTGCTCGCTGTCGGGCAGCTCCGAGCGCCGGCCGTTGGGGAAGCCCGGCAGTGCCTCGCGCGCCCGCGCCCGGGAAACCCGCCGCGCCTCGAGCCGGATGCTGCCGCCCTTGGGCGTGAACTTGGCCGCGTTGGACAGCAGGTTGTAGATGATCTGCCGCAGCCGGCGGCGGTCCACGCACAGCCGCTGGTGGCCGCCGACGCCGAAGAAGCTCATCTCGATGCGGTTGAGCCGGGCCCGTTCCTGGACGATCGCGAGCGCGTCGCGCAGCAGCTCGTCGAGCTCGACCGGCTCGATGTCCAGGTCGACGCGGCCGGCCTCGATCTTGGCCATGTCCAGCAGGTCGTTGACCAGCGAGAGCAGGTGCTGCCCGGCGTTGTGGATGTGGCCGCAGAACTCGGCCTGGCGATCGCTGACCGGGCCGGCCGCGCCGTCGCGCATCAGCTGGGCGAAACCGATCACCGCGTTCAGTGGCGTGCGCAGCTCGTGCGACATCGTCGACAGGAAGGCGGTCTTGGCGCTGCTGGCGCGGCTGAGCTCGGCATTGAGCTGCTCCAGCGCGTCGTTGCGCTGCTGCAGTGCGGCCAGCAGCTCGGCGCGGCTGTCGGCCAGCTCGCGCGCGGCGCGCGCCTCGGCCGCTTCCATCGCGCTGTTGTGCAGCTCGGCATGGACGCGCCGGGCCTCGTCCTCGAACTGCTTGCGGCGCAGCTGCGCGCGCAGCCGGGCCTTGAGCAGCTCGACCTCGCCGTTGGCCTTGACGACGTAATCGTCGGCGCCGGCCTCCAGGCCGGCCAGCATCGACGCGCGGCCCTCGAAGGCGGTGAGCAGCAGCACCGGGATGTCGCGCAGCGACGGCGCCGACTTGATGCGCCGGCAGGTCTCCAGCCCGCCGATGCCCGGCATCTGCACGTCCAGCAGCACCGCGTCCACCGCCTGCACGGCGAGCAGCTCCAGCGCCTGCTCGCCGCTGGCCGCGGCGATGACGTCGTAGCCGTCGTCGCGCAGCAGCGCGCCGAGCTCGGCCAGCACGTTGGCGCTGTCGTCCACCAGCAGCAGGCGCTTGGGGCCCAGCAGGCTGGCGCCCTGCTCGGGCAGGCTGGCCTTGGCGCTGCGCAGCATCGCGGCCACGCGCGCCAGGATGAGGTCGACGTCGTCCTGCTTGCGGGCGAAGGCGTCGGCGCCGGCCTCCAGCGCGCGCAGCTCGGCCTCGGGCCCCTCGTCGGCGGTCAGCAGCAGGCAGGGCGTGTGGCGCAGCGCCGGATCCAGGCGCAGCCGGCGGATCACGGCCGCGCCGTCGATGCCGGGCATGTGCTGGTCGACGATCACCGCGTTGGGCCGCAGCGCGGCGGCCTGGCGCAGGCCTTCCTCGCCGTGGGCGGCGGTGTGGATGTCGTAGCCGTGCGGCTCCAGCGCGTCGCGCAGCGCCTCGCGGAAGGTCTCGCTGTCGTCGATCAGCAGCACCGAGGCCGGTTGCGGCATGGGCGTCGCCTGGCGGGCCTGGCGCTGGCGGACCAGCTCGCGCGCCCGGTCGATGACGTAGAGGCGGTCATAGGGCTTGCCGACGTATTCGTCGGCGCCATGGGCCAGGCCGCGCAGCCGGTCGCTGGCCTGCGAGGCGTTGGACAGGATCAGCACGACGCAGTCGCCGCCCTGCGGCGCGGCGCGCAGCTCGGGCAGCCAGGCGGCGCCGTCGCCGTCGGGCAGCAGGTTGTCCAGCAGCACCAGCGCGGGCACGCCCTGGGCCAGCGCGGCGCGGGCCTGGGCCAGCGTGGCGCACTCGACGCAGTCGAAGCCGGCGTCCTCGAGCGCCTCGCGCAGGTCCATCCGCACCGTGAGGCTGTCCTCGACGATGAAGGTTCTCTTGTTCATTTGTGGGCTCCTCCCCAGGCCATGCCGCTCAATCCCATCAGGGCGGGGCCGATGTCGGACAGCGGCAGGATGCGCTCGGCGGCGCCCAACTGGGCGGCTTCGCGCGGCATGCCGTAGACCATGGAACTGGCTTCGTCCTGCGCCAGCGTCGCGCCCCCCGCGCGGCGGATCTCGAGCAGGCCTTGCGCGCCGTCGCGGCCCATGCCGGTCAGCAGCGCGGCGGCGGTGCCCGGGCCGTTCTCGGCGGCCAGCGATTCGAACAGCACGTCCACCGACGGCCGGCACGAGTGGCGCGGCGGCGCGTGGCTGAGTTCGAGCACGCCGGCGCGCAGCACCAGGTGGACGTCGGGCGGCGCCAGCACCACCTGGCCGGCCAGGTCGCGCAGGCGCTCGCCGCCCTGGGCGTAGCGCACGCGATGCGGCGTCTGCGCGTCCAGCCATTCGGCGAAGCCGCGGCTGAACACCGCGTTGATGTGCATCACGATCAGCACCGGCAGCGGCGCCGGCGCCGGCATCGACTGCAGCACCTTCATCAGCGCGCCCGGGCCGCCGGTCGACGCCCCCAGCGCGAGCAGGGCGCGCGCGGGCGCCGGCGCGGGGGCCGCCGGCCCGGCGACGGGGCGCCCGCCCAGGCGGGCCCGCACATGGGTAATGACGCGGATCCGCGCCACCAGCCGCAGCAGCGTCACGTAGCGGCGCTCCCACTCGCCCGCGGGCGCGTTCGCGTCCGGCTTCTCCAGCACTTCGACGGCGCCGGCGGCCAGCGCCTCGTAGGTGCGCAGCAGCTCGCCGCGATTGGTCGACGACGAGACGATGAGGATGGGCGTCGGGCAGTGGGCCATGATGGCCTCGGTCGCCGCCTGGCCGTCCATGCCGGGCAGCATCATGTCCATCGACACGACGTCCGGTCGCAGCCGCTGGCACAGCGCCACGGCCTGCGCGCCGTCGTGGGCCTCGCCGACGACCTCGATGTCGCCGTGCGCGGCGAGCACCTCGCGGATGTGCGCCAGCACCGTGATCGAGTCCTCCACGACCAGCACCCGCAGCGGCCGGGCCGGTCCGGCACCGGCCGGGGGCACCGCGCCGCCCAGTCCACCGATGCCACCGATGCCGCCACCCATGCCTGAGGACGCGCTCATGCGGCGGGCTCCTCGACGGCCGCGTCGTCGTCGACCGTGCCGGCCGAGCGCGCCATCAGCTGCGCGACCTGCGCCAGGAACTCGTTCTGCGCGAACTCGCCCTTGACGATGTAGCCGTCGGCGCCGACCGCCTTGCCGCGGGCCAGGTCCTCGGGCGCGTTGCGCGAGGTCACCAGCACCGCCGGGATGTGGCGCAGCGCCGCGTCGCCGCGGATGCGGGCGACGAACTCGAAGCCGTCCATGCCCGGCATCTCCACGTCCACCAGGATGAGCGCGTAGCGCTCGCGCTGCGCCGCCTCCAGGCCGTCCTCGGCGGACGCGGCCATGTGCACGCGGTAGCCGGCGGCCTCGAGGATGCTCTGCTCGAGCATGCGGGTGGTCAGCGAGTCGTCGATGACCAGGATGGTGCCGGTGCGCGGCGGCGCCGGCACCGGCCGTGGCCGCGCCTGGCGCGCCGCGGCGATCAGGCCCTCGGCGGCCAGCACCGGCACCGGCTGCTGTGCCGCGTCCAGCGCCAGGCCCGCGATCAGGGGCGACGGCGGCAGCAGCGCTGGTGGCGGCCGCAGCACGACGCTGGTGACGCCGTCCAGCGCGTCCACGCCCAGCGCCGCGCGCTGTCCACCGGCGCGCAGCACCAGCGCCGAGCGCGGCGCCGCCGCGGTGGTCTGGCCCGGCTGCAGGGCGTCGGCCAGCGGGAGGTGGGGCAGCAGTTCGTCGCCGACGATCAGGTGCGCGCCATTGAGCACCGGCCGCTGCAGCACGCACTCGACCGCGTCCAGCGGCACCCAGGCGGCGACCGCGCCGGCGCTGACGCGGATCGCGCGCAGCGCGGCCAGTTGCAGCGGCACGCAGAGCTCGACGGTCGTGCCTTCGCCGCGCCGGCTGCTCAGGGTCAGGCGTCCGCCGAGGCGGTCGGCCGTGTCGCGCACCAGGTCCATGCCGACGCCGCGGCCGGCCAGCGCGTCCACGCGTCGCGCGGTGCTGAGCCCGCCGCGCAGCAGGCGCTCGATCAGCGCGTCGTCATCGAGCCGCGCCGCGCCGGGGATGCCCTTGTCGATGGCGGTGCGCCGCACCGCCTCGAGGTCGAGCCCGGCCCCGTCGTCGGCGCAGCAGAACAGCACCTCGCGGCCGCGGCGCTCGATCCGCAACTCGATCCGGCCCTGCGGCGGCTTGCCGGCGGCGATGCGCTCGGGCGGCAGCTCGATGCCGTGCGCGACGGCGTTGCGCACCATCTGCACCAGCGCGCCGGAGACGGCGTTCAGCAGCGCCGCTTCCAGCTTGACGTCGCCGCCGTGGCCGGTGAGCCGGGCCTGCTTGTCCTGGGAGCGCGCGGCGTCGCGCGCGGTCCGCTGCAGCGGCGCGAAGAGCTGCGCGGCGGGCAGCAGCCGCAGCTGCTCGGCGCCATCGCGCAGCGCGACCAGCTCGCGCGCGAGCTGGCGCGCGCCGCGCTCGATCTGGTCCTCGATCCGCGCCAGCGGGCCGGCCAGGGCCTCCTGCTGGCCCTGCAGGCCGGCGCGCAGCTCGCGCAGCAGCGCTGCGGCGCGCTCGATCGGCGCGAGGTGCCCCTGCGTGCGCGCGATGTCGGCGAGCAGGCCGTCCAGCTCCTCCGGCATCAACTGGGGAATGGTCAGGATGGCGCCGATCGGATCCGGGTCCCCGGCGTCGTCCGGCTCGGCGGTGCCCGCGTCGGCGGGAAGGCCCACGAGGCCCGTGAGGCCCGTGAGGCCGGCGTTGACGGCGCTCGCGCCGGCGGGGTCGGGGACGCGCTCATACGCCGCGGCCGCCGAACCCGAACCCGAACCCGTGCTGGTGCCAGTGCTCTCGGCCCGGGGCGGCGTCGGCGCCCCGGCCGCCGCCGGGGCGTCCAGCGCGGTGATCGCGTCGCCGGCGACGTCGATCAGCGCCAGCAGCGCGTCGAGGTCGGCGCGGCCAGGGGCCTCGGCACGGTCACGCAGCGGCGTCAGCAGGTCCTCGATCGCGTGCGCCTGCGCCGCGATGCCGGGCTGTCGCACCACGCTGGCGGCGCCCTTGAGCGTGTGGGCCAGGCGCAGCAAACGCGGCGGCAGGTCGGGCGCCGGCGCCTGCTCGGCGGCGAGCACGGCCTCGCTCATCTGCCGCAGCAGATCGCGGGCTTCGATGCGGAAGAAGCGGTAGGGGTCCTTGGCCACGGCGCGCGGGGTGTCCGGTTCTTGAAGGGGTCGGGCTCAGGTCGGCTGGGCCTGCACCAGGCGCAGCAGGTCGCGGGACATCTCCGCCAGCTCGGTGGCCGTCTGCGAGGTCTGCCCGGAGCTGGCCTCGGTCTCCCGCGAGGCCTGCGCGGTGTTGGACAGCGCGACATTGAGCTGCTCGACCGCGGTGGCCTGCTGCTTGGTGGACAGCTCGATCTCGCGCGCCGCGTCGGTCGTGGTCACGACCTGGCCGGCGATCTTGGCGAAGGTGGCGGCCACGTCGTCGAACTGGCGCGCGCCGGCATCGACCGCCTTGGAGCCGGTCTCCGTCGCCATCACCGTGGTGTTGACCGCGCCGCGCACGTCGTCGATCTGCAGGCGGATCTCCTTGGTCGACGCGGTCATGCGGTCGGCCAGCTTGCGGATCTCGTCCGCGACGACGCTGAAGCGCCGGCCCGCGTCGCCGGCCACGGTGGCCTCGATGGTGGCGTTGATCGCCAGGATGTTGGTCTGCTCGGCCAGCTCGCCGACCAGGTCCATCACCACCCCGATCTGCTGCGACTTGCGGCCCAGGTCCAGCATGTGGTCGACCACCAGGTCGATCTGCCGGCGCATCGCGGCGATGGTCTCGCGCGCCGCCTGCAGGGTGCCGTCGCCGCCGCGGGCCAGTCCGGCCGTCTGCTCGGCGATGACCACGACGCGCTGCGCGCTGTCGGCGATCTGGCGCGAGGTGGCCAGCAGCTCGGAGATGGTGGTGGAGATCTCCGTCATCGAGGTGGCCGTCTCGCGGGCGCCGGCGGCCTGCTGGTTCGCGGCCGCCTGCAGCTCCGCCGAGGAACGCTGCACATGCTTGACCGCCGTGCCCACCTGGCCGCTGAGCGCGCGGTTGAGCGTCAGCGCCGCCGCCAGCACCAGCAGCGCGCCGGCGACGGTGCCCCAGACGATGGCCATGCGCACGCCGGTGGCGGCGGACTCGACCTCCTGCGCGCGCTGGCGCAGCAGGTCGTTCTCCTCCTCCTCCATCTGGGAGATCACCGCGCGCAGTTCATCCATGCGGCGCTTGCCCTCGCCCAGGCCCTGGACGCGCATGGCCGCCTCGATGGTGGACGTGCGGCGCGACTCGATGCGCTCCTTGTGCAGCTGCATCAGGCCCTCGATCATGGCCGTGGCCTGGTTCAGCCGGGCCTGCTGCCCGGGGTTGTCGCGGATCAGCGGCCTGAGCTCGGCCAGCTGGCGCGGCAGGTTGGCGACGGCGTGGCGATAGGGGTCCAGGTAGGGATCCTCGCCGCTGAGCAGGTAGCCGCGCTGGCTGGTCTCGGCGTCCTTCATCAGGCTCATCAGCGATTCGACGTGGGTCAGCGCCGCATGGGTGCGGGTGACCTGGTAGCTGGTCTGCGTCAGCAGGTCGACGCCGCGATAGGCCAGGGTCCCGATGAGCAGCAGCAGCGCGAAGGACAGCGCGAAACCCATCGACAGCTTTCTTCCGAAGGTCCACATGGCACGGTGCTCCCTGTCATCGGCCGGCGGCGCCGGCGCTTGTCGTTGTGGTGAAGGATCCCGCCGACGGCTCGCCGAGCTGGCTGCCGGCGACGGCGGCGATCAGGCCTTCCAGCTCGATCAGCGGGCGCAGCGCGCCGCCGCAGCGGACCGCCCAGCCGGTGCCGGCCGCGTCGCTCTGCTGCAGGCGATCGCCAGGCGTCAGGCGCCATTGGCCGTCGAAGCCCTCGAAGGCGAGCGCCAGCGGCGCGGCGCGCGCGATGGCCCACCAGCGCACCGCCGTCGCGGCCCCGCGGCCGATCAGCGCGCGCAGGTCGTAGAGCGGCAAGACCTGCCCCTGGTGCCCGGCGAGCCCGAGCAGCCCGGGTGCGGTGGCGGGGTAGGGCGCGGCGGGCATGGCGGGCTGCAGTCCGGCCAGGTCGGCCAAGTTCAGGGCAAACGGGTCGCCGGCAATCCGGATGCCCAGCACGTCCAGGACGGCGTCGTCATCGCCCAGCCGTCGCGGCTCGGCGAAGGAGCGGTCGAAGGCCGCCCGCCATTCGTCGAGCTGGCCCTCCAGCGGGTCGGAGCGGTCGGAGCGGTCGGGCGTCATGCGCGGGCCTCCTGGATCTCGTCGCGGCACAGGCGCCGCAGGTCGTCGCGTTCGAAGCCGCCGCCGAAACGCCGCAGCCGCTCGGGCGATTCGTCGTCCAGCAGCGCCAGCGCCCGGCCCAGTTCGCGCCGCGCGGCGACGATCTCGCCGCGACGCCGGGCCAGCAGGCCCAGGCGCAGGTGGGGCAGGGCGAAGGCGGCGTCCTTGGCGGCGGCGCGCTGGTGATGCCATTCCGCCGCGGGGAGCTGGCCGCGCTCCTCCATCGCCAGCCCTTGCAGGAACAGCACCTCGGCCTGCAGCGCGGCCGGTGTCTGCGGCGCGATCAGCCGGGCGCAGGCGCGCAGGCCGTCCTCGATCTGGCCGGCCTCGACCAGCAGCAGCGCCTCGTCGAGCAGGGCCTGGTCGGCGTGGTCGGCGGGCCTGGCCTCGAATGCCGGCGCGTGCGCCAGCGGGGCCGTCGCCGGCTCCGGCACGGGGGCCGGCCAGGGAAAGGGCCAGGCGGGCGCCACGTCCGCGCCTTCGCGGCGATAGAAGAAGCAGCCATGCGCCTGGCGCAGCGTCAGCCCCGCGGCCTGCGCCTCGGACTGGCCGCGCAGCGTCTCCGCATGGCCCAGGAACAGCACGCCCCCCGGTGCCAGCGCGCCGACCAGGTGCTGGATCGCCTGGCGCAGCGCCGTGGGCGCCAGGTACATCAGCACGTTGCGACAGAAGATGATGTCGAAGCGGTCCGGTGTCCAGAAGGCGGCGTCGGGCTGCCCCAGCTGGCGGGGCTCGAAGCGGACCCGCTCGCGGATCGCGGGCAGCGGCGTCCAGACGCCGGGCTCGACGGCGCGGAACCACAGGTCGCGCAGCTCCGGCGGCGTCGCGCGCAGGCTCCATTCGCCGTAGCGGGCGGCGGCCGCGCGCGCCAGCGCCGCCGGGTTCACGTCGACGGCCAGCACCTGCCAGTCGACCCCCAGCGCCGTCAGGCCGGCGCGATGCAGCGTGATGGCCAGGGTGTAGGCCTCCTCGCCGCTCGCGCAGCCGGCCGAGAGCGCCCGCAGGCCGGTGGACGTCGCGCGGCGCACCATCGACGGCAGCAAGTCCACGCGCAGCGCGTCGAACTGCTCCGGGTGGCGGAAGAAGAAGGTTTCGCCGACCGTCAGCTCGGCGGCGAGCGCATCGAGCCGGGCGCGCGTCGGCGCCTGCTCCATCTGGTCCAGGAAGCGCGCCGGACCGCCCGGCCCGGCCACCCGCGCCAGCGCGGCGGCGAGCCGGTCGTCCTGGCGGTCGTCGAACTGCAGGCCCAGGCGGGCGGAGAGCAGCGTCCGCAGGCGCGGCAGCAGCGAGATCAGGGCGGCATCGGACGGCGACGGCCGCGTCATGAGGCCGCCTCCTGGTGGCCGATGGCGTCGCCGCTGTCCGCTGGCGAGAGGGCCGCGGTCGGCGGCAGCTCATCCGGAAGCAGCCGGGCCTGGTCGAGCACGGCGATCAGTTCATCGTCGCGCTCGGCCAGCGCGCTGACGGCACCATGGTCGCGGTCGCGCAGCAGCGGGGGCAGGGCGCGGAGTTGCTCCGCCGCGAAGGTCTGCAGGCCCAGCACCTCGGCGACCGCCAGCGCCACCCGGCGGTCGCCGGCGCGGACGACGACATAGCGGCGCACCGCCGCGGCGTCGGCCGGCGCGGCCGGCAATGGCGCCGGGAGCGCCGAGGACGCCGGGGGCGTCACCGCCGTGGCGGGCGCCGCGCCGGCCTCGGTCAGGCCCAGCAGGCCGGCCAGGTCGACGACCGGCAGCCAGTCGCCGCGGATGCGCGCGAGCCCCTGGACGTGAACGGCCGGCGACTTCAGCGGCCGCAGTGGCTGCGGCCGCAGGGTCTCCTCGACGGCATCCAGCGGCAGGCCACACAGCCGGGATTGCACCCGGCACACCAGAACCCGGAACATGCCATTCAATGGCTTGTGCATTCTTCTGGCTCCCTGTTTGCGCCAGTCTATGCCGGCGTCGGGCGGACAGGCGTTGCCGAAGGTCACTGGCCGGCGCGCCCGCGAGTCACCCAGCGTCGCAGAGAAGTCCACGCCTCGAGTTCGGGTAAACCCTCGAGCGTCGCCCGACCTCAGCCTGCCGACTCGGGTCAGCAGCCTGGCTTTTTTAGGTCTGCACCACTAAAAAGGGGTGGGCAAGGATTGCCTTTCCGACCCGGAACTGCTCAAAATAGAACGATCGTTCGTTTTATTATTCCGGGCATCGTGTCCACCTCCCCCGTCACCGCCGCCAAGCCCGCCGCCGCCGTCGCGCGCCGTGGCGCCCGTTCGCTCCAGAAAGGCCAGCAGACGCGCGCCGCGATCCTGGACGCGGCGCTCGGGCTGGCCTCGCACATGGGGCTGGAAGGCCTGTCCATCGGCGCGCTGGCCGATGTGACGAAGATGAGCAAGTCCGGCGTCTTCGCGCATTTCGGCTCGCGCGAGGAACTGCAGATCGCGGTGGTGCGCGAGTACCACGCCAAGTTCGAGGAAGAAGTCTTCTACACCGCGATCCGCCAGCCGCGCGGCCTGCCGCGCCTGCGCGCACTGTTCGAGCGCTGGGTGCATCGCACCTCGGTGGAAGTCGACTCGGGCTGCATCTACATCAGCGGCGCGGTGGAATTCGACGACCGGCCCGGCCCGGTGCGCGACGCGCTGGTCGGCATGGTGCGCGACTGGCACGCCGCGATCCGCAAGGCCATCCTGCTGGCGCAGGAGGTCGGCCACCTGGTGCCGGAGGCCGATCCGGACCAGGTGCTTTTCGAGATGCACGGCCTGATCCTGTCGCTGCATCACGACGCGCGTTTCCTGCGCAGCCCCGGCGCGCTCGCCCGCGCCCGCACGGGCCTGGAGCGCATCCTCGACAGCTTCGCCACGCCGGCCGGCCGCAAGGCCGATGCCCAGACGCGGCAGACGCCTCCTCACTCCGCCTCCGCGAGCCCGGCCCCGAGCCGCAAGCGCGCCTGAGCGGGGCGAGTCCCTTTCGATCCCTTCACAGAACCATTCAGGAGAGCCCTCATGCCTCAGTACAACCCGCCCCTGCGCGACATGAAGTTCGTGCTGCACGAGCTGCTGCACGCGGTCGACGAGCTGAAGCTGCTGCCCGCGCATGCCGAGGTCGACGAGGACACGATCAACGCGGTGCTGGAAGAGGGCGGCAAGTTCGCCGCGGAAGTCCTGACCCCGATCAACCTGTCGGGCGACCAGGAAGGCTGCACGCTGGACAAGTCCACCCATGAGGTGAAGGCGCCCAAGGGCTTCAAGGAAGCCTACGCACAGTATGTGGAGGGCGGCTGGCCCGCGCTGTCGTGCGACCCGGCCTACGGCGGCCAGGGCCTGCCGGTGCTGCTGAACCAGTGCATGTACGAGATGATGAACTCGGCCAACCAGGCCTGGACGATGTACCCGGGCCTGAGCCACGGCGCCTACGAGGCGCTGCATGCGCACGGCACCGACGAGCAGAAGTCCACCTACCTGCCCAAGCTGACCTCGGGCGTGTGGACCGGCACGATGTGCCTGACCGAGCCGCACTGCGGCACCGACCTGGGCCTGCTGCGCTCCAAGGCCGAGCCGCAGGGCGACGGCACCTACAAGATCACCGGCCAGAAGATCTTCATCTCCGCCGGCGAGCACGACCTGGCCGAGAACATCGTCCACCTGGTGCTGGCGCGCCTGCCGGACGCGCCGGCCGGCTCCAAGGGCATCTCGCTGTTCATCGTGCCCAAGTTCAAGGTGAACGCCGACGGCTCGCTGGGCGAGCGCAACCCGGTGTACTGCGGCGGCCTGGAGCACAAGATGGGCATCCACGGCAACGCCACCGCGCAGATCGTGCTGGACGGCGCCGTCGGCACGCTGGTGGGCCAGCCCAACAAGGGCCTGCAGGCGATGTTCGTGATGATGAACGCCGCCCGCCTGGGCGTGGGCAACCAGTCGCTGGGCCTGACCGAGGTCGCGTACCAGAACGCCGTCGCCTATGCCAAGGACCGCATCCAGATGCGCGCGCTGTCGGGCCCGAAGGCGCCGGACAAGCCGGCCGATCCGATCATCGTCCACCCCGACGTGCGCAAGATGCTGCTGACCGCCCGCGCCTACGCCGAAGGCGGCCGCGCGCTGTCGGCCTACGTGGCGCTGCAGCTGGACAAGGCGCTGTCCAGCGACGACGCCGACGAGGCCAAGGCCTGCGAGGACGAGGTCGCGCTGCTGACGCCGATCATCAAGGCCTTCATCACGGACAACGGCTGGATCGCCACCTCGCACTGCATGCAGGTCTTCGGCGGCCACGGCTACATCCACGAGTGGGGCATGGAACAGTTCGTCCGCGACGCCCGCATCAACATGATCTACGAGGGCACGAACACGGTGCAGTCGCTGGACCTGCTGGGTCGCAAGATCCTGGGCAACAACGGCGCGACGCTGAAGAAGTTCGGCAAGAAGATCGCCGAGTTCGTCGAGGAAGAGGGCACCAGCGAGGCGATGCAGGAGTTCATCAACCCGCTGGCCGACATCGGCGACAAGGTCACCAAGCTGACCACCGAGATCGGCATGAAGGCCTTCCAGAACCCCGATGAAGTCGGTGCCGCCGCGGTGGACTACCTGCGTGTCGTCGGCCACCTGTGCTTCGCCTACATGTGGGCGCGCATGGCCAAGCTGGCGCTGGAGAAGAAGGACTCGGGCGATCCGTTCTACACCGCCAAGCTGGCGACGGCGCGCTTCTACTTCGCCAAGCTGCTGCCGGAAACCGCGAGCCTGATCCGCACCGCCCGCGCCGGCCTGAACCCGCTGATGGAAATGGACGAGGCGCTGTTCTGAACGACAGCGTCGCGGGCGCCTCCTCGAGCGGNCTACGGCGGACCGGGTTCCGCCCGGCGCGATTGACGCGCCGCGACCCGGGCCCGCAACATCGCGCATCGACGCGTCCGGCACAGGGCGCGGCTGTACAGAAGAAACGGAGAGAGACACGATGAAACCGCTGTTCGCCACTGCCGTCGCCCTGGGCCTCGGACTGTCCGCCAACCTGGCGCTGGCCCAGGCCGCGACCACGCCGGTGGGCGTGTGGAAGACGATCGACGACGAGACCAAGCAGGAGCGCTCCACCGTGCGCATCAGCGAGGTCGGCGGCGTGCTCACCGGCAAGATCGAGAAGATCACCGATCCCACCAAGCAGACCGCCAAGTGCGACGAATGCGCCGACGAGCGCAAGGGCCAGCCCATCCTGGGCCTGACCATCCTGCGCAACGTCAAGAAGAACGGCAACGACGCCGAGCTCTGGGACGGCGGCGACATCCTCGATCCGGGCAACGGCAAGGTCTATCGCGTCCGCCTGCGTCCGATCGACGGCGGCAAGAAGCTCGAGGTCCGCGGCTTCGTCGGCATGCCGCTGCTGGGCCGCACCCAGACCTGGATCCGCGTCGAGTAAGCGACGCCAGAACCCCATCCCTACATCCCAGTGATGTCCATTGGAGAAACCATGAGTCGATTCCAAGTTCGCAAGGTCGCCGTGCTCGGCGCCGGCGTGATGGGCGCGCAGATCGCCGCCCATCTGGTCAACGTGAAGGTGCCGGTCGTGCTGTTCGACCTGCCTGCCAAGGAAGGCCCGAAGAACGGCATCGTCACCAAGGCCGTCGAGGGCCTGAAGAAGCTCAAGCCGGCGCCGCTGGGCGTGCCCGAGAACGCCGCGCTGATCCAGCAGGCCAACTACGAGGAGCACCTGGAGCTGCTCAAGGACTGCGACCTGATCATCGAGGCCATCGCCGAGCGCATGGACTGGAAGCTGGATCTCTACACGAAGATCGCTCCGTTCGTCGCGCCGCACGCGATCGTCGCGTCCAACACCTCGGGCCTGTCGATCACCAAGCTGTCGGAAGTCCTGCCGGAATCGATCAAGCCGCGCTTCTGCGGCATCCACTTCTTCAACCCGCCCCGGTACATGTACCTGGTCGAGCTGATCAATACGCCGACGACGAACCCTGAAGTCATCGACCAGCTCGAGAGCTTCGTCACCACGGCCGTGGGCAAGGGCGTCGTGCGCGCCAACGATACGCCCAACTTCGTCGCCAACCGCGTCGGCATCGCCGGCATGATGGCCACGATGATCGAGGCCGAGAAGTTCGGCCTGTCCGTGGACGTGGTCGACGACCTGACCGGCAAGAAGCTGGGTCGCGCCTCGTCGGGCACTTTCCGCACCGCGGACGTGGTCGGCCTGGACACGATGGCGCACGTCGTCAAGACGATGCAGGACAACCTGAAGGACGACCCCTTCTACTCGACCTACGCCACGCCGAAGGTGCTGGCGGGCCTGATCGAGAAGGGCGCGCTGGGCCAGAAGGCCGGCGCGGGCTTCTACAAGAAGGTCGGCAAGGACATCCAGCGCCTGGACTTCGCCACGGGGGAATACGTCGCCGGCGGCGGCAAGGCCGACGAGATCGTCGCGCGCATGCTGAAGAAGCAGCCCGCCGACCGCATCAAGCTGCTGAAGGAATCGAGCAACCCGCAGGCGCAGTTCCTGTGGTCCATCCTGCGCGACTCGTTCCAGTACGTGGCCGTGCACCTGGACACCGTCGCCGACACCGCGCGCGAGATCGACTTCGCGATGCGCTGGGGCTTCGGCTCGCAGCAGGGCCCGTTCGAGCTCTGGCAGGCCGCCGGCTGGAAGCAGGTGGCCGAGTGGGTGCAGGCCGACATCGACGCCGGCAAGACGCTGTCGAGCGCGCCGCTGCCCAAGTGGGTCTTCGAAGGCCCGGTCGCCGAGAACGGCGGCGTGCATTCGAAGGACGGCTCGTGGAGCGCCAAGGAAGGCAAGTTCAAGCCGCGCGCCAAGCTGCCGGTCTATGAGCGCCAGGCCTTCCCCGAATCGCTGGTCGGCGAGGGCGCGGTGGAGCCGCTGAAGGCGGGCACCGAGGAGTTCAAGAACGACGAGGTCCGCGTCTGGTCGCTGGACGGCGAAGTGCTGATCGCCTCGATCAACTGCAAGCTGCACCTGATCAGCCCGACCGTCACCGAGGGCCTGCTCAAGGCGGTCGAGATCGCCGAGGCCAAGTACAAGGGCCTGGTCATTTGGTCGCCGGACGACGTGTTCTCCGCCGGTGCCAACCTGGAAGCGCTGATGCCGGTCTTCATGGCCAAGGGCGCCAAGGGCATCGCGCCGGAAGAGAAGAAGCTGCAGGACATGATGCTGCGCGTGCGCTACGCCAACGTGCCGGTCGTGGCCGCGATGCGCGGCCTGGCGCTGGGCGGCGGCTGCGAGCTGGCGGTCCACTGCGCCCGCCGCGTCGCGCACATGGAGTCGTATGTCGGCCTGGTGGAAGTGGGCGTCGGCCTGATCCCGGGCGGCGGCGGCCTGACCTACATCGCGCGCCGTGCGGCGGAAATGGCCTCGGCCGGCAATGCCAACGCGGACATCTTCGCCTTCCTGAAGGATGGCTTCACCAACGCCGCGATGGCCAAGGTGGCGACCTCCGCGCTGGAAGCGCAGAAGCTGGGTTACCTGCTGGACAGCGACGTGATCGTCCCCAACAAGGACGAGCTGCTGTTCGTCGCCACGGCGCAGGCCAAGGCGATGGCGGACTCCGGCTACCGCGCGCCGCTCAAGGCCAAGTTCCCGGTCGCGGGCCGTTCCGGCATCGCCACCGTGAAGTCTTCGCTGGCCAACATGCGTGACGGCGGCTTCATCAGCGCGCACGACTTCCACCTGGCCTCGCTGATCGCGGACGTGGTCTGCGGCGGTGAAGTCGAAGCCGGCTCGCTGGTGACCGAGGAATACCTGATGTCGCTGGAGCGCAAGCACTTCTGCAGCCTGCTCGAGCACCCCAAGACGCAGGAACGCATCATGGGCATGCTCCAGACCGGCAAGCCGGTCCGTAACTGAGCAGCGCAGCCCACAAGGAACACATCATGAGCAAGCAAGTTCAAGACGCCTACATCTGCGCCGCCACCCGCCTGCCGATCGGCAAGTCGGGCCGGGGCTACTTCAAGAACACCCGTCCGGACGAGATGCTGTCCCGCGTGATCCAGGCCGCGATGGCCCAGGTCCCGGGCCTGGACCCGTCGGTCATCGAGGACGCGATCATCGGCTGCTCCTTCCCGGAAGGGGAGCAGGGCATGAACATCGCCCGCGTGGCGGCGGTGCTGTCGGGCCTGCCGAACACGGTCGGCGGCGTGACGGTGAACCGCTACTGCGCGTCGGGCATCACCGCGCTGGCGATGGCGGCGGACCGCATCCGCGTCGGCGAGAGCGAAGTGATGATCGCCGGCGGCGTGGAGTCGATGTCGATGGTGCCGATGGGCGGCAACAAGCCCTCGTTCCCGCCCGCGATCTTCGAGCGCGACGAGAACATCGGCCTGGCCTACGGCATGGGCCTGACGGCCGAGAAGGTCGCCGACAAGTGGAAGGTGAGCCGCCAGGCGCAGGACGAGTTCGCGCTCGAATCGCATCGCCGCGCGCTGGCCGCGATCGAAGGGGGCTTCTTCAAGGACGAGATCACCCCATTCGAGATCAAGGACCGCCAGCCCGACCTGAATGGCGATGGCGTGATCGTCAAGTCGCGCACGGTCGACATCGATGAAGGTCCGCGCAAGGACACGTCGATGGAGGGCCTGGCCAAGCTCAAGCCGGTGTTCGCCGCCAAGGGCAGCGTCACGGCGGGCAACAGCTCGCAGACCTCGGACGGCGCGGGCGCGCTGATCGTGGCGTCGGAGGCGGCGGTCAAGCGCTTCGGCCTGACGCCGCTGGCGCGCTTCGTGTCCTTCGCGGTGCGCGGCGTGCCGCCGGAGATCATGGGCATCGGCCCGATCGAGGCGATCCCGGCCGCGCTGAAGCTGGCCGGCATCAAGGCCGAGGACCTGGGCTGGGTCGAGCTGAACGAGGCTTTCGCGGCGCAGTCGCTGGCGGTGCTGAATGACTTGGACGCCAAGGGCATCGTGCTGGACCGCACCAAGGTGAACCCCAACGGCGGCGCGATCGCCCTGGGCCACCCGCTGGGCGCGACCGGCGCGATCCGCGCGGCGTCGGTGATCCACGGCCTGCGGCGCACCGGTGCGAAGTACGGCATGGTGACCATGTGCGTTGGCGCCGGCCAAGGCGCGGCGGGCATCATCGAGCGTCTGTAAGCGCTACTGCGACGGGCGCTGGCCCTCACCCCCACCCTCTCCCGCAAGCGGGAGAGGGAGTAATACCGGTGGCAGCGCTCGCTCTTCTTACCCCCTCTCCCGCTTGCGGGAGAGGGCAGCGGTGAGGGCCAGCAGCCGATGAAGTGCCGAGCCCTTCCTACTCCCTCTCCCGCTTGCGGGAGAGGGCAGGGGTGAGGGTCTTCGGGCTGGGGAGATCGTGATGATCAGTTTCCAAGCGGACGACGGATTCGAGCTCCAAGGCCATCTCTACGGTGACCCTGCGACGGCCAAGGCGGGCTTGCTGATCGCCCCCGCCATGGGCGTCGAACAGCGCTACTACGCCGCCTTCGCGCGCTGGATGGCGTCGCAGGGCTGGCTGGTGCTGAGCTTCGATTACCGCGGCATGGGCGCCTCGCGTCCCGAGTCGATGAAGCGCTCGCTGCGCGGGCTCGACGCCGACATCCGCACCTGGGCCGAGCATGACGCCGCCGCGGCGCTCTCGCATCTCAACAAGCTGCTGGGCGACGACCGCGAGATCCACTGGCTCGGCCACAGCCTGGGCGGCCAGATCCTGGGCCTGCTCCCCAACCGCTCGCGCGTTTCCCGCGCGGTGACCGTGGGCTGCGGCAGCGGCTACTGGCGCGAGAACTCGATCGGCCTGCGCCGCTACGTCTGGTGGCTCTGGTACGTCATCGTCCCGCTCGCGCTGCCCCTCTTCGGCTACTTCCCCGGCCGCAAGCTGCGCAAGGTCGGTGACCTCCCTCGCGGCGTGATGGCGCAGTGGCGCCGCTGGTGCCTGGACCGCGAGTACATGATGGGCGAGGGCGGCGACGCGCTGCGCGCGCAGTACGCCTCGCTGTCGGTGCCGATGCTCTCGCTCGCGTTCACCGACGACGAATTCATGTCCCGCCGCAACACCGAGTCGCTGCACGGCTTCTACGCCGGCGCGCATCCCGAGCTGCGCCGCATCGCGCCCAAGGACATCGGCGAGCGCCGCATCGGCCATTTCGGTTTCTTCCGCGATCGATTCGAGCGCAGCCTGTGGCCGCAGGTCAGCGGCTGGCTGGCATGATCGCGGCCATTCATTGAACGAGGAGAGTGCTCCATGAGCATCAAGACCGCCATCGTCAACGGCGTGCAGACCATCGAGATCGCACGTCCCGAGAAGAAGAACGCGCTGACCCGCGCGATGTACCAGGAGATGGCCGACGCGCTGGTCGCGGCCAACGCCGAGAACAGCGTGCGCGCGGTGCTGATCCAGGGCCAGCCGCAGATCTTCACGTCGGGCAACGACATCGAGGACTTCATGGGCAGCCCGCCGCGGGACGAGGACGCGCCGGTGTTCCAGTTCATGCGCGCGATGATCGGCTGTGACAAGCCCATCGTGGCCGCGGTGAACGGCGCGGCGATCGGCATCGGCACGACGCTGCTGCTGCATTGCGACTTCGTCTACGTGGCCGACGACGCGCGCCTGGCGATGCCCTTTGTGAGCCTGGGCCTGGTGCCCGAATTCGGTTCCAGCCTGCTCGTGCCCAAGCTGATGGGCCCGCGCCGCGCGGCCGAGAAGATCCTGCTGGGCGACCCGTTCACCGGCGAGCAGGCGGTGGAATGCGGCATCGCGAACGCGGTGCTGCCGGCCGGCGAAGTGGTCGCGCAGGCGCGCCGCGTGGCCGAGCGCTTCAACAAGCTGCCGCCGAGCGCCGTGCGCGAGAGCAAGCAGCTGATGCGCCGCGCGACCAAGGAGCAGCTGCTGGAAACCATCCAGGCCGAGGCCGAGATCTTCGGTGCCCGCCTGCGCAGCCCCGAGGCGATGGAAGCCTTCCAGGCCTTCTTCCAGAAGCGCCAGCCGGACTTCTCGAAGTTCTGATCGAGAGCGGCCGCCAGGCCGCTCCAGACGACACAACGGGCGCCGCGGCGCCCGTTGTCGTTCATGCACCGAGTCCGCTCACGCCGTCTCGGCCGGTCCGGCCACGCGGATCGGCAGGTCGTCCGGGTCGATGGTCTTGCCCGACAGCGCCAGGTCCAGCGCGTCGTGGTCCAGCGCGCGTTCCCACTTCGAGACCACGATCGTCGCCACCGCATTGCCGATGAAGTTGGTCAGCGAGCGGCATTCCGACATGAAGCGGTCCACGCCCAGGATCAGCGCCATGCCCGCCACCGGCACCTCCGGCACCACCGACAGCGTCGCCGCCAGCGTGATGAAGCCCGCGCCGGTCACGCCCGCCGCGCCCTTGGAGCTCAGCATCGCCACCAACAGCAGCGTGATCTGGTGACCCAGCGTCAGCTCGGTGTTGGTCGCCTGCGCGATGAACAGCGCCGCCAGCGTCATGTAGATGTTGGTGCCGTCCAGGTTGAACGAGTAGCCCGTCGGGACGACCAGGCCCACCACCGTCTTCTCGCAGCCGGCCTTCTCCATCTTCTCCATCAGCGAGGGCAGTGCCGACTCCGACGACGAGGTGCCCAGCACCAGCAGCAGCTCCGCCTTCAGGTAGCGGATCAGCTTGATGATCGAGAAACCGCACAGCCGCGCGACGATGCCCAGGATCACCAGCACGAACAGCAGCGCCGTCACGTAGAAGCTGCCCACCAGCATGCCCAGGTTGAGCAGCGAGGCCAGCCCGTACTTGCCGATGGTGAACGCCATCGCGCCCAGCGCGCCGATCGGCGCCGCCTTCATCAGGATGTGCACCATGCGGAACACCGGCGCGGTCAGCGCCTCGAAGAAATTCAGCACCGGCTTGCCGCGATCGCCCACCAGCGCCAGCGCGATGCCGAACAGCACCGCCACGAACAGCGTTTGCAGGATGTTGCCGTCCGCCAGCGCGCCCACCAGCGACTTCGGGATCACGTCCATCAGGAAGCTGACCAGCGTCAGGTCATGCGTCTTCTCGACGTAGCGATGCACTTCCTTCTGGTCCAGGTCCGCGACGTTGACGTTCATGCCGTGGCCCGGCTGCACCACGTTCGCCACCACCAGGCCGACGATCAGCGCCAGCGTCGAGAAGAACAGGAAGTAGGCCATCGCCTTGCCGAACACCCGGCCGACGCGGCTGAGCTGCGTCATGCCCGCGATGCCGGTCACGATGGTCAGGAAGATCACCGGCGCGATGATCATCTTCACCAGCTTGATGAAGGCATCGCCCAGCGGCTGCAGGGTGACGGCGAACTTCGGCTCGAAATGACCGAGCAGGATGCCGATCACGATCGCCACGACGACCTGCAGGTAGAGATGGCGGTACCACGGCACGGAGACGACCGGCGTGGCGGAGGCGGAAGGGGACAGCATGGGGACGGCTCCGGTTGAAGGCGCCGCTGGCGCCGTCACCGGCGTGGCTCGGCACCCAGGCGGCGCAGTATCCCACCCGCATCCCGGAGCCGGCTGCGGAATCTACGTACAAACCCTGGTGGCTGGACGCCCATTCGCACAGGCCGCACAGGCCCTCGCGGGCAGGCTCGCCGCGGCCGCCTAGGCCTCGCCGATGACCCGCGACTTGCCTTCGCGATCGATCGCGACGTAGGTCAGGTTGGCCTCGGTCACCTTGACCACATGCGGATTGGCGGGGTTGCGCTCGGCGAAGACCTCGACATGCACCGTGATCGAGGTACGGCCGATGCGGGTGACCTGCGCATAGAAGCTCAGCAGATCGCCCACCGACACCGGCTGCTTGAAGATGAACTCGTTGACCGCCACCGTCGCGATCCGGCCGCGAGAGATGCGCGCCGGCAGCACCGACCCGGCCAGGTCGACCTGCGCCATGATCCAGCCGCCGAAGATGTCGCCGTTGCCATTGGCATCGGCAGGCATCGGCATCACGCGCATCACCAGTTCGCGGGGGCCGATCGTCTCCGGGGAGAGCAGGCTGGAGGTCGAGGCGGGCGCGGTCGGCGCCGCGGGGGCATTGGGGGCGGTGGAGTCGCTCATGATCGGCAAACGGTGACAATGGCCGGCATTGTCGTCCAGCATGTCCGGCCCCGCCAGCGCAGGCGCCGGACCCGAGGCCCGACCCCACGACAGTCCAGCCCCTTCGTCCATGCGCCGCTCCACGCTCGCCGGCACCTCCGCGCCGACCCCCGTCCCTTCGTCCTCCACCGCGCCCGAGTCCCGGGGCGACTGGCACACCATCGGCCGCCTGCTGCCGTATTTCTGGCGCTACCGCTGGCGCGTCGGCCTCGCGCTGG
This sequence comes from Roseateles sp. 22389, assembly GCF_052044995.1. Taxonomy (NCBI): domain Bacteria; kingdom Pseudomonadati; phylum Pseudomonadota; class Betaproteobacteria; order Burkholderiales; family Sphaerotilaceae; genus Roseateles; species Roseateles sp. 22389. The sequence continues at coordinate 503,445 of NZ_JBQEOF010000001.1, forward strand.
CCTTCATGATCGGCGCCAAGCTGGCCAATGTCGGCGTGCCGGTGCTGCTCAAGCAACTGGTGGACAGCCTCGACCTGCGGCCCGGCAGCGCGCAGGCGCTGATGGTCGTGCCGGTGGGACTGCTGCTGGCCTACGGGATGCTGCGCCTGTGCACCTCGCTGTTCACCGAGGCGCGCGAGCTGATCTTCGCCAAGGCGACCGAGGGCGCCTCGCGCAGCATCTCGCTGCAGGTCTTCCGCCATCTGCACGACCTGAGCCTGCGCTTCCACCTCGAGCGCCAGACCGGCGGCATGACCCGCGACATCGAGCGCGGCACGCGCGCCGTGCATGCGCTGATCTCGTATTCGCTCTACAGCATCTTCCCGACGCTGGTCGAGGTGGTGCTGGTGCTCAGCCTGCTGGCGCTGAAGTTCGACGTGCTCTTCGCCTGGATCACCGGCGCGGCGCTGGTGTTCTACATCGGCTTCACCATCGTGGTCACCGAGTGGCGCACCAAGTTCCGCCGCCAGCTCAACGAACTCGACTCGCACGCGCACAGCAAGGCGATCGACTCGCTGCTGAACTACGAGACGGTGAAGTACTTCAACAACGAGGACTTCGAGGCCGCCCGCTACGACCAAAGCCTGGAGCGGCTGCGCCGCGCGCAACTGAAGTCGCAGACGACGCTGTCGCTGCTCAACAGCGGCCAGCAGGTGATCATCGCGGTGGCGCTGGTGGCGATGCTGTGGCGCGCGACGCAGGGCGTTGTCGCCGGGCAGATGAGCCTGGGCGACCTGGTCATGATCAACGCGTTCATGATCCAGCTCTACATCCCGCTGAACTTCCTGGGCGTGATCTACCGCGAGATCAAGCAGAGCCTGACCGACCTGGACAAGATGTTCGGCCTGCTGGCCCGGGAGCGCGAGGTCGCGGACGCCCCCGGCGCCCAGCCGCTGCGGGTGGCCGGCGCGTCGGTGCGCTTCGACGACGTGCACTTCGCCTACGAGCCGCAGCGGCCCATCCTCAAGGGCGTCAGCCTGGAGATCCCGGCGGGGAAGAAGGTCGCCGTGGTCGGCCCGAGCGGCTCGGGCAAGAGCACCCTGGCGCGGCTGCTCTACCGCTTCTACGACGCGCAGTCCGGCCGCATCGCGATCGACGGCCAGTCGATCGCCGAGGTCACGCAGCACAGCCTGCGCCGGGCGATCGGCATCGTGCCGCAGGACACGGTGCTGTTCAACGACACCATCGCCTACAACATCGCCTACGGCCGCCCCGAGGCGACGACCGAAGAGATCGAGGCCGCGGCCAAGGCCGCGCACATCCACGCGTTCATCCAGGCGCTGCCGCAGGGCTACCAGACCATGGTGGGCGAGCGCGGGCTCAAGCTGTCCGGCGGCGAGAAGCAGCGCGTGGCCATCGCGCGCACGCTGCTCAAGGATCCGCCGATCCTGATCTTCGACGAGGCGACCTCGGCGCTGGACTCGCGCAACGAGCGCGCCATCCAGGCCGAGCTCGAGGCCGCCGCGCGCGACAAGACGGTGCTGGTCATCGCGCACCGGCTCTCGACGGTGGTCGATGCCCACGAGATCCTGGTGATGGAGCAGGGCGCCATCGTCGAGCGCGGCACCCATGCGGCGCTGCTGGCGCGGCGCGGCCGCTACGCGCAGATGTGGGCCCTGCAGCAGGATGGGCAGGACGCGGTGTCGGCGTCGGCGGCCCCTCACGGCTAAACTCCCGCGCCGTGGAAACCAAATGGCTTGAAGACTTCGTGAGCCTGGCGGAGACGCGCAGCTTCTCCCGCTCGGCCCAGCTGCGGCATGTCACGCAGCCGGCGTTCTCGCGCCGCATCCAGGCGCTGGAGGCGTGGGCGGGCGTCGATCTGGTCGACCGTTCGTCCTATCCGACCCGACTGACCGCGGCCGGCGAAACCCTGCTGGGCCAGGCCGTGGACCTGCTCGGCAACCTGCAGGCCACGCGCAACATGCTGCGCAGCCACCAGTCGGCGGGGCAGGACATGATCGAGTTCGCCGTGCCGCACTCGCTGTCCTTCAGCTTCTTCCCGCACTGGCTGATGGAGCTGCGCCAGCGCTTCGGCGAGGTGAAATGCCGGCTCAACGCGCTCAACGTCCACGACGCGACGCTGCAGCTGAGCGAAGGCAACTGCGACCTGCTGGTCGTCTACCACCACCCCAGCCAGCCGCTGCAGCTCGATCCCGAGCGCTACGAATCGGTCTCGCTCGGCCACGAGACCCTGGCCGCCTATGCGAAAGCTGACACAGGCGGCGCGCCGATGTTCCGGATTTCCGGACACCCGGGCCAGAAGATCCCCTTCCTCAGCTACGCGTCCGGCGCCTACCTCGGGCGATTGGTGGAGCTGATCGTCAAGGACGCCGCGCAGCCGCTCAACCTGGAATCGGTCTTCGAGACCGACATGGCCGAGAGCCTCAAGGCCATGGCGCTGGAGGGCCACGGCCTGGCCTTCCTCCCGGCGAGCTCGGTGAAGAAGGAAGTGAAGGCGCGCCGCCTGGTGCGCGCGGCCGAGCCGGGCCAGTACGAACTGAACATGGAACTGCGGATGTACCGCGAGCGCCAGGGCTCGGCGCGCCGCGTGAAACCGGTCGCGCAGGCGCTCTGGAATTTCCTGACGCACGCCGCCGCCGGGCAGGCATGAAACCTGCATATGTAAGCCGTGCAACACCTCGAGATGCGTGATACTCCCTACCCAGCAAAGCAGCCGCTCATGGTCTGCTCTGCCGGTTGGGCGGCTCACCGGTCGAGCCTCCCTCGAATCCGCTTTTGAATCCGAACAAGCAGGAGCAACTATGAAGAAGGCATTGCTAGTCCTGGCCCTTGGCGCGGCGTTGGTCGGCGTGGCGCAAGCCGACACGCTGAAGAAGATCAAGGACACAGGCAGCGTGACCATGGGCGTGCGCGAGTCCTCGGGCGCGCTGTCGTACACGCTCGGCGACGGCAAGTACGTGGGCTACCACGTCGAGGTCTGCCAGCGCGTGCTGGCCGACGTGCAGAAGCACCTGGGCCTGTCCAAGCTGGACATCAAGTACCTGCCGGTGACCTCGCAGAACCGCGTGCCGCTGGTGCAGAACGGCACCGTGGACATCGAGTGCGGCTCCACCACCAACAACATGACCCGCGCCAAGGACGTGGCCTTCGCCGTCACGACCTACGTCGAGGAAGTGCGCATCGCAGTGAAGGCCGATTCGGGCATCACCTCGATCGCGCAGCTCAACGGCAAGACCGTGGCGACCACCACCGGCACCACCTCCGTCCAGCTGCTGCGCAAGCATGAGCGCGCCAACGGCGTGGACTTCAAGGAAGTGCTGGGCAAGGACCACGCCGACAGCTTCCTGCTGCTGGAGTCGGGCCGCGCCGACGCCTTCGTGATGGACGGCCAGATCCTGGCCGGCAACATCGCCAAGTCGCGCAATCCGGCGGCCTTCAAGATCGTCGGCGAAGTGCTGTCGGTCGAGCCGATCGCGATCATGATCCGCAAGGACGATCCGGCCTTCAAGAAGGCGGTGGACGACAGCATCAAGGGCCTGATGAAGTCCGGCGAGATCGCCAAGCTGTACGACAAGTGGTTCATGCAGCCGATTCCCCCGACCAACACCAAGGTGGGCCTGCCGGCGACGGCGGCGACCAAGGACGCCTGGGCGAACCCGAACGACAAGCCGGTCGAGGAATACGCCAAGAAGTAAGCACGGTTCCCTGAGCGCAAGGCGCCCCGCGGGGCGCCTTGTCGCAAGGGGGGCGGCCGGAGACTGGAAGGGCCGCGGCAGCGCATGCGGGCGGCCCTTCGCATTGATGGATGGAGCACGCCATGGCGAGCTGGGATTGGCAGTTGTACTGCACAGACATGGTGACCGAGGAGGTCGCGCCGAAGTGTTTCGGCGCCCCCGGTTATGAGACTTACCTGGACGCGATGATCCACGGCTGGGGCTGGACGATGTTCGTCTCGGTCCTGGGCCTGCTGGTCGCGCTGGTGGCCGGATCGCTGATCGGCATCCTGCGCACGGTGCCCAACAGGAAGCTGGCGATGTTCGGCGAGGCATGGACGGAGCTGTTCCGGAACATCCCGCTGATCGTCCAGCTCTTCATCTGGTATCACGTGATCCCGCGCCTGTTCCCGATCCTGGACCTGCCGCCCAGCGTGCTCGTCGTGGTCGCGATCGGCCTGTTCACCTCGGCGCGGATCTCGGAGCAGGTCAAGGCCGGCATCCTGACGCTGCCCAAGGGCCAGCGCTACGCCGGCCAGGCGCTGGGCCTGACGCTGCCGCAGACCTATCGCCATGTGCTGCTGCCGATGGCCTTCCGCATCGTCATTCCGCCGCTGACCAGCGAGAGCATGAACATCGTCAAGAATTCGGCGGTGGCCTTCGCGGTGAGCATCCCCGACCTGGCGCAGTTCGCGCTGCAGGCCTCCGAGCAGTCGAGCTTCGTGCAGATCTTCCTGCCCGTGACGCTGCTGTACTTCATCTCGGCCTATGCGATCAACCGCCTGGCCAAGGTGATCGAGTGGTACGTGCGCGTGCCCGGCATCCTGGGGGCGAAGTGACATGACGCAACTCGACTTTTCGTTCCTGACCTGGGAGGTCCTGTCCTCCTTCGTCGCCAAGGGGCTGTGGTTCTCGATCCAGCTGACCTTCTCGGCCATGATCGGCGGCATCGTGCTGGGCACGATCCTGGCGCTGATGCGGCTCTCGGGCAAATGGTGGCTGGAGCGTCCGGCGGCGATCTACGTCGACACGCTGCGCTCGATCCCGCTGGTGATGGTGATCCTGTGGTTCTTCCTGCTGATCCCCTACATCGCGGGGCCGCTGGGCGCGGAGAAGACGGCGCTGATCACCTTCACGCTGTTCGAGGCGACCTACTACTCCGAGATCATGCGCGCGGGCATCCAGTCGGTGCCCAAGGGCCAGGTCTTCGCGGGTTACGCGCTGGGCATGAACTACAAGCAGACCATGGGCCTGGTGGTGCTGCCGCAGGCCTTCCGCAACATGCTCCCGGTGCTGCTGACGCAGACCATCGTGCTGTTCCAGGACACGTCGCTGGTCTACGCGATCGGTGCCTACGATCTGCTCAAGGGCTTCGAGGTCGCCGGCAAGAACTTCAACCGGCCGATGGAGACCTACCTGGTCGCGGCCGTCGTCTACTTCGTGATCTGCTTCAGCCTGTCCATGCTGGTCCGCCGGCTGCAGAAGAAGATCGCCATCATCCGCTGAGGTCCGCCCCATGATTGAAATCAAGAACGTCTCCAAGTGGTACGGCCCGTTCCAGGTGCTGACCGATTGCTCCACGACCATCCAGAAGGGGGAAGTGGTGGTGGTGTGCGGCCCGTCGGGGTCGGGCAAGTCCACGCTGATCAAGACGGTCAACGCGCTGGAGCCGATCCAGGCGGGCGACATCGTCGTCGACGGCACCAGCCTGACGGCGCCCAAGACCAACCTGCCCAAGCTGCGTTCGCGCGTGGGCATGGTGTTCCAGCACTTCGAGCTGTTCCCCCACCTGTCGGTGACGGAGAACCTGACGCTGGCGCAGGTGAAGGTGCTGGGCCGCAACATGGCCGACGCCAAGACCCGCGGCCTGAAGATGCTGGAGCGCGTGGGCCTGATGGCGCACAAGGACAAGTTCCCGGGCCAGCTCTCGGGCGGCCAGCAGCAGCGCGTGGCGATCGCCCGGGCGCTGTCGATGGACCCGATCGTGATGCTGTTCGACGAGCCGACCTCGGCGCTGGACCCCGAGATGGTGGGCGAGGTGCTGGACGTGATGGTCCAGCTGGCCAACGAGGGCATGACCATGATGTGCGTGACGCACGAGATGGGCTTCGCCAAGAAGGTCAGCCACCGGGTGATCTTCATGGATGCCGGCAAGATCGTCGAGGACTGCACCCGCGACGAGTTCTTCGGCAACCCGGACCAGCGCTCGCCGCGCGCCAAGGACTTCCTGGCGAAGATCCTGCAGCACTGATCGCGGGCGCCCGAGGGCGTCCCCCGCATCGGCTCGAAGGCCCGCTCCGCAAGGTGCGGGCCTTCTTCATTCCGGCTGCCCACGACGCCCGCGCGGTGCTCACTCGTCCACGGCATGGATGTCCAAAAGACTCCTGGTCGAGGTCAGTGACGGCCGGCGAGGGGCTGCGAACAATCGGTCCCATCGCGATTCGGCCCGTGTGTGGCGAGTCGCACGAGGCGCGAGGTGATCCGTGCGGGAATCCGCCCGTGGGGTCAGGCCGTGCATCGATCCACGAGTCGCCAGGAGGTCACCGGATGGGCGCACAGCATCGCAGCCATTTCAGCCATTCATCGCCGGGCTCGCAGGCGAAGAGGGCTCAGCGCTGGCCGAAGGAGGAGTACGTCCGGCGCGTGGAGTACGACGCGAAGAACGATGCATTGCTTCAGACGATCCGTGCCGACATCGCCGGCATGCGCAGCGAGATGCGCACGGAGCTTTCCGCGATGCGCGTGCAGATGGAAAGCCGCTTCTCGGCGCTGACGGTGGAGATCTGCGCCGTGCGCAGCGAAATGCGGGCGGAGGTCGGTGAGCTGAAAGGCGAGATCAAGGGGCTGAAGGGAGAGATCGGAGGGATCAAGACCTCGATCAACGTCATCATGGGCGTCCTTGCCTTGCTGGCGGGCATGGGGGCCCTGCAGCTCCATCCCGTGATCCGGGCCATGTCCGCCGCAGCCCCGGCGCAGAAGGCTCTCGCGATGTACACCGTGCCTGCGCCGATGACGCCGGCCAGTGCGCCGTGAGGTGGGGTGCGACAATCCCGCCCCATGAGCGAAACCCTTGTCCTGACCCGCCCCGACGACTGGCACGTGCACCTGCGCGACGGTGCCGCGCTGCAGAGCGTCGTTCCGTACACCGCGCGCCAGTTCGCGCGCGCGATCGCGATGCCCAACCTGAAGCCGCCGATCACGACGGCCGAGCAGGCGCAGGCCTACCGCGAGCGCATTCTCGCCGCCGTGCCGGCCGGCGTGGACTTCGAGCCGCTGATGACGCTCTACCTGACCGACCGCACGCGCCCCGAGGAGATCGCCGCCGCGAAGGCGGCCGGCGTGGTCGCGCTCAAGCTCTATCCGGCTGGCGCCACGACCAACAGCGATGCCGGCGTCACCGACATCCGCAAGACCTACGCCACGCTCGAGGCGATGCAGAAGGCGGGCCTGCTGCTGCTGGTGCATGGCGAGGTCACCGATGGCGACGTCGATGTCTTCGACCGCGAGGCCTTCTTCATCGACCGCGTGATGACGCCGCTGCGCAAGGACTTCCCCGAGCTGAAGGTGGTCTTCGAGCACATCACGACCAAGGAAGCCGCGCAGTACGTGACCGCGGCGGACCGCTTCACCGGCGCGACGGTGACGCCGCAGCACCTGCTCTACAACCGCAACGCGATCTTCATGGGCGGGCTGCGGCCGCATTACTACTGCCTGCCGGTGCTCAAGCGCGAGGAGCATCGCCTGGCGCTGATCCAGGCCGCGACTTCCGGCAGCCCGAAGTTCTTCCTCGGCACCGACAGCGCCCCGCATGCGTCGGTGATGAAGGAGAACTCGGTGTGCGGCGCCGGCTGCTTCACCGCGCTGTCCGCGCTCGAGCTCTACGCCGAGGCCTTCGAGGCCGCGGGCGCGCTCGACAAGCTCGAGGCCTTCGCCAGCTTCCACGGCGCCGACTTCTACGGCCTGCCGCGCAACACGACGCAGGTCACGCTGCGCAAGATCGAATGGACGCTGCCCGAGTCCGTCCCCTTCGGCGAAGCCGCGCAGCTCAAGCCGCTGCGTGGCGGCGAGGCGCTGCACTGGAAGCTCGACTGAGCGCGGCGCCGCGGTCCACCGCGGCGTCGTGNGCGGCGCGTTGCTGGCTCACCCCGAATCAACTGGCCGCCGGCGCCACCGGCGCGGGCGCGGCCGCCGGCTTCGGGCGCAGCACCCACAGCACCGAAGCGATCGACAGCCCGGCGATGACCAGGTTGCTCATGGTGAAGAGCACCGGCGCGAGCGTGGTGAAGACCGGGTCGTAGCCGCGCTCGGCGAAGCGCATGGTGCCGGTGGAGATCGCGGTCGCGCCGAAGGTGAACCCCCAGTAGGACAGCGTGAACGGCTGGCGGATCCACGGCATCAGCCGCAGCACCATCAGCGCCTGCACGATCGCGTAGCCCAGCAGCATGCGGGCGATGAGGTCCGGCGAGCCGACGGTGACGGCCGCGTAGGCCAGCAGCGCGACCGCCGGCGGCGCCATCTGGATGCCCACCGTCGGGCGCAGCGCCGGCGGCAAGGGATCGACGGTCAGCAGGCGGCCCAGGATGATGGACTCCTGGACGATCCAGGCCAGCACGCCGGCGCCGAAGAACAGCTGCCCCCAACTCGGCCAGCCGAGCGCCGACAGCGCGATCGCGGACACCAGGTTGGCGCCGACCGTGGGCAGGTAGAGCACGGGCGTCGTCGTCTTCGGGTCGCGTCCGCCGCGCCACTGGCCGCCGTGGCGCCACAGGCCGAAGAGCAGCGAGGCCGCCGCGCCGAGCAGGATCAGCGCCGTCCCCACGCCGTGCGCATGCGGCAGCACGCCGATGCCGGCGAGCATGGTCGCCACCGGCACGAGCGCGATGAAGCAGCAGAGGATGGGATGGGCGGCCTCGGCCAGGGCCTCCTCGCGCGCGGCGATCCACTTGATCGCGAATCGGACCAGCAGCACCGCCCACACCGTCACCGCGACCGTCATGACCGACTCGCCGATCCAGGCGGGGAAGCCCCACAGACGCGAGGCCACGCGCCAGCCGTTGCCCAGGCCGGTCAGGCCCAGCACCATGCTGAAGTAGGAGGCGGGGACCGCCCATCGGGATGCGTTCATCGGGGTGCTCCTGCGCGCGCGGCGGCCGGCGAGGTCATGGGACGAGCGCACTGTAGCCGTGAACATCGCTCAGAGCTCGAGCGTCAGTTCATCGCCGTCCGCTCTCGAGACGCAGACGCACATCAACTGCTGATCTGACTTCTGCGCGTCGGTGAGCACGTCGTCGCGATGCGCGGGCGTGCCGGCGACCACGCGCGTGGCGCAGGTGCCGCAGTTGCCGATGCGGCATGAGGCCGGCACCCGCACGCCCTGCGCTTCGGCGACCTCGAGGATGGAGCGGTCCTTCGGCACGAGCAGGTCCTTGCCGCTGCGGACCAGGTGGACGACGAACTCGCGGTCGCCGGGCTTGGCGCGATCGGCGCTGAACTTCTCGGCGTGAACGCGCGCGGCGCTCACGGCAGCCCCCCGCGCGGCCGCCGACACCGCGTCGATCAGGCGCGAGGGCCCGCAGACGTAGACATGATCGGCCTCGCCCAGGCCGAGCATCAGCGCCTCGACGTCGAGGCGCTGCCCTTCGTCCTTCGCGTGGACCTTCAAGCGGTCGCCGAAGGCGTCGACCAGCTCACCCAGGAACGGCGCCTGCGCCCGAGAGCGCACCGCGTAGTGCAGCTCGAAGGCCGCTCCCCGCGCGACGAGCGCATGCGCCATCGCCTTGATCGGCGTGATGCCGATGCCGCCGGCGACCAGCACCGCTCGATGCGCTGTCTCGGCGAGCGAGAAGAGCGCCCGCGGCATCGAGGCGTTGAGCCGCAGCCCGAGCCGGAAGTCCTCGTGCACGGCCAGGGAGCCGCCGCGTCCCTCGGACTCGCGCTGCACGGCGATCTCGTAGGCATCGGTGCGATGCGGGCTCGAGGCGATCGAGTAGCTCCGGGTCGAGTCGGTGCCATCAGCCAGGCGCACGGGCAGGTCGAGGTGGGCGCCGGCGACCACCGCCGGCAGCGGCGATCCGTCGGCGGTCCTCAACTCGAAGGCCCGCACCGATGGCGTGAGCTGGCGCACGCCGGAGATCGTCAGCGCGAGCGGCCCGTCGCCCAGTGATGGCGGCGGCATTGACGCCGACGGCGCCTGCGAAGCGGCCAGCGCCGCCTTGGCGTCGCTCAGTTGCGCCTTCAGCTTCTGCACCTGCGCGCGCAGCGGGGCGGTGAGCGACGCGACCTCGGCCTCGGTGAAACGCGGCGTGATGTGCTGCGGACAGTTCCAGTCCCAACCCTCGATGCGGATCAGGAAGGCGCGCTCGACCGTCGCGCCGTAGGACGGATCGCTCACCGCGGCGATGGCCGCGTCGCCCTGCGCGCTGACGCCGGCCTCGACCAGCTCCACGCGTCCGAGCAGCTTCAGCCGGCGCCGATTCGGATAGTCCACGACGATCATCGAGAGGCGGTCGTCCTTGCGCAGGTTGCCGACGCTCAGGTACTGCACATTGCCGCGGAAGTCCGCGAAGCCGATGGTCCGCGAATCCAGCACCTTGAGGAAACCCTTCGGCCCGCCGCGGTGCTGCACGTAGGGCCAGCCGGTTTCGCTGACCGTGGCCTGGAAGAAGTGGTCGGCCTCGGCGAGGAACTGCGCCTCGCGGGGCGTCAGCGCCTCGCCGCGGTCGCTCATCGTGTCGAGGAAGGCGTACTGCTCGCGGCTGCCTTTCTCCGCCTGGACCTCGCGGACCGTCGGGGTGAAGGTGATGTCCGAATAGGCGCGTCCCATGATGAGCTCCCGGTGAGGATGCGGACCTTCAGGCCGCGGTCGGCAGTTCGAGCTTGACGCTCGGGAAATCGATCTCGACCAGGCTGGCCTTGCCCAGGATGTTGGTCAGGAAGTTCATGCCGACGTGGGTGATGATTTCGACGATCTGCGCCTCGTCGACGCCGGCGGCGCGCAGCTCGGTCAGCTCCAGCGCGGACACCTCGCCGCGCTTGTCCATCAGGCTGCGCGCGAATTTCAGGATCGCGGCGGAGCTGTCGTCGTCGCTGGTGCCGGCACGGGCCGCGGCGATCTCCTCGGCCGACAGGCCGGTCTTGCGCCCGATCGCCGTGTGCGCGGAGACGCAGTACTGGCAGCCGTTCTGCTGCGCCAGCGCCAGGGCGATGCGTTCGCGGTCCAGCGGGTCCAGGCTGCCGCCGTTGGCGATGCCGTACAGGCCGAGGAAGGCCTGCAGTGCGGTGGTCGAGTTGGCGAAGACCTTCAGGAAGTTGGGGACCATGCCGAGCTGGCCCTGGATCGCGTCGAGCAGGGCTTTCTGCTCGGGCGTGGCGGTGGCGGGTTCGACGACGTGGATGCGGCTCATGGCGGTTCTCCGGTGGGTTGAGGGTGAGCGGATGGTGGCCCTCGCGCTCCGCGGAGAGAATCGGCGCGGCTGGGAAATGACTCTTTCTGGATCAGAAAAGATATGGACAAGCTCGATGCCATGGCCATCTTCGTGGCCGTCGTTCAGGAGGGCGGGTTCTCCGCGGCGGCGCGGCGGCTCGGCGTGTCCGCGCCGGTGGTCACGCGCGCGGTGAGCGAGCTCGAGGCGGCGATGAACGTGCGCCTGCTGCTGCGCACCACGCGCGTGGTCAAGGTCACCGAGGTCGGCGAGCGCTATGCGCAGGACTGCCGGCGCGTGCTCGGCGAACTGGAGGAGATCGAGCAGGCGGCGACTGGCTCGCACGGCGCGGTGCGTGGCAAGCTCGTCGTCAGCGCCTCGGTGATGTACGGGCGGCTCAAGTTGAACGAGGTGGTGCTGGCCTACCTGGCGCGTTATCCGGAGACCGAGGTCGAGTGCCGTTTCCTGGATCGCAATGTCAACCTGCTGAGCGAGGACGTGGACGTGGCGATCCGCATCGGCGACCTGCCGGATGCTTCCTTCCACGCGACGCCACTGGCCTCGGTGCGGCGCATCCTGTGCGCGTCGCCCGCGTACCTGAAGCAGCACGGGACGCCGAAGCAGCTGAAGGATCTCGCGAAGCACTCGGTGATCGCGGCGCTTGGGCTGGAGCCGGGATCGGAGTGGAAGTTCCGTGAGGGCGCGGGCGTGGACGCGCCGATCGTCTCGGTGCCGATCCGCGCTCGACTCGCCACCAACAGCAATGACCACGCCATTGCGGCGGCGTGCGATGGGTTTGGCGTCACGCGAGTGCTGTCGTACATGGTCGAGGAGCAGATCGCTTCAGGCGCGCTCGTGGAGGTGCTCCCGAAGTGCGCGCCACCCGCCGTGCCGGTGCAGGCGCTGCAGCATCAGGGGAAGCGAGCGTCGCGCAAGGTGAGGGCGTTCATTGACCTGGCGGTGGAGAGGTTGAGGGGGTAGGGCGCCGCCGCGAGCGGGCCACGTGGACGACCGGCGGCTTGACCGGCGCGAAGCGGCGGGGCTTCCACTCGATGAAAGGCCTGGACCGAGTCCTCGGTACGCTCACTCCGGTCAAGGGGCCAGTAGTGTTCCAAGGAACGCGAGCAGCAGAAGTGCGCCCCCGGGAATCACGGCCAGCCAGTCCCAGCCGCGTACGGACGCATTGCGCTTGTGGAGTGGGCTCACCTGCGCATTCAACCTGTTCGCGCACGCCTGCACGGGAAGGAGGAATGCGAAAGCGAGCAGCGAGAGCCACCAGTACGGATCTGGAAGCTTCCAGAGCAAGGTGGCGACGATCCAACCGACGGCCAAGCTCCCGGCGGCGAGGGGCGAGCTGCCATTTTTCTCGATGTCGTAAGCGCGAATCCGGGCAAAGCACTGGTAGCAATAGAAGAGCGCGACCAGCGCTCTCAGCGCCGGTGCGATGTTGCTTTGCTCCCGGTGCCTGATGCATCTCCAGTTGCGATAGAACCAGTAGATCTCATACAGGCCGAGCGTGCAGACGCTCATGACGACGAGCTTGGACAGCGAGACGGCAAAGAACGGGGGCTCCGAGGACGCCTGTCGGGAAGGAAGGTCTGCGACTTGGAAGTCTGGAGATGCGTACGGGTTCGCGCTCATGGGTGGTTGGATGGCGATCAGGGCCGGGTGGCCCATGGTTGAAGCGCCGTCTTCAATTGGGCCCAGGCGTCGGGACTGAAGCGCTCTTTGGCGAGTATGGCGACGCGAGGCTTCAGCGGCGAGGTCCACTTGATGGCAATGCCAGCGTCACGCACGGTAAGCGCGACGATGTCCCTGCGCTGAACCCGCACCGTCGACTTGCTGTCCGTGAGGGCTATCTCATCGGCGCCAAGCTCGACCTCCCGCCACCGGCCACGCGATGCGATTGCCCAGAGAGACAGGGCGGAGAACGAGACGGCAACGCCGGCGATGAGCACCGCTGAGTAGTTGCTCCACACGGCGAAGGCCGTCCAACAGGCAACGGGCACCAGCAGGCGTATAGCGGCGAAGGCGATGGCGGAGCGAGGAGCCTCAGCCAGAAATCGGATGGTCATGGGGAAGAGATCGTGGAGTCGGTTTCTCGCGACGCGTGGAACCCATTCAGGAAACGAGCGCCGGGCGCGGAATGATGCGTGATCAGGCTCGCATCGGACTTCCAGATATTCCCGTATCGATGCGGTCCTTAGGCGGAATCTTCCGAATGGCATCGGCGCGGGGAGTGGACAGGGCCACTGCCGCCATGGAGCGTCGACTAGCCTCGGCTGCGAAGGGGCAGGCGCTTCATCGCGGAGCTCGATTCGGACATGCGGTCTGTCCCGTTGGTATTTCAGTCCATCGCATCCGCGTCGACTCGCCTACGCGGTGCCCCGATTAGTCGATTGCAAAGATAGACTGGGAGTGCCATGCTCATGAATTAAAGACGCATGGCGCCAGTTCCGTTTCTATGTTCTTTCTGTTTTTCGTCATTCAGGTCGCGACACTGTTCATGGTGCTCTATGTGTGGCGCCGAAGTTCATACATTGGCGCCTACATCTCTTCGCTAGTGGGAGCTTGGATTGCAATGGTGGTTGGAGTGTCTGGGCACGTCGTTGCTCTCGCCAACTTGCTGTGGATCGTGCCACTGGGCTGGTGGCTTTTCGCGCTTGCCAAGTCCGTTGGCGCACCGCGATCAAGTGATAAGCGACGACCGTAGTGGCGAAACCGGTCTCGAGTTCGCGGCACGATGCATGGCACTTCGCCGAAGTGTGTTAGGCGCTTCAGTTTGAATGTTGACCATCACCAGCAATGGAGCCGCTCGGCGTGCTGCACATCGCGCAGAAGCGCGCCTGCGGGGTCCTAAGCGGCTTACCGCAATGTGAGCAAGCGGGGCCGTACAGGCTCAGTCGATGATGGAACAGCGCGTTCGGGTTGCCTTCCTTGAACCCAGTGATGCGCTCGTACTGCACCAGCGCCTCCCGCCCAAAGCCCTCTCGCGTCGCTTCGGCAAGAGAGCACCCATGGGCCTCCCGATACGCTTTGATTTGGGCGACCCCGTTGGCGAGGTGAGGCGCCACCAAATCCCACTCCTCCTCCGTGAGCATGGGAATGTCCATGCGGCAGCGCCAACAATAGATCGTCTTGGGCATAGGTTGAAATGTCGCGGTTGATCCAGTCAGCCCAAGCAGGCTAGAGGGGTACATAACGATGGCGGCTCAGGAAGGACCCTACTCATCGAATGTCCACTCTCGCTGCGTATCCGCTGCTGCTTCGGATTTGGTAGCGGTCAGCAGGGGTAGGAGTAGGGTTTGACCTGCACAAACGGCTTGATTTGGAGACGAAATCCGTAAGCGGCGGCTGTCGTTTCGTCGAAGCGCCCCATGAACGCATTGGCTGCCGCGAACTCGATGCAGACTCCCCGCTTGTCCCGGACAACGCGCGCGGCCGGGCAGCCCAGCAGTTGGAGATCGAGCACAGGCTCAGACTGCTGACGGTGGAAGAGCTTGAGCGAGACATCTCCATCAAGCGGATAAATACCGAGTTCGATGGTTGCCCCATTTCGCTCAAGTTGGTAGATGTAGGACGTGCCGTACTCGCCTTCCAGTGGTGCAACTTCCAGCACGTCCAGAAAATCAACGGGGTTCCAAGCAAGATCAGGCATAGAAGTTTCGCTGCGACGCTGACAGTCATTCTGCTCGAAGCGTGGGCGAGTTGGGACGCCTTGGAGTCACTGACCGCCGTCGCTTTCGCTACGCCAGAGCGGGGCCGGGTTCCCTGCCATTGGCTTGGACCTTCCGGCATCACGTCGGCTAGGAACTGCTAGTCGGTCGACCGATTCAGCTTTTCCTGAAGCCACTCATCCCGGTCGCCAATCTTGGGTGGCTTGCCCGACACCTGTCGCTCAACGTTCAAGGTAGGCGGCCGAGACAGCGCAGTTGGCGCAAGTCCTCCCGACCAGGGAGCTATGCGGCATTCCGAGCCCGTGACGGCAGCCACGCACCAAGGGCAAAACTGGCTGGCAACGCAATGGACCAGAGTGCAATGCGGGTCAGTGACGCGGTGGCTGGGAATTGCGCAAGGAAGACATACAGGACCACAAGCACGAATAGGGCTGTCGCCGCAAAGTGTGAGTGGGCGGGGCTTATGCGCGTTGCGACGTATCCGACCGAAAACACGGACAAGCAGCAGGCGCTTGTGGCTGCAAGCCAAAGGTTGCTATCGGCCCACGCACGTGCGCTCGACCGGGGATCTGCGTAAGGCGCGCCGTCGGCAAAAGCAATGAGATATGGCTCCGCTATCACCGACAGAACGAAGATAAGAAGGAGCGCCATGGCACCCACGACGAATGCGATCCCACTCCTGCGGAACTTCAATGGTGAGGACTGCTGGCTATTCACGCCGCATGACGCTTGAGTTCAGTCGGTCGGCCAGCGAAGCTGGCGCAGGTCGATTGCAATGGATGGTTGGACGTCACTGACTACTTCCGAGTTGGTATGGCCATGCTGATAACCGACATTGGCCGGTTCATAGGGCCAAGCATACTTCTAGGAAACGGTCGTTGGTCAACGGCTGCTCGTAGCCGAGTTCTGCCACCCTACCACTACGGGTTAAAGGGCCGAAATCGCTGCAGAACGGTCCGAAGCTCCAGGCTGAAAGCAGCCTATCGCACGGCTGGAACGACATGCGCCGAGATCATGACGTCATCAACGTCAATGACCAGTAGTCTTCAGCGCCGCTCAGTGGACACCGTCCCGGCTCTCGAGCGAGTCCAGCATTAACTGCGCATCCGAATACCCTTGTTGGATCGAGGTCCGATACCACTTGCGCGCCTGCGCCAAATCGACCGGCACCGCAATGGCGCCGTAGTGATAGCGGATGGCCACCTGAAACGAATACACATCGTCCGCTCCCGCGACTGCCGCAGCTGACAGGTGCTCGAAGCTTCTGGCTGCCTGCACCTCGTAGTCCGCGTTTCCGAGTCGCATCTCGTAGGCGCTGTGGAGTTCCAGGTGACCGAGGATGTCGAGCGGCTCGACCTCGATATGCGCCGCGTCGACGATTGCGGCCGCCTCGTCGTCGTCGATCCCTGCTTCGTCGGCCATGCGAGCCAGCATCGCGCGAGCCGCCACCACACCCGAAGCCGCCCATGGGCGAACCAGCTCTATGGCCTCAGCGTATCGATTCTCGACCTTGAGTTCCAAGACCTGATGACGGAGCTTTGTATCCATGGTGGCGGATGCTATCGCGGGCGGCGACGACCGCGACTTCTGAGCGCGTCGCGAAGCCGCTTCAAGCTGAGGGCTGTGTGAGAACTCCTCCAACGGTCCGTTTTCGGGGTCTCGACAACATTTACGAGGCACGAAGTTCCGTGCGCTGGCAGACGACGAAGATCGCCGCAGCGACGATCAGGAACGGCGCGATCAGCCACGCGAGAACGATCATTAGCTCGATGGGCTTCAATCTGCTGCCTTATGTCCGTTGCAAGCCTATCCGCGGTAAGGTCGCTCCTCGCTCCAGCATTTCATTTCAGACGGTCATGAACCTCCTGCTCGAATCAACGAATGCAGTCCCGTACTTCACGGACGTCGGTGGCACTTTGCGCGCCCTCGGCGTCGACGCATCCGAGTTTGACTGGTACGTGAGTGACACCGAAACGAATGTCCTCTTTGATGGCCTTCCCCAGACCGACGGCTGGGTGACAGGCCCAGAGCTGGCTCGATGCCTCATGTATTCCAACCTGCAGTTCATTTGGGGCGTCTTCAACGCTTTCCCGCGCGGCAAGCGTGTTGAGGTGCTACGGCCTCCGGCTGCGGACGGAAATACGCGATTCTGGCGGGATGCCGATGCCTTGACGCCGCAACTGGAAGGCGCACTGTTCGAGTTGGTCTGCTGGGACAGCGCTGCAACCATTCTGGTGGGCATTACGCCTGAGCAGGCGGCCCATTACATGGCGACCCACCCCGAGGCCAAACTGCTCCGCGATGCGGCTTGACGACGCCTCTGCAGTCACCGCCCTTAGGCGGCTTTCGTCGTGCGGCCTTGTGTTGCCATTCTCTGGCGAGCAGCGACTCTAGCTGCTTGGACATGTCGCCGTGGCCCCCGGCCAGATGCGGACATGCGCCGCTCACAACGACCTATCCACGAATTCAACAAAGCGCCAGCAGCCCGCGCGCCCGGAGAACTTGTACCTCATCTCCATGTCGGAGCCTTCCCGAAACACAGTCACCTGCATGGTGTCGGTGGAGGGCATCGTCGTGCGGACGTTCAGACCTTCCTGACGTTGATACGTTGCTATCGTTTTCCACTGAAGGAAGTCGTCCTTGGAGATCCGCTTCCAAACAGGCGCACTGCCATCAACACCCGCATCGTCGCGTCCGTACTCCCAGTGAGCGGTTGGAAGTGGAAATTGGGTCCGCTCCACCGAGAACGCTTGATCGGTTGAGAACCGAGCGAAGAACGCGTTGAATTCCTCCGGTCGGGACGGGCTGCACGTCTCCGCCCACCCCGGGGCGGCCGTCCAGATGAGCACCGCGATGATCGCGGGCTTAGCGGTGGATAAGGTGGGCAGCATGATCCGAACTCGCTTCTACTTCGACTCGATCGATGAAGAGTTTCCATGCGGCCCCTGCGAGCCATTCATCAATCAGCACGGGAATTGGCAACGGAGCGAGCATAGGCGTTCAACGCTCACCTGAACTGATACGACGCCGCCAGGTAAAAGAACCTCCCCCGCGGATCCGTATAGCTCGGGTCATAGCCCGAAATGAAGAAGTAAGCCTGGTTCGAGAACGGCGGTGCCGTGTTGAACAGGTTCTTCACCCCCGCCCTGAGCGTGAGGGCGGCGGTCGCTTCCCAGCCGCCCGACAGGTCCCACAGCGAGTACGCCTTGACCTTGTTCTTCCCCACCACCAGCCCCGTGTTGGTATCGATCGCCGAGTTCTGGTCGTCGTAGCCGCTGTAGAACGAGTTCGCGAGGTTGACGCTCCACGGACCGCGCGACCAGTCGAAGTTGACCCGATGCCGCCACCGCTGCACCACGCCATCGGTGACGAAGCGCCCGAGGTTGCTGATGTAGGGATCGCCGTCGCCGGTCTGCTTCTTCGAGCTCAGCGTCAACGTCCCCACCAGCTTGACGCCGAAGCGCCCCATCGCGGTCGCCGGCGAGCGGTACTGCAGCGTGATGTCCAGGCCGGACGCCTTCTGCTTGCCGCGGTTCTCCTTGCGCAACTCGATGAAGCAGATCTCGGAGTCGTCGGGGTCGTAGTCGCAGCCCGCAATGCCTTCGTCCTCGTTGTAGCGGTGCACCAGCGGCTCGTACTTGTCGAGGTTGGCGAGGATCACGTCGTCGCCCAGCGTGCTGATCAGGTCGCGTTTCTCGATGCGCCAGTAGTCCAGGCCGAAGCTCCATTCCGGCGTCGGATCCGCGAGCATGCCGATCGAGAACTGCCGCGACTTCTCCGGCTTCAGGTTGGCATTCGAATAGGTCCGCGTCTCCCAGTTGTTGGCGCAGAAGCCCAGGTCGTTGTCGTTCTCGCGCATGCACACCGGATCGGGCAGCGTCGCCGTCTCGCCGGTCTTCACCGAGCGGTAGAGGTCGTTCATCGACGGCGCACGGAAACCGGTCCCGGCCGAGGCGCGGAAGGTCAGGTTGTCCAGCGGTGCATAACGCAGGCTGACCTTCGGATTGGTGGTGGCGCCGACCTTCTGGTAATGGTCGTGGCGCAGCGCGAATTGCAACTCCCACGCCTTGGTGATCGGTGCGAGCAGCTCGCCATACGCCGCCCACACCTTGCGGGAATTGCTGGTGAATTGCGCGTCGCCCGGCGTCGGGTCGCCGACGATCTCATCCGAGATCAGCAGGTCGCTCGCCGCCGACGAGGACTTCTCGCGCCGCAGCTCGCCGCCCAGCGCGATCGCGAGGTCGCCGCCGCCCAGCTTGGCCAGGCTGCGGGTGAACTTGGCATCGAGGCTGTCCATCGAGCCGCGGGCGCGGCGCACTTCCTGGTTGATGTTGTTGTCCCGCAGGAAGGCCAGCCCGGCCTCGCTCGACGGACCGAAGGGATTGAGCAGGCCGTCCGCGAAGGCCTGCATCGTCTCGGTGTAGGGCAGGTAGCCGCGCACGTCGCGGTCGGACACGCGGTTGACGCTGTGGTTGTAGCCCCAGTCGTAGTCCCAGGCGCCGAGCGTGCCCGTCATGCCGACGACGACCCGGCTGCCGGTACTGGTCAGTTCGCTCGCGCGCGGGCCGGCCTCCAGCATGCGGGTGCGCACGGTGATGAGCCGGTCGTCCGGCAGCGCGTCGCCCAGGCCGGTCGCCGCCAGCGCCGGGATCATCGAGACATCCAGGTCCGCGTCGATCCGGTTGCTGGTGCCGACGTACCAGCTCTTGCTGCGGGTGTAGGCCGCCTCGATGAAGGCCTCGTGCCGGTCGCCCAGCTTGAGCACGCCGCGGCCCAGGAAGCTGCCCTTGTCCGTCTTCGGATAGAGCTCCAGGTCGCGCATGTAGTCGTAAGTGCAGCCGTCGACGCCGCCAATGCCGTCGGGCAGGTAGAGCGAGTGCGGCGGCTGGCAGGTCGGCGCGCTCAGGTTGATCGTGCGCGTGGTGATGGGCCTGCCATTGATCGCGAAGCCCTGCGACTCGAGGTAGTCGAGCTGGTCGCCGCCCAGGCGGATGTTGCCGGGGAAGCTGGCCGAGGACAGCAGATGCGGCAGTCGCTCCGGGATGCGGAGGTCGGAGATGAAGTCGCGCTGCGAGGTGCGCAGCGCGCTGGTCTTCTGCAGGTCCAGCACCCCCATCAGGTTGAAGCCGTCGCGCGCCAGGTCGCCATGGCCGGCGGCGATCGACGCGGTGCGCTTGCCCGCGCCGCCCTCGCCGGACTTTCCCGCGTAGACGTCCAGCTGCACGCCCTGGTAGTCCTTGCGGGTGATGAAGTTGATGACGCCGCCGATCGCATCGGTGCCGTAGATCGCGGACGCGCCATCGAGCAGCACCTCCACGCGCTCGATCGCCGCGGCCGGGATGTTGTTGAGGTCGACGCCGTTGTCGTCGCCCGGCGAGGCGAAGTTGGCCATGCGCCGGCCATTCAGCAGCACCAGCGTCGACGAGGTGCCCAGGCCGCGCAGGTTGGCCGAATTGAAGCCCATCTGGTCGCGGAAGCCGCCGGTGCTGATGCTGACGCCGTCGGTGAGGTTGTTGCTGAGCGAGGAGACCGTCGCCATCAGCTCGGCCGCGGTGGTGACGCCGGCCTTGACGATGTCGTTGCGGGTCAGCACCTGCACCGGCAGCGCCCCCTCGTCGGCGATGCGCTTGATCGCGGAACCGGTGATCTGCACCCGCTGCAGCTGTTGCGGCGGGGCGGAGGCGGCCGTCTCGGGCGCGGCGACCTGCGCCTGCGCGAGGCCGCAGAGCGCGCCCAGCGCGGCGACCGCGCAGGATCGCGGCAGGTACGGCGGGCACGGCGGACGTTTCGCGACACGGGGGGAAGGGACGGTCATGGCGGGCTCCCTGAGGCCGTTGGAGGATGGCTCTGACGGACCAGTCTAGGGACCGGCCCGGCACCGGCAAGGGTGATCTCCCGCGACAGTCGCGACGAAGCAACTGCGGTGTGACCAACAGTCACCCGCCGGTGGGGACGCGACGCTATCGTCCCCTCCTGCGCTCCCCCTTCGTCCGATCCGCCCCGTCATTGGGGCGGCTTCCTCCGGTTACGTGATGCCGCCGGTGCGCGGTGTGAGGCCTTGACGATGTTCGATCGCTGTTCCCTGCGCCGCGTTGCCGGCGCCTTCGGCCTGGTGCTGGTCCTGGCCGCAATGCCGGCCCGGGCGGCCGCTCCCACCGCCCCCGGCGCGCCGACGCCCACCAGACCGGCGGGGACCAAGCCCGCCGTCGTCGCCCCCGCGCTTGCAGCGTCCGCGGTGCCCGCGGCGTCCGTTCCCCAGGCAACGCCTGGCCCCGGCGCCGATGTCCCCATTAAAGGCCACGCGATGGCGATCGGCGGCGCCCTGAAGGCGGACAACGACGAGGTCTGGAACCGGCTGATCGCGCTGGCGGGCGGGCGCGGCGCGCGGTTCGTCGTCTTCGGCACGGCCGCCGAGGACCCGGAGGCCAGCGCCAAGCAGGTGGTCGAGCAACTGCAGCGCCGCGGCGCGGTGGCCGAGGCGCTGCCGGTCGCGCCGAAGTTCTCGTGGGTCGACCTGAACAAGGTGGTGCGCGACGCCGCGCTGATCGCCAAGGTGCGCAACGCCAAGGGCATCTTCTTCACCGGCGGCTCGCAGGAGCGCATCGTCGACGTGCTCTTCCCGGGCGGCCACTCGACGCCGATGCTCGATGCCATCTGGGACGTCTACCGCAAGGGCGGCGTCGTGGCCGGCACCTCGGCGGGCGCCGCGATCATGAGCACGGTGATGTTCCGGGACGCGCCCAGCGTGATCAGCATCCTCAAGGGCCAGTGGGAGGAGGGCAAGCAGATCGACCGCGGACTGGGCTTCGTCGGGCCGGGGCTGTTCGTCGACCAGCACTTCCTCAAGCGTGGCCGCTTCGGCCGCATGGTGCCGCTGATGCTGGCCAAGGGCTACCAACTGGGCCTGGGCGTGGACGAGAACTCCGCCGCCGTGATCCGCGGCGACGAGGTCGAGATCCTCGGCCACAAGGGGGCCTTGCTGGTCGACCTCAGCGAGGCGAGCTCGGACCGCGCGCTCGGCGTCTTCAACCTGAAGAACGCCAGGCTCACCTACCTCGATCACGGCGACCGCATGAACCTGCGCACGCGCGGCGTGACGCCGTCGGCGCTGAAGCTGCGCGGCCAGAAGCTGGAGCCCGGCGCGCCGGACTACAAGCCCTACTACACGCTGCCGCAGTTCTACACGGACATGCTGGGCGACTCGACCATCTCGACCGCGATGTCCATCCTCATCGACAGCGTGCAGCCCGAGTTCCGCGGCCTGAGCTTCGAGGCGGCGCCGAAGGCGGGGGATGCGCTGGCCGACCTCGGTTTCCTCTTCCGCCTCTACAAGGGCCCCGGCAGCATCGGCTGGAGCACCGACGAGCTCGGCCCCGAGGACTACACCGTGGTCAACCTGTACCTGGACGTCACGCCGGTGCGCATGCCGCAACCGCTGTTCGGCCCCTGGCCCGGCGACCGGCGCCCGCGGCAGTCCGCCACACCGGAGGAACCGCCGGCCGGCGAGCGCCCGCAGCAGCCCTGAGGCGACGCAAAGCCGCTAGCATGCGGCGTTCGCTCATTCCTGGAGTCTGCTGCGTTGTCGCGAAATCCTCTCACCCTTGGGCGGGCCCTCGCCCGGGCGGCCACGCTGCTGGTCGCGGTGGCGCTCGGCCTGCCCGCCGCGGCGCAGACGCGCCCCGCGCCGGAGGCCCAGCCGGCGCCCTCGCCGCAGCGGCCGCCCTTGTCCGCACCGCCCGTCGTGGCGCCGTCCGTCGTCGCGCCGCCCGCCAGCGCCCCGCTGCCCAGCACGGCCGCGGCCAGCCAGGCGATGGCCTCGGCCCCGGTCTCCGCCAGCGCCCGCCGGCTCTATGACCGCAGCCGCGCCCAGCTGCTGCAGGTCCGCACGCTCTTCAACGGCAGCCAGGCCTCGGTGGGGTCCGGCTTCGTCGTCAGCGCGCAGGGCCACGTCATCACGAATTACCACGTGATCAGCCAGCATGCGCTCGAGCCCGAGCGCTACCGGCTGCAATACCAGACCCCGGAAGGCGACGGCGGCGACATCGTCCTGCTCGACTTCGACGCCCGTCGCGACCTGGCACTGCTGCGCATCGTCGCCAAGGGCGGCGATGCCAAGGCCGATCCCAAGGGCGTCGTCGCGCGCATGACGGCCACGCCGCTGGCCTTCCGCAAGGCCGACCAGCCGCTGGCCAAGGGCGAGCGCATCTACTCGATGGGCAACCCGCACGACGTCGCGTTCGCCGTGGTCGAGGGCACCTACAACGGCCTGGTCGAGCGCAGCTTCGATCCGCTGATCTACTACTCCGGCTCCATCAACCCCGGCATGAGTGGCGGCCCGGTGCTGGACGAGGACGGCGAGATCGTCGGCATCAACGTGTCGACGATGATCTTCGCGCAGCAGATGAGCTTCCTGGTGCCGGCGCAGCACGCCGCCGCGCTGCTGGCGCGCAGCCGCGACGCCGCGCCGATGAAGGGCGCGGCCTGGCCCAAGCTGCGCGAGCAGCTGATGGCCTACCAGGAGGAGCTGTCGCGCAACTTCCTGGCCCAGCCCTGGCGCACGCTGACGCACCCGCGCTACCGCTTCCCGATTCCGCAGGAGCAGTACATGCGCTGCTGGGGCAGCGGCACCTCCGCGGACGCGCAGGGCCTGCAGATGCAGCGCACGCAATGCCGGATGGAGCACGCGCTGTTCATCAGCGAGTCCCTGCAGACCGGCTACTTCGGCGTGACCGAGGAGGTCTACGACGGCAGCAAGCTGGGCCCTGTCCGCTTCTCGACGATCTATTCGGCCAGCTTCCGCAACGAGCGCCTGGGCGGTCCCGACCGCGACCGCACCGCGCCGTACTGCCGCGAGGACTTCGTCCAGCAGAAGGACGGCCCGCCGCTGCGCGCGGTCGCCTGCCTGCGCGCCTACCGCAAGCTCGACGGGCTGTTCGACCTGACGGTGCTGGTCACCAACGTCGACGCCGCCACCGAGGGCGCGCTGGGCCGCTTCGACGCCCGCGGCGTCAGCTTCGCGAATGCCACCCAGCTGACGCGTCATTACCTGCAAGGATTCGCATGGACGCGGTGATCGAGATCGTCGACCGGGACGGTCATTGCCGGGAAACCCACAAGGTGCGGGCCTGGCCGCTGCGCATCGGGCGCTCGCCCGACTGCGACCTGGTGCTGGCCGATCCGCACCTGGCCGGCGCCCATGCGCTGCTGCACTGGGACGACGCCGGGACGGACGCGGCGCCGGCCGCCTCGGGCCCGGTGCTGGAGCTGCTGCCCAGTCACAACGGCGGCTGGCTCGACGGCCACCGGATCGCCGCCGGCAGCCGCGCGGCCTGGCCGTCGTCGGCGCTGCTGCAACTGGGCACGACCCGGCTGCGGCTGCGCACCTCGCTGGATCCGCTGCCGGCGGAAAAGCCGATGAACCGCGCCGACGAGCCGGTGCGGCGCGACGCCCGGCCGTCGTGGGCGCTGCCGACGCTGCTGGCGGTCTGGGCGCTGCTGCTGTGGGGCTCGAACTGGGCCGCCAACGACGGCAGCGCGACCTGGGTCGACACCGTCAGCGCGCTGCTGGCGCCGGTGGGCGTGGCGCTGATCTGGGCCGCGCTGTGGGCGCTGGTGACGCAGCTCTTCCGGCACTGGTTCGCGTTTGGCGCCCACCTGTGGCGGGCGCTGGTGGCGACGGTGGCGATGCAGCTCTTCGACCTGCTGCTGCCGCTGCTGGCCTACATGTTCAACCTGCCGCGCCTGCTGGCCCTGGAGACGCTGGTGATGTCGGTCGGCGCCGCGCTGCTGCTGTGGTGGCATGCGACGGTGGTGTGGCCGCGGGCGTCGCGGCGTCTGGCGGTGGGCATCGGCGCGATGTGCGTCGTCGGCCTGGTGCTGACCGTCGGCCGGCGTACCGAGCAGCAGTACTGGCTCGGTCCCAACTACATGGCCACCCTGCCGCCGCCGGCCTTGCGCGTCGCCACGCCGCAGCCGGTGGACAGCTTCATCGACGGCATGGCGCGCCTCGAGGCCCCGCTGCTGAAGCAGGCGGAGAAGCGCAACGACCAGACGGGCGGCAGCGGCGACAACGAGGAGTGACGAGCGGCGTCGCTCAGGCCGCGATCGCGGGCGCGGGCGCGGCCGGTGGCGAGCGCCGCCGCCGCAGCCACGCGACCACCGGCAATTCGAGGCAGCGCCCGATCAGCCAGCCGCCGGTGACGGCCGCCAGGACCGCGATCGAGAAGATGAGCGCCTCGGGCAGCGCGTGATAGACGCCGACCTTGGCCATCGACGCGAGCACGATGTTGATCAGCAGGCAGTGCGCCAGGTACAGCGAGTACGAGGCCGCGCCCAGCTGGACGAGCAGCGCCGGCACGCGCACCGACCGGCGGCGCTCCATCGCGACCAGCGTCGCGAGCACCAGCGCCGAGGCCAGCCCCAGCGCCACGCGACCACCGAAGGCGTGCGGCCCCTGCGGCCCGAGCCGTTCATACAGCACCGCGGCGACGAAGGCCGCGGCCGCCAGCAGCCATTGCCCGCGCACCAGCGGCAGCGTCGCGCGGCGCGCCATCAGCCCGGTGGCGACGCCCATCAGGAACTGCAGGCAGTGCGGATCGCCGAGCTTCCAGGGCAGGGCGGCCGGCAACTGGCCGAAGGCCTGCGCGATCACCAGCGTGGCCCACAGCGCGTACAGCGCCAGGCCGCCGCGCAGGTGCAGCAGCAGCACGCAGAAGCTCAGGTAGAAGAGCACCTCGTACTGCAGCGACCAGGCCACACCGACGTATTCCGGCGTGCCGCCGCCGATCCACAGCAGCAGCGTGCCGGGGAGGTCCTCGGCGCCCAGTTCCGAGACCGGCGTGCGTCCGGTCGCCAGGCGGGCCAGGATCGACGGGCCGGCGGTCATCGCCAGCACCATCCAGTAGATCGGGAACACGCGCACGAAGCGCTTCCACAGGTAGCCCGCGCAGCGCGCCGCGCCGCCGCCGAGCTCCGCGTGGTGGACGAAGGTGATGATGAAGCCGCTCAGGACGAAGAAGAAGTCGACGCCGGCATACCCGAAGTCGAACAGGCCTCCGAGCCCGACGTGGCCCGAGAACTGCGGCACCCGCATCAGATGGGTCGCGTGCATCAGCACCACCGCCAGTGCGGCGATCGCGCGGGCGGCCTCGATGGAGGCGAGCTTGGGGGCGTGGCGGTCGGTCGGGGCCATCGGGCGGCGCTGCTGCGGGAAAACCAGGGCAGACCGCACGGTATGTCGAGGCCGGCCCGCGTGGCCGTCGTCCGTCCCCCAGGGCGGGGGAACTCGTCGAGGGGACTAGGTTCTAGGGGGGCGGGCGGCCTCAGGCCGACAGGCGCTTTTCCATGAAGACGGACAGCGGGTCGTCGGTGTAGTCGCCGAAGGGGGCGCGGCGGTCATAACCCAGGCGCTCGTAGAGCTTGAGCGCCTCCGGCTGGTGCACGCCGGTTTCCAGGCGCGCCAGTCCGATGCCTCGTGCCCTGAGATGGGACTCGAGCTCTTCCATCAGCACCTTGGAAATGCCGCGTCCCCGGAAATGCGGCTGGACGAACACCCGCTTGATCTCGCCGTACGGACCGTCGGCGTCGTCGACGACCTTCACCGCCGCGCAGCCGGCCAGCCATTCCGCAAGCCAGACGCCAATGAAGCGCACCTGCGGCTGGGCCAGCGCCTGGGGATCCAGGAGGTGGTTGCTTTCGCCGGGGTAGAGGGCCGCCATGTACGCGTCCGACTGCGCCAGCAGGGACATCGCGGCGGGGCTGTGGGGGTCCAGGGGTTCGATCTGCATGCCTGCACGGTAGCAACCGATGTGCCCAGCGCGCGGGAAATCCCTGAAAGCCTTTGCAAGCCAACGTTCGCTTGCAAATCGTCATAAAGGTGAAGCAAGCCGATAGGCCGGATTCTGTGCGCGGCTCCTCTTGCGATTCGCCACGTGACCGCCATTCATCTGGGCCGGGCATCACTGCCTGGCTCGGTGCCACCTACCCGCCAGCTCTGCGAGCCGCATCAACGCTGGCCTACTTGGTGTTGCTGCGCGTAGAGATTGCCCGTTTCACCCGAAACCGGCTTGCACCGGTCCCGACTCGTCTCTGTTGCTCTGATCCTCGGCTTTCGCCGGGCAGCCGTTAGCTGCTACGCCGCTCTATGCAGTCCGGACCTTCCTCCAGTGCCGTGTTTCCACGATCGCACCAGCGGCGGTCTGGCTTGCTTCACGGGGCGAGAGTTTAACCGCGTGGCCGCCTCGGCTTCGCTTTGGGCGCCCCGCGTCGTTGCGAATCCTCACCATAGCTGAGCTATGGCTCCGGTTCGCGCCTAGCGGGGCATCCCAAAGCGAAACCGCTTCGGCCACGCGGTGCGTTGGGTGTCAGGGCTTGCCTGCAAGGATCGCTTCGATGGTTTGCTGGACCGCGAGCGCTTCGGCGAAGCCCGGCAGGCTGTGCGAGCGGCCTTCCAGCATCGCGGCCCAGTGACCGAGCTGGTCGGTCATGCCGTTCATGCGCAGGGTCTCGGCATCGCCCAGGCTCTGCACACGCTCGCCCTGGC
Organism: Roseateles sp. 22389; assembly: GCF_052044995.1. Lineage (NCBI taxonomy): Bacteria > Pseudomonadati > Pseudomonadota > Betaproteobacteria > Burkholderiales > Sphaerotilaceae > Roseateles > Roseateles sp. 22389. The sequence continues at coordinate 530,797 of NZ_JBQEOF010000001.1, forward strand.
GCTGCTGCGTCACGCCGAACCAGTCCCGCAACTCGATCTCGCCTTCGCTGGCGCGCCACAGCATGCGGTTGTCGTCCGCGCGCTCGCCGCCGATGCCCGCGCTGATCATGACCGGCACGCCCGCCGCGCTCAGCTCCGCCTCGACGGACAGCTCCGAGCCGATGCCGTCCGCGGGATACACGACCTCGCTGCGCACGACGCGCGCCGGGCCCAGCACCCGCTGCAGCACGAAGATGAAATGCGACAGCACCTCGCGCGTGAAGCCGCCCTCGGCGCGCTGCGACAGCCAGGCGCCCGCGCCGGCCTGCCAGGGCCGCGGCCAGGCGGCGAAGCGCAGGTCGATGCGCACATCCCGCAGCGCCCCCAGCGGCCGCCGCGACGCCGCGCCGAAGGCCAGCTGCAGCTGCGCCAGGCCGGTCGACGACGCGAGCGAATAGTTGACCGCGGCCCGGCGCCGCTCCTGCTCGATGCGCTCGATGCAGGCGCGAGCGGCGGCGAAGTCGGTGGTGAGCGGCTTCTCGCACAGCACCGGCAGCCCGGCGTCGAAGGCGCGCTCGGACAGCGCGATGTGCGGCCCCGGCGGCGTGGCGATGTACAGGCCATGCAGGCCGGGCTCGCGGATCAGCGCCTCGGCGCTGCTGGCGGCGCGCAGCATCGGGTCGTTCGCCAGCACCTGCGCCAGCACCACCGGGTTCTCGTCCCAGACCTGGGTGACGCGCAGTCGCGCATGCCCGGCCAGCCGCGCCAGCATCCGCTGGCCCATCACGCCCAGTCCCACCACCCCAATGCTCAACACGCCTGGCACCGCCGTCTCCGCCCGAAGTTCCGCAAAAGCCCCGCAGTGTAGGGGGGCCGCCACAGCGCGGGCCGCCGCCCGGCGGACCCGGGCGACTCGCGCACGCCCGTCCCGCAAGCGGTGTGCCCGGGCGGCATGACGGCCGGTGCGACAGCCCGGGCGGGGGTATCGTCGGCGGCTTCTCGCACGCTCGCATCGCCCCACGCATGAATCCCGAAGCCAGCCAACTGTGGCGCGCGCCACGCTGGGCCCTCGCCATCCTGCTGGCCGCGCTGGCCACGGTGGGGCCCTTCTCGATCGACACCTACATCCCGGCCTTCGCCGGCATCGCCAAGGCACTCGACGCCACGCCGGTCGAGATGCAGCAGACCCTGTCCGGCTACCTGCTGGGCTTCGCGGTGATGAACCTGTTCCACGGCGCGCTGTCCGACAGCTTCGGCCGGCGCCCGGTGGTGCTATGGGGCATGGCGGTGTTCGCGCTGTCGTCGATGGGCTGCGCGCTCGCGGGCAGCATCGGCCAGCTGGTGTTCTGGCGCACCGTGCAGGGCCTGTCCGCGGGCGCCGGCGTGGTGGTCTCGCGCGCCATCATCCGCGACATGTTCCCGCCCTCCGAGGCCCAGCGGGTGATGTCCCAGGTGACGATCTTCTTCGGCCTGGCGCCCGCGATCGCGCCGATGATCGGCGGCTTCCTCTACGTCCACGCCGACTGGCACGCGATCTTCTGGTTCCTGGTCTTCGTCGGCGCGCTGCTGTTCGCCGTCACCTGGCGCCTGATGCCCGAGACGCTGCACCGCGACCACCGCCAACCCTTCCACGTCGGCTCGCTGCTGCGCGGCTACCGCTCGCTGGTGGGCAGCCGCCGCTTCCTGCTGCTGGCGCTGGCCAGCGGCATCCCGTTCAACGGCATGTTCCTGTACGTGCTGGCCGCGCCGGTGTTCCTGGGCGAGCACCTGGGCCTGGCGCCCACGCAGTTCTTCTGGTTCTTCCTGTTCAGCATCGGCGGGATCATGGGTGGCGCCTGGCTCAGCGGCCGCCTGGCCGGCCGGATCGCGCCGCGCAAGCAGATCCGGCGCGGCTTCTTCATCATGGGCTTCACGTCCATCGCCAACATCGTCTGCAACCTGACGCTGCCGCACAGCGTGTTCTGGGCCTTCCCGCTGATCAGCAGCTTCGCCTTCGGCTGGGCGCTGATGGTGCCGGTGGTGACGCTGCTGGTGCTGGACCAGGCGCCCGAGCGCCGCGGCATGGCGTCTTCCCTGCAGGCCTGCATCGGCAGCGCCGCCAACGGGCTGGTCGCCGGCGTGCTGGTGCCGCTGGTGATGCATTCCATGCTGACCCTGGCCCTCGCCTCGGCCGGGATGATGTGCATCGGCCTGGTCGCCTGGACCTGGGTCAAGCGCGAGGTGTCCACGCCCGCGGCGTGACGTCCACCCGCCGGTCACCCTCAAGAAGGCCGGCCATCCTCCGAAATAGGGAAGGTGCGCCGGACCCACGTCCGGACGCCGTCGCGCATCCCGCCGACGGCGGGCACACCGAAGTCCTGCGGAGCGATCCATGTCCCACCGTCCCGGCCTCGGCACCTGGTTGCCGGCCGTCCTGTGTCTGTCCCTGCTGTCCGGCGGCCCGGCCCTGGCCGCCGACGCGCCCGCGTCCGCGCCCAAGGCGCCCCCCGCCAGCGATGCGGGTGAGCCCCTGCGCGACCGCCTCGCGGAGCGCCTCAAGGACGACGCGGCCACCCTCAAGCTGAACGCGAAGAAGGCGCCGACCGACGTCCGCACGAACAACCCGGTCGACCAGCGCGCGCGCCGCGCGGCGGCCAAGCCGGCGGCGGCGGCCTCGGCCGCCCGGTCGACCACCCCCTGGGCCTACACCGGCGAGGGGGCGCCCGACCGCTGGGGCCAGCTCGAGCCCGAATTCCGCCAATGCGCGATCGGCACCCGGCAGAGCCCCATCGACCTGCGCGACACCATCAAGGTCGACCAGGAGCGCATCCGCTTCGACTACAAGTCCAGCGCCTTCTCGGTGGTGGACAACGGCCACACGGTCCAGGTGAACGTGGCGCCGGGCAACTCGCTGCAGCTCATGGGCCGGCGCTACGAGCTGCAGCAGTTCCATTTCCATCGCCCCAGCGAGGAGCGCATCAACGGCCGCCAGTACGACATGGTGGCCCACCTCGTCCACAAGGATGCCGAGGGCCGGCTCGCCATCCTGGCGGTGCTGCTGGAGCGCGGCCAGGATCAGGCGCTGATCCAGACGGTCTGGAACCATCTGCCGCTGGAGCGCGGCGACACCTACAACGCGCCAGTGCCGATCGACCTCAACCAGCTGCTGCCCGCGGAGCGGGGCTACTTCTCCTACATGGGCTCGCTGACGACACCGCCCTGCACCGAGGGCGTGCTGTGGCTGGTGCTGCGCCAGCCGGTGCAGCTGTCGACCCAGCAGATCTCGGTGTTCTCGCACCTGTACCCGATGAACGCGCGGCCGCTGCAGGCGCAGTCCGGCCGCCTCATCAAGGAATCGAACTGAGGGCCCGCGCCCTCGATGGCTGAGCCGTGGGAGCGTCGTCTCCCGCTTGGGCCGGCGTCGTGACGAGCGTCACGGCGTCGGCCGTCTTCTTGGTGGAAACCCTTGGTTATCACTGGCGCTCACCGCACAATCCCGGCCGCCGCGCGCCAGAAGCCATCACGCGTTTGATCTTGGTCATGGACGGCGCGGCCGGAACCTCAATTGCCCTTTCCCTCCGTGGAGGGGCGCCCCATCCCCCCAGGACACCCCCGCCGTGATGAAGACCATCAAGTCGCGCCTGATCGCGATCAGCATCCTGATCGTCGTCGCCGCCGTCGCGCTCGCCACCTTCGCCAGCTACTGGGCCGTACGCGATCACGCCCGTCGCCAGGTGCAGGCCCAGTTGACCGATCTCGCCACCGCCAACGCCAACGGCGTCGCCGCGTGGGTGAAGACGCAGAAGGACGTGGTCGCCGCGATGGCGCCGGCCGCGCAGCTCGAGGACCCCCGTCCGGTGCTGACCCAGGCGCTGCAGTCCGGGCGGCTGGACCTGGCCTATGTCGGCGGCGCCGACAAGCGGATGATCTCCATCCCCGACCGCCAGCGCCCCGCCGACTACGACCCGACCGGCCGCGGCTGGTACAAGCTGGCGTCCGCGACCGACCAGCCGGTGATCACCGCGCCCTACGTGGCGGCCTCCAGCAAGAAGCTGGTCGTGACCTTCGCCAGCGCGGTGCGCGCGGGCGGCGAGCTCAAGGCGGTGACCGGCACCGACGTGGCGCTGGACGACATCGTCGCGACGATGAAGTCGATCAAGCCGACCGCCAGCGGCTTCGCGATGCTGCTGGACAAGCAGGGCACCGTGATCGCCCACCCGGACGCGGCCCTGACGCTCAAGCCGGTGAAGGACCTGTCGGCGGCGATCGACGGCGCGCTGCTGACGACCGCGCACGGCGACGAACCGACGCTGGCCGAGGTGGGGGCGCATCGCTTCTTCCTGAAGGCCGTGGATGTGCCGGGCACCGACTGGGTGCTGGTGGCCGCGGCCGAGCGCAACGAGGCGCTGGCGGCGCTGTCGGACGTGCTGCGCAACGCGGGCCTGACGATGCTGGTGGTGACGGCGGTGGCGGCGCTGGTGGCGGCCGCGGCCGTCGGCGCGCTGCTGAGCGGCCTGGCCGGCATCAAGCGCGCGATGAACGACATCGGCGCCGGCGAGGGCGACCTCAGCCAGCGCCTGCAGGTGCGCGGCGAGGACGAGATCGCCGACATCTCCCGTGGCTTCAACCAGTTCGTCCACAAGATCGAGCAGGTGATGCTGCAGGTGCGCGAGACCAGCCAGTCGATCGCGGTCGCCTCGCGCCAGATCGCCGCCGGCAACCACGACCTGAGCCAGCGCACCGAGGAGACGGCCAGCAACCTGCAGGAGACGGCCAGCTCCATGGAGGAGCTCAACAGCACCGTCGCCAACAGCGCCGCCAATGCCGACCAGGCGCGCCAGTTGGCCGACACCGCCAGCCGCGTCGCGCGCCAGGGCGGCGAGGCGATGGGGCAGGTGGTCTCGACGATGCAGGAGATCAGCACGAGCTCGCGCCAGATCGGCGACATCATCGGCGTCATCGACGGCATCGCGTTCCAGACCAACATCCTGGCGCTGAACGCGGCGGTGGAGGCGGCGCGCGCCGGCGAGCAGGGCCGCGGCTTCGCGGTGGTGGCGGGCGAGGTGCGGGCGCTGGCGCAGCGCTCGGCCGGCGCGGCCAAGGAGATCAAGTCACTGATCACCGCCAGCGTCGAGCGTGTCGAGACCGGCACGCGGCAGGTCTCGACCGCCGGCGAGACGATGAACGAGGTGGTGGGCAGCGTGCAGCGCGTGGCGCAGATGATCGGCGAGATCAGCCACACCGCGCAGGAGCAGAGCCACGGCATCGGGCAGGTCAACGTGGCGGTCGCGCAGCTCGACCAGGTCACGCAGCAGAACGCGTCGCTGGTCGAGGAATCGGCCGCCGCCGCCGAGAGCCTCAAGGACCAGGCCCAGAAGCTGGCCGACGTGGTCGGCACCTTCCGCCTGAGCGCCGGTCAGTCCGGACCGACGGACTTCTGACCCGCCCGCCAGCGTCGCCCACAAGCCCAGCCCTCCCCGCCCCGATGAACTCCCTCTCCCCGCTGCGCGGGGAGAGCAACTGTGTTCCAAGTCAAGCGCTAATCAGGCTAGCGCGGGCTGTGGATAAG
>NZ_JBQEOF010000001.1:536373-548766 GCF_052044995.1 Roseateles sp. 22389
GCAAGTGACGATCCAAGCCTAGGCCGGGATCAGAAACATATTTCCCGCCGGCTCGCCATCCATGCTTGAATGCTCAGCACTGACATGCGCGCGGCGTCGCGTCGGCCAGCTTGCGTGGCCGCCATCAACGACGACCAGGTCGCTCCGCCAGGGAGCTCTTTCGAAAGCGCGACATGTTCGTCAAAGCCGGACTTGCCCACATTGGCGGGCTGCAGATTTCGTCCTTCGATGTCATCTACGTCTGCCCGTCCCATTCCGAGCTGGGAACACTGATCTTCAGGCGGCGTCACGCCCCACCGAGGCGCGCGCTCTTCATCGACCTGCCCAACGATCCGAAGCACGGAACGATCGAGCGGATCCGTGACGTGCTGGACCCACTGCGGCACTCCGAGGATTGGCTGCCATGATCGGATTCGATCATCGGCGGCCGCGGTCAAGTCATGGCCTGTTGCCCCATCGCCCGCCCGATCGAAGCATTGCCCCACCCCCCGCCGTGCCGCCGGGAATGCCGTGAGGAAGGCGCTGATGAACCAACTCACGACTGTCGACTTCAAGCACACGGTGGCTGTCAGCGGCCGCGTCATCAGGGTATGTGCCGACTTTGGTGCGAGCGGGAAGTTCCTGAGTTGGAGCGCCACCTTCTACATCGCGCCTCAGTTCTTCGAGATGACGGGATGCGTTCAAAGAGCTCAAGGAGAGACCTAATCCCAGACCGTCGTGTCGTCGATCGGTCAGGCGCTGAACGCAAGGTTCCGCTGATCCCGCACGCCGACGTCACAAACAGGGAGCAACCAATGCGACTCTTCAAGTCCGTGGATTTCCGGCACGAGTGTCGGGTGAGCGCCTCCGCCACAGGGCTGGCGAAGGCGTGCGTTGACTTCAGCGCGAGCGGAGCACTGCTGGTTTGGAATGCAACGATCAATCGCTCCGAGCGGGTTTTCGAACTGGAAGGTTCCACCTACCGCGCAGACGACGAATCCGAGCGCGAGGCCGTGATACGGGCGGTCTCGATGGCAATCGATGCGGCAATCGCGGCCGCTTGAAAGCGCTCGGAGTACGTGCTTTTCCGTGCCTTTCCCAAGGCGGCTCGGAGTCTGAGCATGGCCGGGGTCGCGGCATGCCCGGGGGCCGCGTATCTCGTTCAACAAGGAAGTCGGATGACCATCCCACCGCCTCCACGGTCCGTCCTGGTGGTCGACGACGTACCTGACATGTCGACGTCGCTTGGCTTGCTGCTCGCGGGGCTCGGATTCAGCGTGCGGACGGCGCTATCGGGGGAGCAAGCGCTCTGCTTGATCCGGGACGACCCGCCAGACGCAGTGATCTCGGACATCGAGATGCCAGGCATCGGAGGTATCGGACTCGCTCAGGCGATCAAAAGGGACTCGAGCATCAACGCGTTGCTGATCGGGATCTCGGGTTCGGCTCAGAGCTTGCGCGCCGCCGCCGACCTCTTCGACCACACGCTGCTGAAGCCTGTGTCGATCGAGGCCTTGGAGGAGCTGCTCCCTCATGAGGACTGGAACATATGACACTGCTTCGGACCGCGCATGGCGCATGGAACGCTGAAGAGGTCGGTGAACTCGTGGATGGCTTTGCCAAGCACATCTCCCAATATGGGATCGTTCTGCTGGATCCCTTGGGGCGAATCACCGGATGGAGCGAGGGGAGCTACTGCATCACCGGCTATTCGGCTGAGGAGGTGCTGGACCGCGGCTTCTCGATGTTGTTTGTTGACGACGACGTGAGGGCGGAGCTGCATCGCCACGAACTCAATGCCGCAGCAATGCTGGGAGCCGTTGAGGATGAGCGATGGCACGCGCGCAAGGATGGATCGGCCTTCTGGGCCAGTGGCATGACCTTCTCCAGGCGTCAGCACGGCCGTCATCTTGGCTTCGCCAAGCTGTTTCGTGATGCCACCCACCTACGCCTTCGAACTCAATGGCTCGAGAACGAAGTGCAGCGCCTGGAGCGACAGCATCACGATCAAACGGTCTTCATCGGGACGATTGCGCACGAGTTGCGCAATCCGCTGCAGCCGATCGGCCTTGCCACAAGACTGCTTGCGTTGTCGGTCGATCCCAAGCAGATCGAACAGGCAGCGAAGGTGATCCGTCGGCAGGTCGCGTTCGTCGAGAGACTGGTCGAGGATCTGGTCGACATGACGCGAGTGAGCGAAGGCCGGTTGAATCTGCGCTACGAAGACGTGCTGTTGCAGCCGTTGGTGGAGGAGGCGATCGAAGCATGTCGCCCGTCTGCGGTCGCCGCCAGCGTCGAGCTTCTCAGCGTTCTTCCGCCGGTGATGGTGCGAGTACAGGTCGACAGTGGCCGTATCCATCAGGTTGTCACCAACTTGTTGAACAACGCGATCAAGTTCACTCCTCGTGGTGGTCGTGCGTCGGTGCTGGTCAACGTCGACGGAACTCACTTCCTGATCAAAGTGCTGGACACAGGCTGCGGTATTGGGCCGGAGCTTCAGCCTCGCATCTTTGACATGTTCACGCAGACTGACGGCGCGGACTCCGGGCGGGGGCATGGCCTGGGAATCGGCCTCGCCCTCGTGAAGGAGATCGTCTCCCTGCACGGAGGAACCATTGAGGTCAGAAGCGAAGGCCGCGGCCGTGGCAGCGAGTTCATTGCGAGACTACCGATCCTGAGACAGGCGCCGCGAACACCAAATTAGAAGGAGCAAGTCCGCCCATCGCGGCGAAGCGCCAACTTTGACGGCCTCCATCAAGGGCATGCGCAGGTGATAACCGACGCCCGGCGCCAGCACCACGGCGGGGTGCGGACCGCTTCCGCGCGGCATGTCGACCAGGATCGAGCGAGGTGCGGGCGAAGGGGAGGGCGCTTGCATGGCGAGTGATTCTCCTCGCCCCCCCTCAATCCGCCCCTGTCCTTCGCCCCAACACCTCCTGGATCGTCCGCGTCAGCGCACCGAGCTCGATCGGCTTGGCGACATACCCCTGGAACCCCGCCGCCAGCCCTTCTTGCCGGTCGGCGACCATCGCGAAGGCCGTCAGCGCCAGCGCGGGCAACTCTTCCGCGCTGCCTCCGCCCGTAACCCCACCGATGGGCGAATACGGCCAGAGAGGCATGATGACTACGAGTTAGGCTCGCGCCATGCCCATCGACGAGAACTGGTTCGAGAACGAACGCTTGCATCGCGCCGCAGCCGACGGCGACCTCGAGGAGATGCGAAATCTCGTCGCCGCTGGCTATCGGCTAGACATCTTCGATGACTTGGGACACGCCCCGCTCCACTATGCCGTCAAGGGCGAGCACTACAAAGCCGCGGAATGGCTTATCCAACAGGGGGCTGGCGTCAACGCCAACGACGAAGCAACCATCGGAGAAACACCGCTCGCCTTAGCCGTGACTCGCGACTATCCAGAGATGGTGGAACTGCTTCTCAGAAATGGCGCCGATCCGGATATCACCGGCTGGATGGCAAATACGGCCCGCTCACGCGCAGAACGTCGTAAGGACGAGGACGGCAAGAAGATCGCGTCTCTCATCCAACAATATCGCCCGCACTGACTTCGTTCAGCGTCCGTCTTGTCCCCTGGCATCCGCTCGTTCTCGACGAACGTCGAGGGCGCGTTGTATTGCTTGAAGCAGGCGGTGGGTATAGATCGAACCAGAGGTGCCCCGCTGGCGTTCGATCTCCAATTCACGACGAACGTCGTCAGGCGCCCCCTCCCAAATGCCATGCGGGAAGATTTCTGCCGAGAGCCACAACTGAGCTGGAGTGAACCTGCATCTTGTGCCGTGATCGTCTAGTGCCAGGCGACCCAAGATCTCTGGATGTCCAGTCCATTCCGTGGACACCACGTCGTACTCTGTCCCGTCGACCGTAGACGGGGATGGATTCAGATAAAGCGGCACACGGCTCATCAGCGCATTGTGCAGGCCGCACCCCGCTGATCACGCTCCAATCGGTGCACCAGCGCGCGTTATCCGAAGCCGCTGCAGACGAAGTCGACGACAAGCCGCGCGACCAGGTCGTGAGACCGATTCCGCTGCGATTGCTGCGTCGCCTTCAAGGCCAGGCGTCGCGAACCCATGATCGCCACCGACGACAGCCACGCGCATCGTCGGCGTGGCCGCGGCGGCGAAGCGATGGAGCTGCCGCGTGTCGCAATGGGGATCGCGATCGCCGCTGACGAGCAGCGAGGGACGTTGCTCCGACGAGAGCGAGCCATGGTGCAGGTCGGCGGTGTTGATTGGCTCCGCGTCTCCCGCGCTGGGCCGCGAGATCAACGGCGTCAGCACGACCGCGCCTGCCAGCGCCGGATCCGCCGCGAAGATGCGCGTGGCAACGACCGACCCCATCGACTTGCCGGCCACCACGAGTCGATCCGGCCGCACGCGGACGTCGGCTCGGGCGAGCGCGATGACCGCGGCGAGTTCGGCTTGCTCGACGGACAGATCGTCGGACGGCTGCCCCTGGGGCTCGGAATCCATGTAGCGCCAGTTGAAGCGGAACACGGCGATGCCCTGCTCGGGCAGGACCTGGCCGAGGCGCTCCATCAAGGGCATGCGCAGGTGATAACTGACGCCCGGCGCCAGCACCACGGCGGGGTGCGGGCCGGTTCCGCGCGGCATGTCGACCAGGATCGAGCGAGGTGCGGACGAAGGGGAGGGCGCTTGCATGGCGAGTGATTCTCCTCGCACCCCTCAATCCGCCCCAATCCTTCGCCCCAACACCTCCTGGATCGTCCGTGTCAGCGCGCCGAGTTCGATCGGCTTGGCGACATACCCCTGGAACCCCGCCGCCAGCCCCTCCTGCCGGTCCGCCACCATCGCGAAGGCCGTCAGCGCCAGCGCCGGCAACTCCTCCGCGCTGCCGCCCGGCAGCTGCCTCACCGCCCGGATCAGCGAGCGGCCATCCATCTCCGGCATGCCGATGTCGGACACCAGCAGGTCGAAGCGCTCGCCGTCCGTCAGGCGCGACAGCACCTCCGCCGCGCTGCCCGCGACGCTGACCTTCGCGCCCAGCCGGCTCAGCGCCACCTGGCCCACTTCGCGCGCGTCCTCCTCGTCGTCGACCAGCAGCACCCGCACGCCCGACAGCGTCTCCTCCGACAGCTCCACCGGCGCCGCGCTCGGCGGCGGCGGCAGGGCCTGGTCGGCCAGCATCGGCAGGCGCAGCTCGAAGCAGGCGCCGCCGCCCGGGCCGGGACTGGCGGCGCTGATGCGGCCCTTGTGCAACTGCGCGATGGCACGCGCGATCGCCAGGCCCAGGCCCAGGCCGCCGACCTTGCGCGTCGACGAGCCGTCCTCCTGCCGCAGCCGGTCGAAGACGTAGGGCAGGAACTCCGGCGAGATGCCGCGCCCGGTGTCCTGCACGCGCAGCAGCGCCTCGCCGTCCGCGACCTCGACCTGCACGTCCACGCGTCCGCCGCCGTCGGTGAACTTGATCGCATTGCCGATCAGGTTGGTCAGCACCTGCGCCAGCCGCTGTGCGTCGCCGGCGATCCACACCGGCTCGGGCGCGGCGCAGTTCAGCGCGACGCCCTTGCCCTGCGCCTCGTGCAGCGCGCCCAGCACCGACTCCGAGGCCAGCGCCGACAGGTCCAGCGGCGCCGTCTGCAGCACCAGCTTGCCGGCGGCCACCGCGCTCATGTCGAGCAGGTCGTTGATCATCCGGCCCTGCAGCTGCGCATTGCGCCGGATCACCGCCGCGGCCTTGCCCAGCATCGGATGCGCGTCCGAGAAATTCGACAGGATGTCCGCCCAGCCGGTGATCGCGCTCAGCGGCGAGCGCAGCTCGTGCGACAGCACCGCCAGGAACTGGTCCTTCAGCTCGTTGGCCCGCTCCGCCTCCTCCTTGCCCTGGCGCAGCGCCTGCTGCGCCTCGTAGGCCGGCGTGGAGTCGCGGATGATCTTCGAGAACCCGGTCAGCGCGCCCGACGCGCTGAACAGCGGCGTCACCACGCCCTCGGCCCGCAGCCGCGTGCCGTCCTGGCGCATCAGCCAGCGGTCATCCCGGGCCGCGCCCTGCGTCAGCGCGAGCGCCAGCTCGTTCTCGAGCACGTCGGCGGCGCGGTCCTCCGGCGTCAGCAGGATCTCCGCCGACATGCCCCGCACCGCCTCCAGCGCATGGCCGAAGATCGTGCCGGCGGCACGGTTCCAATCGCGGATCCGGCCCTCGGCATCGAGCAGGATGACCGCATGGTCCTGCAGCGAATCCACTACCCGCGCGTACAGCGCGTCGGCCTCGCGCAGCTGCGCCTCGACCTGCCGCTGCGCGTCGCGCTGGCGCACCTCGCGCAGCGCGCGGTCGATGGCCACCGGCAGCCGCGCCAGGCGGCCCTTCATCACGTAGTCGGTGGCGCCGCGCTTGAGCAGCTCCACCGTGTTCTCTTCGCCGATCACGCCCGACACGAAGATGAAGGGCGTGCCCGGCACCAGCCGCTGCGCCAGCGCCAGTGCCTCCGCGCCGGTGAAGCCCGGCAGCTGGTAGTCCGACAGGATCAGGTCGAAGCGCTGCGTCTCCAGTGCGCCCAGCAGTCCCGGCTCGTCCTTCACCCAGGTCACGCGTGCCCGTGGATGCGTCGTCTCCAGCGAGGCCAGCAGCAGCTCCGCGTCGAAGGTGGAATCCTCCAGCAGCAGGATCTCCAGCGGCGGCGCGCCAGCTGCGATGGCGGATGCGGCGCTCGTCGGCGCACCGGACGGGGGAAGGGGCGCGGAATCGGCCATCGCGTCATTCATAGCGCCGCGCGGCGCGCAGCGAGCCCGGTGGCGGCTCGTTCAGCACCGCCCAGAACACGCCCAGGTCGGCGATCGCGGCGACGAACTGCTTGAAATCCACCGGCTTGACCACGTAGGCATTCACCCCCAGCGCATAGCTCTGCACCACGTCCGACTCCGTCTGCGACGAGGTCAGCATCACCACCGGGATGCTCTTGAGCGCCTCGGTGGCGCGCACCGCCTTGAGCACCTCCAGCCCGTTGACCTTGGGCAGCTTCAGGTCGAGCAGGATGACCGCCGGATTGCCCTCGGCGCGGTCGGCGTGGGCGCCTTCGCGGTTGAGGTAGTCCAGCGCCTCGGCGCCGTCGCGCACGATGATCACCTCGTTGGCGAGCTGGCTGCGTTCGAGCGCGACCAGCGTCAGCTCGAGGTCGCGGGCGTCGTCTTCGACAAGCAGGATGGGCTTGAGCATGGCGTTCGGCTTCACGAATCAGGAGAGAGGGAATCGGCGGCGCGAGGCGCCCCTGCGCCGCCGGGGGACAGTGATCGGTGGGTGGTGTCGGTGTTGGTCTCGGCCGCCGTGTCGCCCTCGGGCGCCTGGGCCTCCTGCATCGCACGCGTGGGCAGGGTGAAGCTGAAGCGGGCGCCGCGCTCGGGCTCGCCCCAGGCGTCGACCTGGCCGCCATGGCGCTCGACGATGCGCCGCACGCTGGCCAGGCCGATGCCGGTGCCCTCGAAGCTCTCGCTCTGGTGCAGCCGCTGGAACACGCCGAACAGCTTGCCCACGTACTTCATCTGGAAGCCCACGCCGTTGTCGGCGATGCTCAGGCCCACGCCGGTCTCGTCCTCGACGGCGCTGATCTCGATGCGCGCGACCTCGCGCGGCCGCGTGTACTTCACCGCGTTGGCCACCAGGTTGCGCACGGCCACCTGCAGCAGCACCGGGTCGCCCCACAGCCGCGGCAGCGGCCGCTGGATCACCCAGTCGATGCGGCGGTCCTTGTTCATCGCGTTCTGCTCGGCCACCAGGTCGTCGATCAGGGGACCGGTGTGGATGGACGCATGCTTGATCGCCGAGCGTCCCATCCGCGAGAAGTCCAGCAGCGCGTCCACCAGCTGCCCGGCATGGGCGGAGGCCTCCTTCACGTGCGCGAGGTAGCGCTGCGAGCGGGCCGACAGCCCCTGGCCCTCCATCTCCAGCACCAGGTCGACGAAGCCCGCGATGTGGCGCATCGGCGCGCGCAGGTCGTGCGACACGGTGTAGGAGAAGGCTTCCAGCTCCTTGTTCACGCGGCCGAGCTCCATGGCCACCTCGGCCATCTCCTCGGCGCGCCGCAGCACCACGCCGATCAGCGCCTGCCGCAGCTCCTGCACCGCATGGACCTCGCCCGAGGTCCAGGGCAGGGAGCGGCCGCCGACCTGCTCCTTCCAGCTCGAGAAGCTGCGGCGCGGATGCAGCCGCGTGTCGCGCTCCGTCGTGGGTGTCTTGTGCGGATTGCCGGCCCAGACCACGGTCTGCACGATCTCGGGACGGAACCAGACGATGTGATGGCGATGCAGCCGGGAGATCGAGATCGCCAGCACGCCCGCGGTGCCGGCCAGCGCCGCGGCCAGCGACGGCGGCGCGTCCAGCGCCAGGCGGTCGCTGTGCCACACCGGGTCGGCGCGATTGGCCAGCCACTGGCCCAGCGTCAGCAGCGTCTCGCGGTCCGGCGTCTCGCCCACCGACCAGCAGCTGTCGTTCAGGATCACCGCCGCGCCGCAGGCCCGGCCCAGTCGCAGCAGCGGCCCCGGCTCCTCCACCAGGCGCTGCAGCGTCGCGTCGCTGTCCGCCAGGTGCGCGACGATCGCCAGCGTCAGCTGGCGCAGGCGCAGCTGCTCGGTGACCTGCTCGTTCTCTTCCTTCGCCTCGATCTGCAGCGACAGCAGCTGCCCCAGGTGCTCACAGGCCATGCGCGTCTGCCAGGACAGCTGGCGCGGCGCGTGGTCGTGGCAGGACACCAGTCCCCACAGCTGTCCGCGCACGATGATGGACACCGACATCGACGCCAGCGTCCGCATGTTGCGCATGTATTCGAGGTGGACCGGCGACACGCTGCGCAGCGCGGCCTGGGACATGTCCAGCGCCGTCCCGTCGCGGCCGTCGACGAAGCGCACCGGCACCGGCTCGTAATGGGCGTCGGCGATCAGGCGGATGTGGTTGAGGCGGTACAGCTCGCGCGCCTGCGGCGGGATGTCCGAGGCCGGGAAGCGATGGCCGGCATAGGCGTCGTAGCCGCCGTCGAGCGCCTCGGCGAGCACCTCGCCATGGCCCTCGGCATCGAAGCGATAGGCCAGGCAGCGGCCGAAGCCGGTCAGGCGCTTCATCTCCGCGACCACCACCCGGCACAGCTCGTCCACCGCGGCGGTGCGCTGCATCATCGGCACCAGGTGCCGGGCCAGGCTGTAGATCGGCGCCCGGTTGCCGCTCTCCTCGACGTCGGCCTCCAGCTCGAAATAACCGCGCTCGCCGAGCCGGTGGCCCGACACATGCAGGCGACGCCCCCCGATCACCAGCGTGCCGCAGGACACCGGGCCCTCGCCATCGATCCACGCATGGCGAGCCGCGCGCACCGGATCGAGCACGCCCTCGATGCGTGCCGGCAGCAGGTCGCCCGACTCCGGCAGCAGCGTGCGCCAGTTCTCGCTGTAGGCGACCAGCGCGCCATCGCGCCAGTCCACCGCGGCCAGCCAGCCGTGGGGCTGGATCGCGCCGGGGATGCGGATCGGCTCGCTGGCGCACTGCGCGATCTGGCGGTCCATCGACGTCGGCGACGGCCCCTGGCTCATGGTGGCGACGTCCCCGTTCATTGCGGAGTCGCGACCGACGTGGCCGCGGCGGTCGAAACGAATGACATCGACGGAGCGGTCGCTGCGACCGGCAGGTCCGGCGCCCCGGCGCCCACCGACGCGAAGGTCTCGATCAGCGCCTGGAAGGTCTGGACGGCCGCGTGGCAGGCGGCATCGCGATCCGTCTCGTCGGCGCCGGCCTGCGCATCGGCGAGTTGTCGGAACTCGCGCCACATCGCGCCGGTGCGCTCGCCGAAGCCGTGGAAATAGGCGGCGCCGCGCTCCGGGGTCAGGCCGTGCCGCGCGAGCAGCATCGGCGTCAGCACCTGGCCGCCCAGCGCCGAGCCCTCCAGCACGTACAGCGAGCCGAAGGCGGCGGCCGGGCTGTCCAGCCGCACCTGGTGCTGCGAGGCCCGGGCCGCGGCGCGCATCGTGTCGTCGTGGGGGAGCGCGAGCGCGGCCAGGTCGAGTGCGGCGAACGGGGCGCGCCGGCGAGCGTCGAACCACGGCCGCAGCGGCTCGGGCAGCGCGTGGCGCACGCGCTGTTCCCAGAGCTGGAGGAATTCATGGAAGCCGCGCAGGATCCGGCCGTAGCGTGCGAGCGGCATCGGCGCCTCGAGCCGGAGCAGCGCCTCGATCTCGTCGTGCAGGGGGGCGGTGCAGCGGCGCAGGCGGGGCAGCAACTCGGTGGAAATGGGAGCGTCGATCGTCGTCATGGAACTCGGCGGGCGGTCGGGCGCGCGGACGGCGGGGGCGGCGCGAGGGCCGGACCCGGTCGCCAAGGCGCGGATTATGGTCAGAAAGGCGCAGGGCAAAGATCCGTCCCGACCCGGGGTGGAATCGCCGTCCCCCCATTCCGGTGGCAGCCTGAAGCGTCGTTCGTTCCTCGTCGCGCCGAAGACGGCGAGGGCACGGGAATTGCCACCAGAGGGCCATGCCTGCCCGTCGAGCGCCGCTGGCGCGCATGTACGGGAACTTCTCCATGGACCTCTTGCCGCAGGGTTTGCCATGCAACCGTACGCCGTCATCGTCGACGACAACCTTGAATCCAGCGAGACGCTGGCCATCCTTCTGGAGCTGGAGGGCTACACCGCCGCCACCGCCGCGACCCTGGCCGAGGCGCGCGCCTGCATTGCCGCGCGGCGGCCGGACGCGTTGATCCTGGACCGGGCGCTGCCGGACGGGCAGGGCATGGACTTCGTCAGCGAGGCGCTCAGCGGTGGTCCGATGACGATCGTCATGCTGACCGGTACCTCGGATCCGGGCGATGCCGCCGAGGCGATCCGGCGCGGCGCGAGCGCCTACCTGGTCAAGCCCGCCACCATCCAGCAGCTCAAGGCGGTGCTGGACGAGGCGCAGCAGGGCGTGCGTCAGGCTGCCTGAACCTGGCGCGACGCTGTCTGGGAAGGCCTCGGTGCGGGGCCGCCGCAGGACGGTGATGTGTCGGGGTATGGGGGAGGGGTTTTCGCGGCCTGCCGGGAAAATCTCTCCCCCATGCTGGCGCAGAGAGGTGGCAGGGAGGGAGTGCTTCAAACAAGCACCGAGCGCAGTGGCGAGGAAGACCCTCACCCCTCCCTCTCCCGCAAGCGGGAGAGGGTGAAACTCCCCCCGCTCTCTCGCACGCACAGGGCCACATTCATCCCCTCGCCCCCAGAGGGGGAGAGCAACTGTGTTCCAAGTCAAGCGCTAATCAGGCTAGCGCGGGCTGTGGATAAGAGGGCTGCCAAGCGGTGCCGGACTTGATGACGGCGTTGATGATGGTGAGCAGCTTGTGCATGCAGGCGGTCAGCGCCACCTTCTTAGGCTTGCCCGCTTGCACCAGTCGTTCGTAGAAGCTCCTGAGGACAGGGTCATAACGCACAGCGCTGAGCGAAGCCATGTACAGCGCCGAACGGACATTGGCCCGTCCACCCCAGGTGGAGCGCCGACCCTTGAATGTGCCGCTGTCGTTGTTCAACGGCGCCACACCCACGAGTTTGGCGATCTCGCGTCGCTTGAGTTGGCCGAGTTCGGGCAGCGCAGCCATCAGCATCGCTTGTGTGCCTGGCCCCACTCCCTTGAGCCCTTTGAGCAACTCCAGCTTGTCCTTGAAGTGCTCCTTCAGGAAGCCGCCCGCATCGTCATCGATCTTTCCGATTTGGTGGTCCAGCATCTTCAGAATGGTGCGAATGCTCTTGCGCTGCGACGCGTGCATGCTCGCCAATCGGTTGTGCTCAGCCACCCGCATGGCCACGAGCTGACTGCGCCGCGTCACCATGGCTAGCAGTGTCTCCTGCGCGTCCGTGGGCAGTTTGTAGAGCAGTCGCTCGCGCCGGTCGCTGGCATGCAGCGTGCGCGCAAACTGCGACAGCATCTTCGCGTCCGTGCGGTCCGTCTTGGCCAGGTAGCCCATCGCTTTGGCGAAGTCATGCGCCTGGCGCGGATTGATCACCATGACGGCCAAACCATGCGCGCACAGCATCGCCGCCGCCGGCTGCTCCAGCCCACCGGTGGCTTCCAGCAGAACGACTCCCACGCGCTCGCGCATCTCAGTGAGCATCGCCAACAGCGACTTCAAACCGGGCTCATCGTTGCTGAAGGTCTGCGTCTTGTCCCTGTCATTCAAGGCCACCTCAAGCGTGGCTTTGGAAACATCGATACCAACAAAAATCAGTTCAGGTGCGCCTGCCATTTCCCATCCTTGCAAATTCGAGGTCCGAGCACGCCAGTGCATGTCGGCCGTCCAGCAACTGTTCGGGCTTGCTCAACAGACGGCCAGTCGTCCACGCCAAATGCTCTCCCACGGGCTAGGTATCCCAGAGGGCAGACGGGCTGTGGACAACTGCCAAAACAAACCTGTGTGTACTCTCAAAACGAAAGATACAAGGG